>CAYPUQ010000015.1:11504-34049 GCA_964413655.1 uncultured Solibacteraceae bacterium | reverse complement strand
CCGCCTCCAGGCATTCCAGCCAGGTAATGCTCCTGCGTCCGCCATCCGGTTGACCGGGCGGTTTCCAGCCGTAACGGTGCGCGACGACGACAACCAGGACGTCGGCCTTCGCCACCCGTTCGAGACATTCGGCGAGCGGCGGGTTATCCTTGGCCACCCAGTAGTCGTGCATCTCCGGATAGAACCGCGCCGACTGCGCTCCGGCCTCGGCCGCCCGCCAGTACTCTCCCAGGTCCTCGGCAGTGGACGAGATGAACACGACGGGGATGTTGTTCACTGGCATCGCCGGTCTCAGCGATCAATGATACTACCCACCTATGAAGTCGAAAGTAAGTGCCTTTGTCCCATACTTCGCCGGCGAACGAACCTTTGCCTTCACTTCTTCGGGAACCGCGTGAAGAATGTGGAAATCGATCCTGGTCACGTTTGGGTTGTCGAACAGCGGACGGGCCTCGACGCTCCGGTATGTTTTTTCGCGCCAAGGGTAGGCAAGGAATACATCCACTTCGCCCGAGAGCGATTCGACAAAAATCTTCGAGGAGCGGTCCCAGATTCCCTCCTTCTCTTTGTCATCCAGGTATCCGGGAAGCCGGTGCTCCAACCAGTCGTCAAGCCATGCCCCACCGGGCGTCATTCCGATGACCAGTTTGTCCTTGCTTTCGGCCCACTCTGTGGCGACCCTGCGCGTCTCATCGATCGCTACGGTCCTTCGGTTGAGTGCGCGAACCTCCTGGTCAGTCCGTTTGCTGCTGAATCCCGCCTGAACGAACTCGCCGTCGTCTTCCACCCAGTGGAGTTTGCCGGAGAACAGCACGCCTTCGTCCAAGCGCGTCGACCGGCAGCCGAGCAGGTCCCGCCCGCGTTCCAGCAGTCCGATGAGAGCCTGCAGGTCCAGAACGGGTGCGCTACAGACCTGCTGGATCATGGTTTCAACGAGCAGCAGGTCTTCGATCGCGCCGCTGGCCGCCAACCGTTCGCGGCCCAGGCGGACGATCTCGGCGTCGGTCAGCACCGAACCGTCAGTCACGTGGCTCAACGACCGTCTCAGCGCCGCCGCACCGTCATCGTGCCAGAACGCCCCCGCTGGCGCATGTCCATCTCCCGGCATCCGGTCCTCCCTTTAAGCGGCCGAACTTCCGGCCCGCTGAAGTGGATGACTCCGCCGGGCAGAGTATTTCAGGCGGAGCGCCGGACGGGAACGAAGCGAATCTCCACGCGCCGATCCAGGGCGGCCGCGATTCTTCGGAGCATGGCCAACGAATGGCCTTCGTAATCCGCGTCCTCAAGCCGGGAGATCACTGAAGCCGTGGTGCCAATGAGCCTGGCGACGCCTGCCTGGGTCAGATTCGCCTTCGCGCGAATCTCGCGAATCTTCCGCGCGATATCCTCGTTGGCCCGGGCTTCCTCAAGTCTCTTGATGCGCCCCGGCTTGCCCTCATAGAGTCGCCGCTGAAGGATCGCCAGGGCGTCGGTCGTGGGTTTGCGTTTCGTTGCCAAATTACCTCTCCGTACGGCTGTGCCGCTCGGGGTCTGTCTCAAACCGTCTCTTACGCTCGATAGCCCGGTCGATCTCCCTTGCTGGCACGACTCTCTCCTTCACGAAGCCGTGAGACACAACGGCCGCTACGGCGCCATGGAAGAAATAGAGGATCCGGTAGTGGATGCCTTGAAGGCTGGCGCGCAGTTCGTAGACTCCATCCCGCAGATAGTCCGCCTCTGGCCTCCGCAACTCGTGTCCGATTTCGCCCAAGCGCTCCAACCGAAGAAAGCACTTGTCCTGAGCCTTCGCCGGCAACTTGTCGATCCACGTCAGAAACGGGCACGATCCGTCTTCCTCACAGTAAAGGACTACGCTGGTCCGCGGCAATCAATTTCATTGTATTCGCAATTTTGCGAAGGTTCAACCGGCGTTACGCCCCCCTTGCGCCCCCGCCCTCTGTTAATGGTCTATTAACGGTGTTGCCGAAATACCGCGAAACCCCAGGAAACCGCCCCCGTTTCAATTCAACGAGATGCACCTCCAGGAAACCCCGGGAAACCGTCTGGTTTGGCTTGAGGTGCTAGCGGGAGCAATCCCGTGGGGGTTCAAGTCCCCCTCTCCGCACCAAGTTCAAAAATCACAACAGGAAGTTCAATGGCGTCCGACGCCGGCCGATCCAGAGCGGCCGGCAGCGAATGGCCCTCGTGGCCGGCGCCTCTACCCCTGCTGCCGGAGGACAAATTAGCACAAAAGACCTTTATATCTGTTTTCAGTTGATCTATACTGGAATTGCTCGGAGGGTGGCCAGGAAGGAGACGCGAATGGCCGTTAATCCGAGGGTTCTCATAATCGACGATGACCAGGACTTCCGAGTCTCGGTCCGATCTCTCCTGGAAAGCCACGGACATGAAGTGATCGAGGCGGAGTCCGGCCACGAGGGCCTGCGCAAGGTCGTCGAGCACAAACCCGACATCATCCTCCTCGACATCATGATGGAGAGTTCCGTCGAGGGATACGGCATCACCCAATCGCTGCGATACCAGGATGAGTACGCGCCGTATCGCCACATCCCGATCGTCATGGTTTCCTCCATCCAGGAAACTCCGGATGAACGCTTCCCGATGTGCCCGGAGGTGGAGATGATCCGGCCGGAGTTTTATCTCACCAAACCGATCGAGATCGGCAAGCTGCTGGAGATGATCAAGACCATCACGGTCTCCGCTCATGTCTAGCAGCCTGCTGCAGGCGGAAGAGGCTGCGATGAGTGCGCTCGTGTCGCCGGAAACGATCCTTGTCATCGACGACGATTACGCCATGCGCCTGTCCTGCCGGAAGATCCTGGAGAAGACCGGGTTCCGGGTGGAGACGTTCGAAGACGGCGCCCAGGGTCTGGAGGGCGTAACCCGGTTGAAGCCCGGGCTGGTTGTCGTGGACCTCAAGATGCCCGGCATGAGCGGCCTGGAGGTCATCGGGCGGGTCCATGCCATCGACCCGGACATCATCCTGGTGGTCATCACCGGCTACGCGACCATCGACACTGCGGTCGAGGCGATGAAATCCGGTGCTTACGACTTCCTGCCCAAACCGTTCTCGCCCGACGAACTGCGGCTCATCGTGAACCGCGGCCTGGAGCGGCGGCGGTTGGTGACGGAGGGCCGCCAGTACGAGATCGAGCGGGCCCTGTTGAAGCGGCGCTTTGTGACCTTCGTGTCGCATCAGCTCCAGACGCCCCTGGTGGCGGTGCATCAGTACCTGGACGTGCTGAAGCACCTTAGCGATAATCCCGGCGTGGCGGCCAAGCGCGAAGAGTGGATTGACCGTTGCCTGAAGCGAATCCAGGAAATGCAGGCGATGGTCAAGGACTGGCTGGCGCTTTCGCAACTGGAGTCCGATACTCTGTCGCGGCGACGGGACAAGGTCGACTTGAATCGGTTGATCGCCGGCATTCTGGAGACCTACGAGCAGCAGGCCGCGGTCGAGCGGGTTTCCTTCGAGACGGCCCTGCCGGGCGGCGGCTGCTTCGTCGCCGGGGACCGGCAGTGCTTAACAGTCCTCTTCGACAACCTGATCGCGAACGCTATCAAGTACAACCGGCCCGGCGGCAAGGTGACGGTGGCGGCCGGGCACCGGGACGGCGAGGTAACCGTCTCGGTGGCCGACACCGGGATCGGGATCCCGGAGAAGTACGTTCCATTTCTGTTCGACGAGTTCTTCCGCGTTAAGGACGAGGGCGTCAAGAAGACCAGCGGGACCGGACTCGGCCTGGCGATTTGCCGGAAGATCGTCTCGGAATTGGGCGGGAGCATCGGCGTCGAAAGCAAGGTCGATACCGGCTCGGTGTTTCGCGTGTGCTTGCCGGTGTGGCGTCAACAAGGGAGTGACGAATCATGAAGACGATTCTCATGGTCGACGACGATGCCGATTTCGCCGAGGCGGTCGGCGCATATCTGCGCGCGAACGGCTTCCAGGTGCTGGAGGCGCGTGACGGCAAGGAGGGCTTGCGGCTGGCGAAGATGGCGCACCCCGATCTGGTGATCATGGACATCGTCATGCGGGAACGGACGGAGGGGTTTTTCGCCGTGCAGGAGATTCGCCGCACGGCGGAATTAAAGGACGTGCCGATCTTCGTGCTGACCTCGCTGTATGCCCAGTTCCCGGAGTTTCGGGTCGCGCCGGACAGCGGATGGCTGGCGCACGACGAGTTCTTCCCGAAGCCGGTCGATATGCCCATGATGCTCGGCAAGATCCGGCAGCACCTGGGAATGGAGGAGGCAGCCGGATGAAGATCCTAAAGCTCGCGAAGCGGAATCTCGACTTCTTCGCCTCGGTGGTACAGCAGTTCGGGGAGGTCCACGGTCCGGTGGAGCAGGACGGCCAGTATGTCCTCCGGCGGCTGAACCGGTGGTCGGAGGCACGGCTGAACTACCCGCGGACGATCCTGCCGCCGAAAAAGTACTTCCTGCCGCCGCGCGAGACACTCTTCCAATATCAGCCCGGAAAGGGCTACGTGCCCGCCACCGACGGAATGGACAAGCGCGTCATCCTGTTCGGCTTGCACGCCTGCGATATTTACGCGCTGAACATCCTGGACCAGGTGTTTGCCGGGACCTACCCCGATCCTTACTATCAAGCCCGGCGAAAGAGCATCGCGATTATTGGGATCGACTGCATACCCGACGAGCACTGCTTCTGCCGTTCGATGCGGGCCGACTTTGTGGACCGCGGCTTCGATCTCTTCCTTTACGACATCGGCGATTATTACCTGACCATGGTGGGGACCGCCTTCGGCGACGACATGGTGCTGGCGACCGGTCCGCTCTTCGAGCCGCCCACGGCGGCTGACCTGGACGAGTACAAGCGCCGGTCGAGCGGCAAGCGGGCGGCCTTTCAGATCGACGTGGAGATTCGCGACCTTCCCGAGATCTTCGAAATGGAGTACCACAGCGAACTCTGGGAGGAACTAGGGGAGAAATGCCTGTCCTGCGGAAACTGCAGCATGGTGTGCCCCACCTGCTACTGCTACGATGTCGCGGATCAGGTGGAGTTGGGCTCGCGCGCGGGCACGCGAACGCGAACCTGGGACTCGTGCCTGTTCTCGACCCACGCGCTGGTGGCCGGCGGGGAGAACTTCCGGCGGACGCCGGCCAGCCGCATCAAGTTCCGCTTCTATCACAAACAGCGCGGGTTCGTTGCCGAATACGGGCGGCCGAGCTGCGTGGGATGCGGCCGCTGCATCACGGCCTGTCCGGTGAAGATCGACATTGTCGAGGTGCTACAGAAGCTGCGAGGAGTGCAACATGCCGCTAACCATTGAAGCCCCGGTCTGGCAGCCCGTGCTGACCGCCAACCCATACCAGCCGCATGCGGCGCGGATCGTCGGCATCCACGAAATGGTGGACAACAACTACCTGTTCACCTTACGGTTTGTCGACGACCGGATGGCGCAAACGTTCAAGCACCAGCCGGGCCAATTCGTCATGTTAAGCATCCCCGGAACCGGGGAGGCGCCGATCTCGATTTCGTCGTCGCCCTCGCGGCAGGGCATCCTCGAACTCTGCGTTCGCCGGGCGGGGCGCGTTACCGGCGCCTTATACCGGATGACCACGAATGACGTAGTGGGTGTCCGCGGGCCGTATGGGAACGGCTTTCCCGTGTCCGAGATCGCCGGCCACGATCTCCTGCTGGCCGCCGGCGGCCTCGGCATGGCGCCCCTGCGCTCCTTGCTCTGGTACGTGCTCGACAACCGCGACCGGTTTGGCAGTGTCACGCTGATGTACGGCGCCCGGACGCCGGCGGACATGCTGTTCCGGGAGGAGTTGGTCTCGCTGGTCGACCGAACCGGCTTGAATTGCCTGCTCACGGTGGACGCCGACTCCGGAGGAACCTGGAAGAATCGAATCGGCCTTCTGCCGGCTCTGTTCGATTTCGCCCAAATCGACTCGACGCGCACTTTTGCGGCCGTGTGCGGACCGCCGGTCGTTTACAAGTACATTCTTCAGAAGCTGCTCGACCTCGGCTTTCGTAAGGACCGCATTCTGATGTCGCTGGAGCGGCGGATGAAATGCGGCGTCGGGAAGTGCGGCCACTGCAGCATTGGCTATAAGTACACCTGCCTGCACGGTCCCATCTTCACTTATTGGGATGCGATCAACCTGCCGGAGATGATATGAGCAAACCAACCGTTGGAATCTTCGGTCTCACTGGTTGCGCCGGCGACCAACTCGTGATCCTGAACTGCGAGGACCGGTTGCTTGATCTGGTCAGTCTGCTCGACATCCGGGACTTCCTGATGGCGTCGTCGGCGAACGATGAACGATGCGAGTTGGATGTCGCGTTCGTGGAAGGCGCCGTGATGAGCCAGCGCGACGAGGACACGCTCAAGCGTATCCGGGCGCGGGCGCGCACCCTGGTGGCCATCGGGACGTGCGCGGTCTGGGGCGGCATCGCCGCGACGGATGGAAACGGGCGGCGCGCGAAGTGGATCGAGGAGATCTACGGGCCGCTGGGCGCTGCGTACGACTCACTGCCCGCGCGCGCACTGCGGGAGGTCGTCAAGGTCGACTTCCAGATCGCGGGCTGTCCCATCGAAAAGGAGGAGTTTCTTTCGGCGGTGGCCAACCTGCTCAATGGCGACGCCCCCCTGCTGCCGAAGTATGCCGTGTGCGTCGAGTGCAGGCTCAGGGAGTACAACTGTCTGCTTGTCGAGAAGGGCGAGGTCTGCTGCGGGCCGCTTACGGTCGCTGGGTGCGACGCCCGCTGCCCGGCGCTGCGCATCCCCTGCGTTGGGTGCCGCGGTCCAGCCGACGACGCCAACGTCGCTTCCGCGATGGCGATGTTTGGTGAACGGGGGATACCCCAGGATGAGATTGCCCGCAAGCTGAGAACCTTCGCGCCGCAAGGAGTACGGTCATGAGAACGACCCTGAGGATCGAGCACCTGGCCCGTGTGGAGGGGCACGGCGGCGTGACGGTAGAGATGGATGGCGACGCGATCAGCAACGTCCGGTTCGACGTGTTCGAGGGTGCGCGCCTGGTGGAGGGGCTGGTCCGCGGCCGAAGTTTCGAGGATGTGTCTCAAATCCTGTCGCGGATCTGCGCCATTTGCTCGGTGGCTCATTCGCTCACGTCGATCAAAGCCACCGAACGGGCCTTCGGCGTCGAGGTGACGCCGCAGACGGAACTGCTGCGGGATCTGATGTTCCTCGGGGAGAACATCGAGAGCCATGCCTTACACATCTTTCTTCTCGCCGCGCCCGATTACCTGGGCTATCCGAGCGCGACGGCGCTGGCGGCGGACCATCCCGACGCCGTGAAAATGGCGCTGCGATTGAAGAAACTGGGCAACTCGCTCCAGGAGGTCATCGGCGGACGCGCCGTCCATCCGGTGAACGCGGTCGTCGGCGGGTTCGGACGAGTTCCGACCGTGGACCAGTTGATCGCCCTGCGGCGGGATCTCGTGGCCGGTGTGGCCGATTGCCAGACCGCGATCGACATAGTGGCCTCCCTGCCCGCCGCACCGCTCTGCCGCGCCGAGACGGTGTTTGCGGCGCTTACGCCGCCCATGGAATATGGCTACTACTTCGGTGATGAGATCGCCGTGCTGGCCAATGGCGGCGGAACGAAGATCGCGGTGGAGGACTACCGGTCGTTCGCCAATGAGAAGGCCGTGCCCCACTCTCACGCCAAGCACAGCATGTTTAACGGCCAGCCGTTCATGGTTGGAGCCTTGGCCAGGCTTACCGCAAACCGTGTGAAGCTGGACGGCCGCTCGCTCGCGGTCATGGAGAAACTTGGCCTAGTGCTGCCCTCGGACAACCCCATGGACAACAACAAGGCCCAGATGGTGGAACTGGCCGCCGACGTCCATCGGGCGCTCGAGAAAGTCGAGTGGCTGCTCGAACATGGCATCGAGGACCATGCACCCGCCGCCGTTCACCCAAAAGCCGGGGTTGGCACGGCCGTGACCGAAGCGCCGCGCGGGATCCTGATCCATAGTTACCGCTACGACGCAGCAGGTAAGGTGGAGTCGGCCGACGTGATCACGCCCACCGCGCTGAACGCGGCCAGCATCGAAGATCATCTGCGACGCTCGGTTGAGCAGTCCGAGAGCAAGGAGACGATGGAACTGCGGAGGAGACTGGAGATGATCGTGCGGGCATACGACCCGTGCATCTCCTGTTCGGTTCACCTGATCCGCAAGCGCCATGAAGAGTGACTCTCCATCCCGGGGTCTGTCACTAAAGGCGAGGCTGATCCTCACCTACCTGGTGATCCTCGGGATCGGCGGACTGGCCACATCGATGGTTGGCTCGTGGATTGTCAGCTCCACGATCAAGATGCAGGTGATGCGCGCGGTCGACAACAACCTCGCCACCGCCCGCATGATTTATGACCAGCAGCTAGACGATCTGAAGCGCACCGTGGAACTGACGGCGTCCGGGACGACGATTGCACAGTATCTGTCCACCGGCGATCGCCGCGCCTTACTGGCCTATCTGGAACGAATCCGCGACAACGCAGGCTGCGACTTTCTCGCGCTCGCCGACGAGCAGGGCCGGGTCGTGCTGCGCGTCTCGAATCCGAGCGAGGTGGGGGACAGCGTGGCCCCGGTCAGTGTCGTGGCTGCCGCGCGCTCCGGCCGGGTGGCCGCCGCGACCGAGATCGTTCCGGCGGAACAACTCGAGAAGGAGAACCCGCTGCTGAGCGGCCGGGCGCGAACGCGTTTGGTGGACACACCCCGGACGAAGCCTTTCAACCGCCGCGAAGAGACATCGGGCATGGTTCTGATCGCCGCCGCGCCCGTCCGCCGAGCCACGAGTGGCGCTCCGGGCGTGCTGTATGGAGGCATTCTTCTGAATGGCAACTTCACGATAGTAGACCGCGTCTCGGACCTCCTGTTGCGGGACGAGCGATTCCGAAGTCAGGAGATCGGGAGCGTCACCATCTTCCAGAACAATTTCCGCATCTCGACCAACGTGCGAACGAACGACGGCCGGCGTGCGCTCGGCACGCGCGCCGCGCCGCAAGTCGAGGAGCAGGTGCTGGGCCGGGGCGAAAGTTGGCAAGGCCCCGCGTTTGTCGTGAACGAATGGTACCTCAGCCGCTATGCGCCGATTCGCAATTACGATGGGCAGGTCGTTGGCGCGCTCTTCGCGGGCCTGTTGGAGAGCACCTACACCTCGACGCGCAACCAGGTGATCCTCTCCTTCTTCGCCGTCGCGACGGTTGGCTTCATCTGCATCATCGGGATCACCTACTACATGATCCGCAACATCACGCGGCCGATCGGCGAGATGGTCGCCGCTACCCAGAGCATCGCGGCTGGGCGCTTCGACCGTGAGGTCCGCTCGGACTCGCAGGGCGAGGTCGCGCAGTTGGCGGATTCCTTTAACACCATGCTGGCGAGCCTTCGGACCATGAAGGCCGATCTCGAGGAGTGGGGGCGGACGCTCGAGGAGAAAGTGCGGCAGCGCTCCGAGGAACTGGTGGCCATGCAGGCGCGCGTGGCGCAGTCGGAGAGGCTGGCCTCGCTCGGCCTGCTCGCCGCCGGCGTGGCGCACGAGATCAACAACCCGCTCGGCGCCATTCTTTCCTTGACGGCCCTCACGCTCGAAGATACTCCGCCGTCCGATCCCAATCGCGAGAACCTCGTCGAGGTGGTCAAGCAGAGCGAGCGGTGCCGCGGCATTGTGAAGGGGCTGCTGGATTTCTCGCGTCAGTCCAAGGGGAACATGGAGCCGCTCGACTTGAACGCGTTGGTGAACGATACGCTGTCGCTAATCGGCAGGCAGTCGCTGTTCTTCAATATCAAGATCGTGAAGGACCTGGATCCGGAGTTGCCGGCAGTGACCGGCGACCGGTCCCAGTTCCAGCAGGTCTTCATGAATCTCCTCATCAACGCCGTTCAGGCGATGGACGAGAAGGGCACCATCACCATCGTCACCCTTGGCGATTCGGAGCAGTTTGTCGAGGTTCGCATAGCGGATACGGGTCGTGGCATCCCCCCCGATATGATCGACAAGATCTTCGATCCTTTCTTCACTACCAAGGAAAGCCGTCATGGCACGGGGCTTGGGCTTTCGATCGCGTACGGGATCGTCACGACTCATCGCGGCACCATCTCGGTTCAGAGCGAGACCGGCAAGGGAAGCACGTTTACGATTCGGCTGCCCGCGGCGGCTGCGGTCCCGCGCGAGGTGCAGGTATGAAGGCCAGTCCGGTTCTCCTGATCGGACTCGGCAACCCACTGATGGGCGACGAAGGCATCGGATGGCATTTGGCGGAACGGCTGCGCGAAGATCCGAGGCTGCCGGCGAATGTCGAAGTGATCTGTGGCGGGACGGACCTGCTGCGGTGCACGAACCAGCTTGAGGGGCGGCGGCACGTGATCCTGGTCGATGCTTTGTTGGATCACGGCCGGCCGGGTGAGGTCGTAGTGACAAGAGACTGCTTTGAGGACTTCGCCGCAAGGCAGGGACACGCGCACAGCCTCTCGGCGCTCCAAGCCGTCGAGCTTCTCCGCGCGGTTACTCCCGGATTGGAGGCGGTTCGCTTCACGCTGGCCGCTATCCGGATTGCGAAGGCCTCGGTTCGATCCGAGCTATCCGCCGCGCTGGCCGCCGAGATACCCCAAATCCTCGACCGGCTGTTGGACCAATTGAAAGGAGGCAATGGCCGATGTGCCTAGCCGTACCCGGCAGAGTTCTAAGTATCGACGAGCGCGGCGGCAGCCGTATCGGACGCGTTGAGTTCGGCGGGATCGTACGCGAAGCCTACCTCGATTTCGTCCCGGAAGCCTCCACGGGCGATTATGTGATCGTCCACGTCGGCTTTGCCATCAGCCGGGTGGACCGGGAGGAGGCGGAGCGAACCTATCAACTTCTGTCGGAAGCCGGCTTGCTCGACAGTGAGGAGGGTACGCCGTGAAGTTCGTGGACGAATACCGGGACGAGCGTATTGCCCGCGCCCTGATCGCGAGCATTGCCCAAACGGTAACCCGCCGCTGGGTGCTGATGGAGATCTGCGGTGGGCAGACCCACACCATCATGCGCTACGGCCTCGACGAGTTGCTCCCGCCGGAAATCGAATTGGTACACGGCCCCGGGTGCCCGGTCTGTGTCACGCCGGTCGAGATAGTCGACAAGGCGATCGAAATCGCCTCGCGGCCGGACGCGACGCTGGTCTCTTACGGCGACATGCTTCGCGTGCCCGGCTCGCGCTCGGACTTGCTTCGCGCGCGCGCCGGTGGTGGCGATGTGCGGATCGTCTACTCGCCGATGGATGCGCTGAAGATCGCGCGCGCGCTGCCGGAACGCCGCGTGGTCTTCTTCGCGATCGGATTCGAGACCACCGCGCCGGCCAATGCCATGGCGGTCCGGCAGGCGCGGGCGGAAGGCCTGAATAACTTCTCGATGCTGGCGGCGCATGCGCTCGTGCCGCCGGCCATCGGCCTGCTCCTGGCCTCGCCCACCAATCGCGTTCAAGGACTGATTGCTCCCGGCCACGTCTGCACGGTCGCGGGCTGCCAGGACTACGACACGTTAACCCGCGAGTTTCACGTACCGATCGTGGTGGGTGGTTTCGAGCCGCTCGACCTGTTGGAAGCGGTCTCCATGCTGGTTGCCCAACTCGAAGGCGGGCGCGCCTCTCTCGAAATTCAGTACGGGCGTTCTGTAGGCTATGAGGGCAACTTTCCCGCGCGGAAGATCGTCGAGGAAGTCTTTGAGGTGTGCGACCGGAAGTGGCGTGGCATCGGTCCGATCGCGGCGAGCGGGCTGCGCCTGCGGCCGGAGTACGCCGCCTACGATGCTGAGAGGATCTTCGACCTTGAGTCCCACAGTGTGGAAGAGCCGGTTGACTGCATCAGCGCCGAGGTTCTGCAAGGTTTGAAAAAGCCCGCGGACTGTCCGGCGTTCGCCAGCCGCTGCACACCGGAGAACCCACTGGGCGCTCTCATGGTGTCGGGTGAAGGCGCCTGCGCCGCCTACTACCGGTACCGGCGGCCCGCCGCCGCGAGCGAGGCGCAGCGATGAGCCGTCGGGAAGAGAGGCCGTTCGATCTCGCCTGTCCGGCGCCTCTGCCGGCAGGGGAGGAGATTCTGCTCGGCCACGGCAGCGGGGGAATCCTGTCGGACAGGCTGATTCGTGATGTGTTCTTGCCGGCGTTCCAGAATCCGGTTCTGGCTCGCCTGGACGACCAGGCGATCGTCAGCCTCGACGGTCTTCGCATTGCATTCACCACGGACTCCTTCGTCGTGAAGCCACTGTTCTTCCCGGGCGGAGATATCGGCTCGCTGGCGGTGCATGGCACGGTGAACGACCTCGCCATGGGTGGTGCCCGTCCGCTTTACCTGAGCGCCGCCTTCATCCTGGAAGAGGGATTGGCCATGGAGACGCTGCGCCGCGTCGTGGCGTCGCTGGAGCGCGCGGCTCGCGAAGCCGGGGTCGCGGTGGTCACCGGAGATACCAAGGTGGTCGAGCGTGGAAAGGCCGACGGACTGTTCATCATCACCACTGGGATCGGGCTGGTGCCCGACGGGGTGCGTCTCTCCGCCAGCCAGGCGAAGCCGGGCGACTGCGTCCTACTCAGCGGCTCGATCGGAGAGCACGGCATCGCCGTTTTGGCCGAACGCGAGGGCATCGAGTTTGAGTGCCCAGTGACCAGCGATTCCGCGCCGCTCGATACTCTGGTGCGGGCGATGCTGGACGTAACGCCTGCCATCCGCTGTCTGCGCGATCCGACGCGCGGCGGGCTGTCGAGCGCGCTCAACGAGATCGCCGCTCAGTCGCGCGTTGGGATCCACCTCGACGAACGCCAGATTCCCATTTGCGAGGAGGTGAAGGGAGCCTGCGAACTGCTCGGTTTCGACCCGCTGTACGTCGCCAACGAGGGCAAACTGGTAGCGATCGTGGATCGGACGGCCGCGGAAGCGCTGCTCGCCGCCATGCGCGCCCACCCGTTGGGCAGGGAGGCGCGGATGATCGGCACGGTTATGGAGGGCGATCCGGGTGTGGTCACCATGCGGACCGTGCTCGGCTCCACCCGCATTGTGGACATGCTGGCAGGCGACCAACTACCGCGCATCTGCTAAAGGCGAGCGTCATGCACGAATTGGGCATCGCGAATTCGATCCTGGAGGCGGTGGAAGCCGAAGCGCGGCGGCATCCCGGCGCCCGTGTGGCGAAAGCCGGTCTGCGCGTCGGCGAGTTGGCCGGCGTCGATGCCGAAGCATTGCGCTACTGCCTGGACCTGCTCGTGCGTGAGACGCCCTGGGAGTCGTTGGCGTTCGAGATTGAAGCTGTCAGACAGCGCCGGACGTGCTGCCCCTGCGGCCATGCTTTCGTAGTCGAAGGGTACCGCCCGGAGTGCCCCGTGTGCGGCTCCACCGAAACGAAGTTCCTGGCCGGCGACGAACTGGAATTGGCCTACCTGGAGGTAGAAACATGATGAACCGCGTACCGCTGGAAAAGAAAGCTCTGAGCGAGAACGATCGCATCGCCGCCGGATTGCGCGCCCAGTTCCAGGAGCACGACGTCTTTTGTTTGAACCTGCTGGGTTCTCCGGGAGCAGGAAAGACATTGCTGCTGGAGCGAACGCTGGAGCGGCTGCCGGCTTCCGGCCGCGTCGCGGTCCTGACAGGGGATATTCAAACGGATAACGACGCGCGGCGGCTGGCTCGCTTCGGATTCCCGGCCCGGCAAATCACAACCGGAGGGACGTGTCACCTCGAAGCGCACATGGTTGAACGCGCGCTCGCCGGCTGGCGTCTCGAAGATCTCGATCTCTTGCTGATCGAGAATGTCGGCAATCTGGTGTGCCCCGCCGGCTACGACTTGGGCGAAGCGGCGAAGGTCGTTGTCATGTCCGTGACCGAAGGCGACGATAAGCCATTGAAATACCCGGCCATGTTCTTCCGGGCCGAACTCGTGGTGATCAGCAAGATCGACCTGCTGCCCTACGTTCCGTTCGACCTGGACAGCGCCAAGGAGAGCGCGCGGCGGGTTCATCCGGGAGTGGAGATCGTCCAGGTATCGAGCCTCACCGGCCAGGGCTTCGACCCCTGGGTCGAGTGGCTCAACCGCCGGATGGCTGCCTGTGCCGCCGCTCGAACTTGAAGGGGCGGCGATGACGGTACGCAAATCGGTCGAGGTCTCGGGCATCGTCCAAGGTGTGGGATTCCGCCCGTTCGTGTATCGTCTGGCGATGGAACGCAGCTTGGCGGGGAACATCGCGAACACCGAGTCGGGGGTGACGATTGAGATTCAGGGACCGGACGAAGCGGTGGCTGAGTTCTTGGCGCGGCTTCGAGACGAGGCGCCGCCGCTGGCGCGCATCACCGGGACGTCGATACGCGAGTTGCCGCTGAACGGCGACACTACGTTTCGCATTCTTGAGAGCCGGGCCCGTGGGGAACCGCGCACGCTGATCTCGGCGGATGTGGCCGTCTGCGAAGACTGCCTGCGTGAGTTGTTCGACCCGGCCGGCCGGCGTTATTTGTACCCGTTCATCAACTGCACCAATTGCGGTCCGCGCTTCACGATTGTGCGCGACATCCCTTACGATCGCGCGCGTACGTCCATGGCGGTGTTCCCAATGTGCGAGGCCTGCCGGCGGGAATACGAGGATCCGGGCAACCGCCGCTTTCACGCCGAGCCAAACGCCTGCTGGGATTGCGGCCCGCGCGTCGAGTTGTGGGACGCCGTTGGCGCCCTGATCGAGACTTCCGATCCGTTGGCCGAGGCCGCCGGCCGGCTTCATGCCGGACAGGTCGTCGCGGTGAAGGGCTTGGGCGGCTTTCATCTGGCGGTGGATGCAACCAATCCGTCGGCGGTCGATCTGCTGCGTCAAAGGAAACAGCGCGTCGAGAAGCCGTTCGCCGTCATGGTCGCCGATCTCGACACGGCGGAACGCTTCGTTGTGGTGGATAGCGTGTCACGCGAATTGCTGTGGCGTCCGGAGCGCCCCATCGTCGTGCTGCCGCGGCGGCAGCCCAGCCCGATCGCCGCGGCCGTTGCGCCGTTCAATCGCACCCTCGGGGTCTTCCTGCCGTACGCGCCACTGCATTCCGTTTTGTTCGCCAAAGGTGGTTTCGAGGCGCTGGTTATGACCAGCGGAAACCGGAGCGAAGAGCCGATCGCCATCGACAATCGCGAGGCCGTGATGCGGCTCTGCGGCCTGGCGGATTGCTTCGTGGTCCACAACCGCGAGATCCTGCTGCGCGCCGACGATTCGGTCGTGCGTGTGATGGGTGGCCGGGCGCGCACATGGCGCCGGTCGCGCGGATCCGTCCCGGTTCCGGTCTTCCTTGATCGCGAAATGCCGCCTATCCTTGCCACCGGCGGCGAGCTTAAGAACACTATCTGCCTGACCAAGGGGCGTCACGCGTTTCTGAGCCAGCATATCGGCGATCTGGAGAATATCGAGGGCTTCCGGTTCTTTGAAGAGGCGGTGTCCTACCTCGAGCGGATTCTCGAGATCGAGCCGCGGATCGTTGCCTACGACCTGCACCCCGACTACCTCTCCACACGTTGGGCGCGCGCCCAGACGGGGGTCCGCCTTGTGGGGGTGCAACACCACCACGCGCACATCGCCAGTTGCATGGCGGAGAATCATCTGGACGGACGGGTTATCGGCATTGCGCTCGACGGCACAGGCTATGGAACGGACGGGCACATCTGGGGCGGCGAGGTGCTGCTGGCCGGCTACAGCGAATTCGATCGCGCAGCTCATCTCGACTATGTGCCCATGCCGGGCGGCGCTAAGGCCATCCAGGAACCTTGGCGGATGGGCATTGGTTACCTGGCCCACCACTTCGGGCGCGAGTTTCTAGATCTGAAGATTCCCTTTCTGGAGGGGCGTGACCGGCTGGAGATAGAAGTTCTCTTGCGAATGATCGACCGTGGCGTGAACACTCCGCTTACGTCGAGTTGTGGCCGGCTATTCGATGCCGTAGCGGCGCTCGCCGGGATTCGCGAGCACGTCAACTATGAGGGCCAGGCGGCCATCGAGTTGGAAATGGCGATGGAGGAGGCAGGGAAGGAAGCGGGAGGGTACCCGATCTCCCTCCGCGAGGCGGATGGCTGCTGGCGGATTGACACGCGGCCGATGTTCGAGGAACTGATGCGCGATCTGGAGCAGGGAGCGCCCGCCGGCCGCATCAGCCTTCGATTCCACCAGGGACTGGTCGAGGTGTTCGCGAAAATCGCCGTCATCCTGCGCGAGCGGACGGGCCTGAACCGCGTCTGCCTGAGTGGCGGCAGCTTCCAGAACGCCTATCTGCTGGAGAACCTGATCGTGCGGCTGGAGGAATCCCGTTTTGAGGTGTTCACCCAGGCCGAAGTGCCGGCCGGCGATGGCGGACTCAGCCTGGGTCAGGCGCTTGTCGCCGCCCACCGGGTGGGTCTTCCGCCGGTTCGGCGAGACCCTGGCGGATCGAGTCCAGGACTCCATTGAGGAACGCCACCGACTCGTCGGAGGAGAACCGCCGCGCCAATTCGAGGGCTTGGTCGATCACGACCGGCGGCGGGGTCTTGAGGAATGCCATTTCGAACGTCGCCAGGCGCAGGATGTTGCGGTCGACCACGGCCATCCGCTCCAGGCGCCAGTGTTCCGAATGGCGGGCGATCCGTTCGTCGATGTCCTTCTGATTGCCAGTGGTACCGTGCGCCAGGTCGAGCGAGAAATCGTCGCGTTCGGGTACTTCTTCGTCCTCCTCCACCGCAAGCGGACTGAAATAGGTGTTGATGGCCTCTTCCACCGGGATTTTCCTGACGTCCCACAAGTAGAGGATTTGCAGGGCCCGTTGGCGGCCGCGAAAGCGCGAAGGCATTCCTCAGGACGCGCCGCGAAGCTTGCGCATGAGGCTCGCCATTTCGACGGCGGACATCGCCGCGTCGAATCCCTTGTTGCCGCTCTTGGCGCCGGCGCGGTCGATAGCCTGCTCGAGCGTGTTCGTCGTGAGGACCCCGAATGCCACTGGAACCCCGGTCTGCATCGGGACTTGTCCGAGACCTTTGACCGCTTCCGAGGCGACGTAGTCGAAATGCGGTGTGTCGCCACGGATCACCGCGCTCAGCGCAATAATCGCGTCGTGGCGCTTCTGCCGGCCGATTTCCAGCGCGACGACGGGAAGTTCCCACGAGCCTGGCACGCGGACGATCTCGATGTCGGATTCAGCGCAGCCGGTGCGGTGCAGCGCGTCGAGCGCGCCGGCCAACAGCCGGTCCGTGACGAAGCTGTTGAAGCGCGAAACGAGAATGGCGAACTTCAGACCTTTACTGTTGAGTTGGCCTTCGAATGTCTTGTGGCTCATGAGCGGACGGTTGTCAGTGCGGCCCTATCCGGCGCCTATGGGATAATTGAGGCTACAGCCTCAACATTCTACCGCATGGATCCCGCATTTATTCGGAACTTCTCCATCATCGCGCATATCGATCATGGGAAGAGTACGCTCGCCGACCGCCTTTTGGAGGTCACCGGCGCTCTTTCGCAGCGCGAAATGATGGAGCAGGTGCTCGACACGATGGACCTCGAGCGCGAGCGTGGAATTACCATTAAGGCCCACGCGGTCCGTCTTATGCACCAGTCCGACGACGGGAACCTGTATCAGCTCAACCTCATCGATACGCCCGGTCACGTCGATTTCAGCTATGAGGTTTCGCGCAGCCTCCAGGCCTGCGAGGGCGCGCTGCTGGTAGTAGACGCGTCTCAGGGGGTGGAGGCGCAGACGCTCGCCAACACATACCTGGCGCTGCACCACAATCTTGAGATCATTCCGGTGATCAACAAGATCGATCTGCCGGCGTCCGAGCCCGACCGCATCCGGGAGCAGATCGAAAACGTGATCGGGTTGGATGCCTCGGAAGCCATCCTTGCCAGCGCCAAGCAGGGGACCGGCGTCCACGAGATCCTCGAAGCGATTGTGAAGCGTGTACCGCCACCGCGCGGCGACCCCGAAGCGCCGCTGCGCGCGCTGGTTTTCGACTCGTGGTTCGATCCCTATCGCGGAGTCATCACCCTGCTTCGCGTCGTCGACGGCCGCCTCCGGCTGGGCCAGAAAATCCGCCTGTGGTCGAACGGCAAGGTCTGTGAGGTAGAGGGGCTGGGATATCAGTCGCCTAAACCGATCCCAGCCGACGAACTGTCGGCGGGCGAGGTCGGCTTCCTCTTCGCCAACATCAAAACCGTCTCGGATGCCCAGATCGGCGATACAGTGACCGACGACAAGAACCCCGCCGCCGAGCCGCTGCCGGGTTTCGAGCAGATCAAGCCGATGGTGTTCGCCGGACTCTATCCGGTGGAGTCGCACGCCCATGGCATTTTGCGTGACGCATTGGAGAAACTGCGCCTCAACGACAGCGCGTTCAACTTCGAGCCGGAAAGCTCGGTGGCGCTGGGGTTCGGCTTCCGCTGCGGCTTTCTCGGGCTGCTGCATCTGGAGATTGTGCAGGAGAGGCTGGAGCGCGAGTTTCAGATCGATCTCATCACCACCGCGCCCGGCGTGCGCTATCGCGTGACGCTGCACAACGGGACCGTGATCGAAGTCGATAATCCGACGAAGTTTCCGAACCCGAACGAGATCGACACCACCGAGGAGCCGATCATCGACGCGACAGTGATCACGCGCGAGGAGTACCTGGGCGAGATCCTCAAGCTGCTTGAGGAGAAGCGCGGCACGCAGAAGAAGTTCGAGTACATTGGTACGGGGCGGGTGCTGCTGACCTACGAACTGCCGCTGAACGAGATCGTCCTCGATTTCTACGACCGCCTGAAGTCGGCTTCGCGCGGCTACGCGTCACTCGACTACCACCTGGCCGGATACCGCGTCTCGCCGATGGTGAAGCTGGATGTGCTGGTGGCCGGCGACCCGGTAGATGCACTATCCATGATCGTCCACCGGGATTATGCTTACGAGCGCGGCAAGGCCCTCATCGAGCGGCTGCGCAAGCTGATTCCCCGGCAGATGTTCGAAGTGGCGCTGCAGGCGGCGATCGGCACCAAGGTGATCGCCCGCGAGACCATCCCGGCGGTGCGCAAGAACGTGCTGGCCAAGTGCTACGGCGGCGACATCACGCGCAAGCGCAAGCTGCTCGAGAAGCAGAAGGAGGGCAAGAAGCGCATGAAGCGGGTCGGGCGGGTAGACATCCCGCAGGAGGCGTTCCTAGCGGTGTTGAAGGTGGGTGAGGAATAGGGGAAAGGTTATGAACATCAGATTACTACCGCTTATTGCCGTTTGTTGGCAGGTTGCGTTTGGGCAGACGGCTCCGCCGAACTCCACTGGGGTTTCGATGGGACATATTCACCTCGTGGTTCGGGACGTGGAGGCGCAGCGGAAGCTGTGGATCGAGACGCTCGGCGGCAAGCAGATCGTGATGGGGCCGGTGGAGTACGTCAAGTTTCCGGGCGTGTTCGTCGGGCTGCGAAAGGGCGAGTCGAACGGCGGTACCGACGGGTCGATCGTGAATCATCTCGGCTTCAAGGTTCCGGATCTCCAGGCCACGCTGAAGAAGCTCACGGCCGCTGGGGGCAAGGTGGTCCGGGAGATGCCGGAGACGCGGCAGGCGTTTGTCATGTTCCCCGAAGGCGTGAAGGTGGAGTTCACCGAGGACAGCGCGCAGACGCGGCCCATCGAGCACCATCACGTCCACTTCTTCACGGACGGCGTCGAGAAGATGCGCGCGTGGTACGCGGAGCACTTCGGCGCGGTTCCCGGGATGCGCGGCAAGTTTCAAGCAGCCGATATTCCGGGCGCGAACCTCACCTACTCGCCGTCGGAGAGAACCGTACCCACGGTGGGCCGCAGCGTCGATCACATCGGCTTCGAAGTCAAGGATCTGCTGGCTTTCTGCAAGAAGCTCGAAGCGGCCGGTCTGAAGCTCGACACCGAGCCGGCGTACCGGCCCGATATCGGCATCTCACTCGCCTTTCTGACCGACCCGTGGGGGACACGCATCGAACTCACCCAGGGTCTCAACCTGCAGTAAGCGGCTACATTTCGCCGTCGGTCGACATCAGCCACTGCAAGTCCTTGCGGCGCAGCTTGCCTTGTTCGAACCGCGTCTGCATGCCCTCCAGCATTTCTTGCGGCGGGTCCACTCGCATGGTGGATTCCTTGCCCACGATCTTGCCGGTGAGATCCTTCGGCTGCACGGCCGGCAGGTTGCACTGGCCGGTCTTGACGAGGTCCACCACTGCCTGAATGGCCTTCGGATCGCCGGGAATCGTCCCGTGTTCCTTGTCGACTTTGAACGCCGGCACGCCCGGGATGGCCGCGCACTTGCCGGGTACGGTTCCATCGCCGATACCGTTCTTCGGTCCACCGGTCACTTTACCGTTCCTGGTTACGACCGAGGAGACCGTACCGTGGCCGAGCGAGACGAGCAGCGTTGTGCGGTCGAGCAGCGGGCTGCCCGTCAGGGCCGGTTTGAGGGCGCGGCTTTGGTCGAGCCAGCGCTGCGCGGGGGCCATTCCATCCGGCCACACGCCTTGTGTATACAGGGCGCCGGCATCGGAGAAAATCGAGGGGTCCGGCAGCATGTCGATGAGGCCGGGGACGGTCGCGCACATCCGCTGCAAGTCCGTCACCTTGTTCCGGGCCGAGATTAGGGCGAGTTTGCGGATGGTGTCGTACTCGCCGAACACGGCCTCCATGGGCGCGTAGCTCCCGCCGAGCGGCGAGCCAAGGAAGACGGCGCGCTGAATCCGGTCGGTCCACCCCGCATGACGCTGGGCGTACATCGCCGAGACGAGGCCGCCCATCGAGTGCGCGACCAGCACGAAGCGCTTGCCGGGCACATCGAGCGCCCGCGACTCGATGAACACGGCCAGACGGTCGGCGCAATGGGCGATGCTTTTGCGCCAGTCGAAGGAGAACTCGTGGACAATGAACCGTTGCTTGCGCCAAGCGCGTGCGCAGCCGCCGTACACCATCCGGATCTGCCCGTCGGGCCTTAATGCGCCGCCGCCCGACGACTCGGAGAAGCCGTCAGCGGCCAGCGTCAGATGTTTTGAGAGATCGCCGGCCACCATGGCGGCGGGCGACAGCCAGATTCGCCGTCCGAGGAAGCCGGGGCGAAGCAAGTGGCCGCCCATGATGCCGTGCAGAAGCACGATTTCCGGCAGTTCGGGATCGGGGGCGGGGATCAGGAACTCCTGTTGCTCCGGCGGCGCGAGGTCCTCGGCCACCCGGTTGCCACCCTCTTCGCCGAGCGCCTCGATCAACATGGCGCGCGTGCCCTCAAAGTCGCGGGCGAGAGCTTCGGCGACTCGCTCGTCGGTGGTTTGCTCGTACCAATCGCCGGGCGCCGCCAGCGCCTCGCCAGTACGCACCACAACCGGCGCGGCGGGTCCGGCGGACTCCTTCTTCCCTTCGAGTTGGCTCCAGACGCCCAGCCAAGCCGGCGCGGTTCCCTTGGCGGGTGTCTTCGAAAAGTTTAGGCCCAGATCCACAACACGAGAATCGAGGGCCAACTGCCAGCTCGGGACGGCGTAGTTGTTTTTCAGGTAGAGGCCCGCGAAGTGAATGCCGAGCGCCTCGCCGGTTTGCACGTCGACGAGGGCCGAACCGGAGTTTCCGCCGAGGGTGGAGCAGTCGTGCGTGAGCGCGTCGACCATGTTGCCGTAGGAGTTCACGCCTTCGTAGCCGCGAGCGCGGCCGGGTTGCAGACGCTTCCGCTCGAAGACGCCGCCGAAGATCGTGACCTGGAGACCCGTGTCGTTGCGCGGGTCCATGGCCGGGTAGCCGATGATCGCCACCATCCGGTTCTTCAGCTTCGATGGCTCCTTGCCGGCGAGGGCCAGGATGGGTTGAGTTTCGGGCAGGTTCTCCACCTCAAGGACGGCGGCGTCCCAGAAGGGATGTACCAGCCGCACCTTCTTGACCTTCACCAAGGCCGGCGGGGAAGGAAGGATCTCCTTTTTGAAGTCCACCGCCGCGCGGCGGCCCGGAAAGAAGGCCAGCTTCTTGTCGCCGACGCCCTGGTTGAACAGTTCGGCGACGTGCCGGTTGGTGAGCAGCAGGTTCTTGCCGACGACGAAGGCTGTGCCGCCATAAGGGAGGCCCGGGAATCCGAAGACCTCGACCCGGCCGACGGCGCGGATGGCGTTCTCGATCTTGGGGCGATGCTTGGTCAAGTCCTGCCACGGCGACGGCGGATCGTCGAAGGTGTCGTTGAGGACGTTGTAGACCGGCCGCAGGTGCGGAAGGACGAGCGCCTCGATACTGCGGACGTCGGCGCCGGTGGCTTCGAGGCCACTAACCAACCGGCTGTAAGCCTCCTGTGCCTCGGCCGGCAGGGCCTTGGTCATGTCGGCCACGGCGCGGAGTCCCCGCGTCTGGCTTTCCTCTTCGATCAGAGTGCGTAAGTAGCTTTCAACTTCGTCGCGGGATGCGGGCATGGATGGTCACCTGGGATAGCGATGGGCAGCAGCGTTAAGGATAGCGAAGCACCGGGCCGGGCGCAATGCCCGAATGCGCCGGTTGGCGAGATGGGCTGTGTAATTGGTCTGTCCCTGGGGTGGGGCGATCGGTTCGTTCCCGGTTCGAATTCGGTTTGTTCTTGGTTCGTT
>CAYPUQ010000015.1:5766-11404 GCA_964413655.1 uncultured Solibacteraceae bacterium | reverse complement strand
GGGGTGGGGCGATCGGTTCGTTCCCGGTTCGAATTCGGTTTGTTCTTGGTTCGTTCTTGGTTTGTTCTTGGTTCGATTTCGGTTCGTTCTTGGTTTGTTTTCGCCTGCAATCGATTGATTTTTAAGAGATTCATTGGTTCGTTTGCCTGGTTTTTTTTGCCAGAGCAATGGCCCGAAGGGGTATGGAGAATAAACGGAGTACACGCGGGGGCGTGGTGCGAACATGGCCGGCCGGTGGTTGGGCGCCGATGGTCATAACTTCTCTCACGTCCAAGAATAGCGGATGGGTCAAAATATTTCTATTTACGCAGAATTATCGAATTTTTGTAAATTACTGTAGGTAAAATGGTTGACATCCGAAGAAATATTTTGAGTAGCTGTGAACGGCCCACGGAGGGTCTTCCGCGCGCCTGGTGGGCGGCCGCCGATGGAGCCGTAGCGGGTATGCGGGGCAGGACGCGTGGCTCAAGGCGCCGATCGCGCTCTCGGCCGGCACCAGGCGGTTGCCGGTTTCTTCCCGGTGCAAAGCCAGAGCCCCTTGGACCCGCCGCGGGCAAAGCCCGTGAAGTCCCGGTTCTTGATCTCATAGCCGCACAAGCCCTAAGATCGAAATGCGGGAAGACAGCGCGGCCAAGCGCATCGATCCGCACGCGGCCGGAAAAACGCGGCGAAGCGAGCAGCGCGGCCGGCAGGCCGATCCACGGACGCAGCTCTTTGCGCACCTGGCCGAGGTTCAGCCCCTTGCGGCGCATCGCGAAATCGATGATCGAGCCGTCGTCGCGCTCATCGCGCAACGAAAAGTACACGTCGTGCTGATCGGCGTCGCGCTTGACGATCACCTTGTCGCCGGCCACGCCGCGCATCACCGAGGAGCCGCGCCAGCTCTCCTTGCGGTCGATTGCGTAGCCGAGCGCGGCGGCATAGACCCACAGGTCAATCTCTTGAAGGCTTCGAGTTCGTGATCCTGCGTCACCGGCATTTGCGTTGGCTTTCTTTCCTACTGTCGCAAAGCCTTACCGTAGTGGCCGGTGCGGGGAACTGCAAAACCCCGCGCCGGCCGGCATTCCTTCCTTCATCGACGCCGAGGCTCCGGTGTGCGCGCCGCGCGGCCCGGGGAGTTGTCCCTTCGAGGGAGAGGTAAAAGAAGGTGAAACTTGTACGTTTGACGTCACTCATATAAAATGATACAAGAACATGGATGATAAGGAGTTACCGTGACAGGGACACGCAGCGTCTTGCCAACGGCGAACGGGTCCGCCAGTGGGAGCCGTTCCGCAGGCAGGCCGAAAAGCGCCTGCGCATTCTCGACGCCGCGACGGCCCTCGCCGACCTGGCCGCGCTCAACTCCAATCGCCTGGAAGCACTCAAGGGTGACCGGAAAGGCCAGTATTCGATCCGGATCAACGACCAGTGGCGCATCAGTTTTGAATGGCCCGGCGATGCCCCGGGGCCGATGAATGTTGAGATTGTTGACTACCACTAAACGAAAGGAGACGACCATGGCACGCACACCCATCCATCCCGGCGAGATCCTCGCCGACGAGCTGGAGGAGATCGGCCTCACGGCCAAGAAGCTTGCCGACGTGATCGAAGTGCCTCCCAACCGGCTCTACCAGATCCTCGCAGGCAAGCGGAACATGACGGCGGACACGTCCCTGCGCCTGGCGCAGTATTTCGGCATGTCGGCCGATTTCTGGATGAACCTCCAGAGCGCCTATGAACTGGACCTGGCCCGCAAGGAAAGCGGCAAGGAGATCCAGCGCATCCCGCGCCGGAGCGAAGCCGAGCCGCGGCCGGCTGCGTGAATCTAATAACCAAGAAAGCGCGCTCGATTGGGCGCGATCCATACACGCTCCCATGAACAGCATTGATTCAGCAGAAGAAGCTCTTGCCCAAACGGAAGTTATTGAGGCCATCAACCGAAGGATCATGTCCTTTTCGGAGGGGCGCGTGAAGTATCAACTGGGTGCGGCTCTTTCAGATTTGATTCTCTGGGCATGAGGGTGGCCTCGTGCGTGCGAAGGCCGCCTACGGGGCTCCTTTCTTTCTGACGATTTTCAGCGTGGTGGAACGGCGGGGTTGCGATGACGGGGTCTGTGGCGGGACGGTTTTTGGCACGCGGTGGTCGGCGTAGCGGGAGGCATGGTTGCGTTCGTATTCCTGTTGCTCGTGAAACTTCCAGTAGGCATCGAAGTCGTTACTGGAGCGCAGGGCGCGCAGGCGAAGCACGGCTTCCGCGCCGGTTAGGCTCCAGCGCGCACCCGTCAGATTCATCCGGTCTTGGACCAGATGCCGACAGGCGCCCTCGATGACGCCGGTGGCGATGGGAACTCCCTCGGCTAGAGCCTGATCGTACTGGAGATAGGGCGCGTAGTGGAGGAGATAGCTGGCGCAGTCGTCCACGGGCTTCCGCTCCGCCGCGGCCATCTGTCGAAGTGTGGCACTGCGGCGTATGCCCGCCGCGACGCTCGAAGGCGCCCTCATTAGACGCCTCACTGTACACGAGTCGCAGGTTTCCCGCGACGAGCGGAACGAGTACTTCGGCATTACTCTCGAACGAGCCGTCAAGCTTCTCGACGCCCTCAACGCCCGGCTGCACACGAAAGTGGAGGTCGAGCCGCCAAGGGGTCTGGTATTGGTCTGAGGTAGAGTGGCCGAATGATGAGACGTACCTATCGCATTATCCGAGGCGCCGTTCCGCTCACGGCACTATGGGGCGTTTTGTGGGCTGCCGGAATCGGTGTCCCGGCTGGCGGCCTCTTCGCCGCGGGACAGGGCGGTGGGCCGTGGAAGCGGCACGTGATCGACGCCTCGTCGAAGGGGGCGGACGGGGTGCGGCTGGCCGATGTCAACGGCGACGGGCTGGCGGACATTGTGACCGGCTGGGAGGAGGGTGGCGTCGTGCGGGTTTACCTTCATCCGGGCCGGGAGCGGGTGCGGCAGCCGTGGCCGACCGTGACGGTTGGACGCGTGGATTCGCCGGAGGACGCCGTGTTCGTGGATCTCGACGGTGACGGGGCCATCGACGTGGTGAGTTCGTGCGAGGGCCGCAATAACCGGATGTACGTGCACTGGGCGCCCAAGAACCCGGACGAGTACTTGCTCGAAGATGCCTGGAAGACGGAGACCCTGCCGGGAGCGGACGGGCGGGCACGGTGGATGTTCGCGCTGCCGATGCGGCTTGGCGGGCGGGGGCTGGTGGATCTGGCGGCCGGGGCGAAGGACAAGGGAGCGCAGATCGGGTGGTTCGAGTCGCCGGAGAACCCGCGGCGGCTGGGCGAGTGGCGGTGGCATCCGCTGTACGACGCGGGTTGGGTGATGTCGCTCGTTGCGGCCGACATGGACGGCGACGGCCATCTCGACATTCTCGCGTCGGACCGGTACGGGCCGCGGCAGGGGACGTTGTGGCTGCGGAATCCAGGACCGGGTGAGGCGCAGCGGCGGCGCTGGGAAGAGGTCAGGATCGGCGCATCCGGCGAGCAGGTGATGTTCCTGACGACGGCCGATCTGGACGGCGACGGGCTGACGGACGTGCTGACCGCCGCCAAACCGCGGCGGATTTTCGTCCATCGCCGTCTGGACGCCAGTGGGCGGGCTTGGAAGACGCACGAAATCGCGCTGCCGGATACGGCGGGGACGGCGAAAGCGGTGGCGGTGGGCGACATCGACCTGGATGGCAAGCTCGACCTGGTGTTCACGTGCGAGCAGGCGATGGCGCCGCTTTCGGGGGTGATGTGGATGTCGTACCGGGAGAGCGTGTTCGAACGGGGATGGCAGGCGCACGACATCAGCGGGCCGGAGGGGGTGAAGTACGATTTGGTTCAGCTTGTC
Organism: uncultured Solibacteraceae bacterium; assembly: GCA_964413655.1. Lineage (GTDB taxonomy): Bacteria > Acidobacteriota > Terriglobia > Bryobacterales > Bryobacteraceae > CAYPUQ01. The sequence continues at coordinate 7,573 of CAYPUQ010000015.1, read as the reverse complement.
GATCTGGATGGGGATGGAGACCTGGACGTTTTGACGTGTGAGGAGAGCGAGAATTTGGGGGTGGTTTGGTATGAGAATCCGGCACGGAGCGGGTCCGGTTCGCGGTGACGGCGGTCTCGCGCCGCCCCACGCACGGCGGGCAGGCATTGTCGTCAGCAAGGCTCGCAGTGCGACGCTCATGCTTCAGTTTTACTTCACAGTGACGGGAGTCTGGTCCCGCCGCGTGGTGAACTTGACCTCAACGCGCACCGGTTTGGCGCTGTCGAGAAATGGCGTGAAAGAAGGGACAAGTTTCAATTTTTCCGCGTTTTCGATCTCCAGGGTGGGCGGCCCGTCGTGCGGGTTCGGATCTCCGGCGACGATGTCTCCCCAGGTTAGCGGCTTGTTCTTCGTTTTTCCTGTGGTTCCGAGAATGGGCTCCGTGCCACTGGACTTGGGGTTGGCGGGGTCCGTGAGCCGGTAGGCGGGCTTGGCGAGCGCGGCGCGCGGGTCGTACGTGTTGTCCGGCGGGACCCACGCGCCGTCCAGGATGCTTGACGACCCGCCGCGGAGAGTGACTTTCACTCCAAGATCGCCGTCATCGATGGTGAGGAAGCGAAAGCCGGACGGACTCTGCCGCGCGGTAAAGAGGTTGAACTCGACGCCGGTAATCTTGCGGAACCACTGGACCGCGGTTGCCATGTTGGCGCCATCCATGACCCACATTTTGCGTCCGCTCATGTTGGCGGGGTTCGAAAGCTGAATCATTGTCTCGATCTGGCTCTGATTGATTGGCATACAAGAAGCCCTCCTATCGCGGAGAGGGTTCCTGAATTATCCCTTACGATCGGCCGGCGCACAATGGGGTCGCAGGCCATCGCTGCCAAATCGGGGGCCGGCACCGGCGCAGCCTGCCTGGGCGCCGCGATTCAACTGGATTCGCACCCCATGTCCGCGGCCGTCCCGGCAGAGTAAGCCCTGCCGTTCAACGCGGATCACGCATGATGGGGTGTCTCCTTGGCTCACTGCCCGGTGGGCTACCCTCGCGCCAGTTGGCTGATGGCCGGCGGGACGAGGGCGGCGTCGACAGCCTCCTGGGAATAGCCTGGACGGTTTACCTGCCGGCCTTATAGAAGAAGTAGTCGGTGGTATATGGCACGAGGGCAATGTCGCCCACGGTGCAGGCGGTGGTGGGCCTGACGCCCCCGGCTGTGTTCACGCGCTGGATAAACGTCGTCTGCGACAGTGAAGAGCCACCCGTGGGTCCGCGCTGGGCGCCGACCACCTGGACCAAGAGCCAGGGAATGGCGTCCGGGGCGACGAAATTCGGGTCGGACGAGTTGGCAATGGCCCTACCCCAGACCGCGCTGGTATCAAGAGAGCTCTGCCAGGCAGGGCGGAACGTTCCACCCTCATGCGGGTTGGCGCCGAGAAAGTGAGTCGCGATCTGCTGATGGATTTCGCCGTTGATCCAAGGGAGAGTGATGAATAACGTCGCCTGCGGCCCCAGGAACGTCCAGCCAGAAGGCAGACAGATGTAATTTTGCGTGCCAATGGCGTAGCCCTTAAGAAAGACTTTGTTTCCGGCGGGCACCGCAAGGTCAGACGGCACGGGCGGCACTTTCACAAGATGTGCGAGCCCCGGTTGAGCCATTGCAGAGGTGAATTGGAGCGCCAGGGCGACCGCGCTGGCGGTGATCAGGCGCTGTAGATTGCGAGTTGTCGTCGAGTTTTTCACGAGTTCGATCCTTCCTATTTCACGAAGCGGGATCGGAAGAAAGAATTCGCAAGATCCAGAGTAGAGTGGCTGTGCGGCCTCTGCTCGCCG
>CAYPUQ010000015.1:0-5666 GCA_964413655.1 uncultured Solibacteraceae bacterium | reverse complement strand
TTCTCGCTGGTAAAGCGAGCCTGGTCCAGGTTGGCACGCGCTTCCCTAATCGCCAGGAGCGCTCCTTCCAGATCGCCCCTGAACCGCCGCAATAAATCCGCCAGCATGCTCAGTCCCAGGCTCAGGCGCAAATGACCATTGGGTAAGGATCGCGAGATCTCGATCGAACGCCGGGCGTAGCGAATACCGTCTTCGGCAAGATGCTGGTTTTTGCACGACAGCGCGATGCCGTAAAGCAGCCCGGATGCTGTTTCGCTCTCGGCTGCCGAGAGCCCTCCCAGGCCCAGCAGCCGTTCCAAGTACGCCCCGGCCCTCCGCGCCTCCGCGACTGCTTCGCCGTTCCGGCGTTCGCTTTCCGCGAGGACCATTCGGTCGTGACTGATTCTTGCGGCCGTGAGCAGTGCTTTCCGGTCGGCGGGGCTCGCACTCAGAGCAGGTTCGACGAAAAAGTTCGCCTTGCGCAGACTCTCCCCGGCGCGAGTGCGCTGTCCCGAGGTGGAGGCCATAGAGATCCCTTGGGTTCGAGCCAGCAACGAATAGGCATCGCCAACCTCGAGCGCGAGACCTCGATCCGTCCGGGCTTCGGCGGCGAGCGCTTCCAAATGCTCTTGCGACATCGCCACGATTTCATGCATAGCCCTATTGGTGCCGTGCAAGCCGCCGGCCGCTTCGTCGAGCGCCAGGACTTTCGTGGCGAGCTGGCGTACCTGGAGGAATCGTGTCTGGGCGATTGCGCGCTGGTGATTCGCCATATTCAAGCCCAGCAATAGACTGGCCGTTGTTATTGCGGCCGCAGCCACTGCGACTCCGTGGCGCCGCAGGAATTTGCGGGCACGGTACCACGTGTCGGCGGAACGAGCCTGCACGGGCCGCGATTCGAGAAAAGCACGGATATCATTCGCCAAGGCGTCCACGGAGGCGTACCGTTCGTCCGGCTCGCGGCGCAGGGCTTTTCGTAGAATGTGATCGATATCGCGCGGGACCTTTGGGTTGACGCGGCTTGGGGCGGTAACGATGTTCTCTCCGGGGGCCGTCCGATCTGTTGCCGGCGCCGGTGAGAGCAGTTCGCGGGGGGGCCGCCCGGTCAGCAGCTTGTACAGGACGGCGCCGAGCGAGTAGATGTCGGTCGCGGTGGTTTGTCTATCGCCGCGCAGTTGCTCAGGGCTGGCGTAACTGGGGGTGAGCAACCGCTCCACCGTCACGGTTTGGTCCGCGGCCGCATCCAGGGGCTTGGCAATTCCGAAGTCCAATAGCTTGGGCTGACCGGAGGAATCCACGAGGATGTTGGAAGGTTTCAAGTCGCGATGGACGATCAAGTGCCGGTGCGCATGAGAAACTCCGTCGCACACCAGCAAAAAGAGGCGCAGTTGGGCGCGCAGATCGAGCGGCGCGGCGTACTCATCGACAGCGGTTCCGTCCACGTACTCCATGACCAGATAGGGCCGCCCATCCTCGGTATGGCCGGCATCCAGCAGGCGTGCGATGGAAGAGTGGTTCAGCGACGCAAGCAGTTGGCGCTCTTTCAGGAAACGTTCGCGCCAAGAAGGCCGGTCCGCATCGGCGCGAAGGAGTTTGATCGCCACCCTCTGTTCGATCTCGCCGTCACGCCGTTCGGCCAGATAGACGGCGCCCATGCCACCGGAGCCGATCGGCCGGACCAGCCGGTACGGGCCGCAGCGGCGGGACACGGGTCCGGCGCCCCAACGCTGCACCTCTTGCGCCGCGCCGGAAACGCGCCCGGTTAAGGACTCCGTGGAAGCCGAATCGTAACGCAGCAGGGATTCCACGTCCGCCCGGAGTTCGGCCGGAATCCGGCGTTCCGCGAGGATTCTTTCACGCTCCCCAGGCGAAATATCGGCAACTTCGCGAAACAGTCCGCGCAGGGAAGCGTTCATTAGATTCGCCCTCCAACCTTATTTGCTATGAACACGCGCAACTGGAAGGCGAAACGGCTCATTCTCGCCGAGAGCGAAGAGCCGTCCCTTCGGGAACTCTCTCTGGCGGCAGAAACCAGGCCCAGGCGCCGCCAGGATTGGCGACGCGGCACGCACGCGTGCGCCACGTGTTTTCAGTAACCTGTAGCGAGGTTTGCCGCCCACGCCGATGTGGTGCTTCCTCGACAGTGCCCAGCTTCGGTTCCGGCCCCGGCACGCCCAGCCGGCCGGTCGGTAGTGCGCTAAAAGGTGGTTGAGGGAGGCTCAGCGCAGCATTGCGACTCGGGCGACTCCGGGCTATTCTTCTTCTCCGATTTTCGGAACGCCGTGGGGGAGTTCGATCTTCCCGAAGTTTGTCTCATATTTGGTGATGTTCTTCTGGAGAACGTCGAGGAGTCGCATTGCAAACTGAGGCGACATGTGAACCTCAACCTGCTCTTCGGCTTCAAGCACCTCTACATCGGCCCGTCGTAGTTGGCCGAGCACCAATCTGAAATCCCATGGGCTATGCCCCACCAGCGCATCATTTGCCCACACCCGAGTAAACGTAGGGCTATGTGTTCGGATCTGCTGACGCCCTTTTGGCTCTTTGCTGTCTAGTTCGTCTGCCATTGCGTTCCCTGAATATTAAGATGGGCTGTACCGTCCTCATGCGTCGGCCCCTTGCGGGCCACGGACGCCCCAACGCTATCGTTGATGTCAAGGCGGGTGCGCCTGCCGTTGACGCTACTCTGCACATTCTCTAGCTGCTCAGTTGAATCAAACACCAATTCTTCGGCGCGGACGGTCCCCTCGATCGGCTGAAATCGCTCCGGCCATATGCGCGGGTCTTTGTCGTGCGCTGGCCTCTCCATTCGCTCTCGCGTGAATCCTTCAACATCATCAGGGAGCGTCCCGAAGCTTTCAAATGACACGTTGAGACGAAGCTTCAGCGCTCTGGCAATCTTCTTCAGCGTCTTGATGCTCCATGAGGAGTAGTTGACATTCTCGATTCTTGAAATCGCTGTTTGAGTGGTGCCCATGGCGGCGGCAAGCTCCGCCTGCTTCATCTTCTGTTGTTCGCGGAGTACCTTGATTTGGGTGGCAATGCGGGCGTTCAACAGCTCTTCGGCATATCCCTCAGCGTAATCATAGTCACGCAATTCCGGGAGAAGTGTTTCAGTGGTATCGTTCATGGGGCATTCTCCTGTTTGGATCGTCGATGATCGCCTTCCTGATATCTTCCGCCTCTGCGGGATCGTGGTCGTTTTCACCGTCACGCTCAATCACGCCCAGCAGAAGCGAGAACTCAACATCGTTCGAGATTGGCCCCTTGCATAGGTATGGCCTAAGCATCTTATCGCCATGAATGATGAGCTTGTAAATGTTCTTCTGACGAAGTTTTGTAGTCTTGGACTTGAGTGGGCCGGCCAGCAACTTCGGCGGTAGTCCAGGACCGTGTTGTCTTAGCAGGTCGAGTTTCAAGGCAAGCCGACCGCGATCTCGCTTGGTTATCCTTTCTCGATCCAACCATCTCTGAATGGCGCTCTCTTCGCCGTCCTTAAAGTCGTAAAGATCCCACGGCGGAATCCTCTTGAAGGGTATCACATTTTTGCTATCTTGTCTATTGAAATCGTATAGCAATCCTGCTATACTCCATATAGGAATGAAAACAAAAGGCCAACACGCTCTGATTTCGATGTCAAAACGGTTGGCCCATGTTCACTCAGCCGACGTAGGGAAGTGGTCAAACCCAGTCCCCCTGCAAGGGGCCGCTCTCCAGCTTCGTGGGTTCGAATCCCACCGTCGGCTCCAAATTGGAGCCCCGATCCAGGCTGCAACCTGGACCAGGGGTGGAATCCACACAGCCGAAGCCGAATGGACCCACCACCCTCATTATCAGGCTAACCGGCTGTGGTTTCAAGGAGAAAACCACAGTGACCTGTCACAATTGCCGGATCGACTGCCGGAAGTTCGGTAAGCGCAAGAACCGCCAGCGCTACCAATGCACCCAATGCCGCAAGGTGTTCACCACTCCCCGCGACAACACCCTTGAAGGCATGTACCTGTCCCTGGACAAGGCCGAGCTGGTGCTGAAGCTCCTACTGGAGGGCAACAGCGTATCGAGCGTGGAGCGCGTCACTGGCGTTCAGCATGGCACGATTCTGAAACTCCTGGTACTGGCTGGTGAGAAAGTGCGAGCGGATCATGGCTGAGAAGATCGTCTCGGTCAAGGTCCGCGACGTGGAATGCGATGAGGTCTGGTCTTTCATCCGCAAGAAGCAGAAGCGGCTCCGGCCGAGGATGATCCGAACTGCGGCGAGTCCCATCCTCACGCTCAAGTTGGACCGCTCGACTATCGAAGTCGCTTCGCGTGACGCCTGCGATGCAGGCCAAGATCACCGATCATGTATGGAGCGTGCGGGAACTGCTGGAGGCTGCGTGATACGATGGCTCCCGCTGCTTGCCCGTCCGCCACCACGATCAACCAGGATTTAGCGGACTACCGGCCGGTCCCGATCGCGTTGGCGAAATGGTAAGATTCATTCCGTGAGTTCTCCCGTGCCAGAGCTGCTGAGAAAGCTGCGCACGGGAGACCGTTCCGTTGTGAACGAACTCACACCAGCACTCTACGCCGAGCTTCACCGCATTGCGGCCCGGCACCTGGCTAGCGAACGTCCTAATCACACACTTCAGGCTACCGCGCTTGTCCACGAGGCCTATCTAAAGTTGTTCGTGGGCGCGGAGCGCGGGTTTGCGGACGAAGTCCACTTCCTGGCTGTCGCTTCCCGAGTGATGCGGCAAGTTCTGGTTGACTACGCGCGGGCACGCGCCAGCCAGAAGCGATCCGGCGGGGTGGACAGAGCCGCGCAATGGACGACCAACCTGGAAGTGAACAGCGACAAGGGCCTCGAACTACTCGAGCTCATCGAGTTGGACGACGCGATTCAGGCTCTTAGCGCGGAAGACGAGTCACTGGCGCAACTGATCGAGATGCGGTATTTCGGGGGCATGACCGCCGAGGAATCGGCTGAGGCGCTCGGCTTGTCGGTTCACGTCGTTCGCCACGATCTTCGGTTTGCCCAAGCGTGGCTGCGCCGGAAACTGACGCGATAGACGGGCGGGAGCACGCCGTTCCCGGTCAGGACCTCCCTCACGGCCCACGGCAGGCCGTTCCATCTCAGGACGAGAATATTCGTGCCTGCCTGCCAAATCTGTTTCGCGGTTCCGCTTACTGAGTGAACACTGTCTCCGAAAAAAGACAGAAGGAGGTTTCTCAAATGGCGGAGATCAAAGGTTATTCTCTTTGGCTCGAGCGGATCAGTGGCAGCAGGAACAAGCCGCCCCATCCCGGAGGCATTCGAGTCACCGGGTTTAGGTTTACAGACTCCAAGTCGGGGGTAACGGGCGGATCTGGAGGCGGACCTGGGAAGGCCCACTTCGACGGTCTCGAGCTGACAGCCGCCGATAGCCTGGCATTTGTCCAACTGTCCCTGGCTCGCGACTCGGGCGCAAACCTGGGTCGAGGCAGGCTGGATGAACTCATGCCTTCCGGCTGCAGCCGGCCTGTTCTGGAGTTTGAGAGCGCCCTCGTGGATTGGTTATCGGGGCCGACGCGGTACCCCCCGGAGGCGGCGGGTTTCCAGATGCAACTCTGGGTCGACAATCCTCGTATTCTTTGGCAACAGGTGGGCCACTGAGGACGCCACGAGGCATGCAATGCCGGAGATCGCCGGTTCACGCGTTGCTGAA
>CAYPUQ010000014.1:0-34601 GCA_964413655.1 uncultured Solibacteraceae bacterium | reverse complement strand
TCCGACTTCTCGGCCGCCATCGCCGGGGCCGGCATCGGCGCCCGCGAGATTCAGATCTGGACGGACGTGGATGGCATGCTCACGTGCGATCCGCGAATTCTTCCAGTCGGGCATCGCATCAAGGTCATCTCGTTCGCGGAAGCGGCGGAGCTAGCCTACTTCGGCGCGAAGGTGCTGCATCCTTCCACTGTCCTACCCGCCGTTGAGAAGGACATCCCGGTGTTGATTCTGAATTCGCGGCGGCCCGGCGCGGAAGGGACCCGCATTGTCGCCGACGCCGTTCCATCGGCCAACCCCGTGAAGGCGCTGGCGTGCAAGCGCGGCATTACGGTGGTGAACATCCGCTCGACGCGCATGCTGATGGCACACGGTTTCCTGCGGCGTATCTTCGAAGTCTTCGACCGGCACGAGACCCCGGTCGATATGGTGGCGACGTCGGAGGTCAGCGTTTCGCTCACCATCGACAACACGCGGGCACTAGATGCCATCGCTGGGGAACTGCGCGAGTTCTCCGAAGTCTCCGTCGCGCGGGACCAGGCGTTGGTCGCGGCGGTCGGCGAGTGCATAGGTACCACCGCCGGCATCGCGGGGCGTTTGTTCAAGGCGCTCGATCGCGTGAACGTCAGGATGATCTCCGAGGGCGCCTCGCTGTTGAATCTCAGTTTCGTGGTCGCCAATGAGGACGTGGAGAGAACTGTCGCCGCGCTTCACGAGGAATTTTTCCGTGAACTGGACCCGAGCGTCTTTGAACGCAGAACGGAGGCGGTGACTGCATGAATCTCGCCATTGTCGGTTACGGCAAGATGGGCCGGATGATCGAGTCGCTCGCGCCTGAGTACGGTTTCACGCCGGCGTTGATTCTCGATGTCCACAACAACACGAACTTTGAGGGGCTGACGGAGGAGAACTTCCGCGGCATCCATGCGGCCGTCGAGTTTTCGGTTCCGTCCGTCGCCGTGGAGAACGCGCGCCGTCTGGCCGCGCTACGGATTCCGGCGGTCATGGGAACCACCGGGTGGCTCGACCGCCTCGACGAGGTACGGGCCGCCGTCGAGGAGCATGACAGCGCGCTGGTCTGGAGTGCGAACTTCTCGATCGGCGTTAACATCTTTCATCGCGTCCTGGCCGAGGCGGCCAAACTGTTCGAGCGCCACCCGGAGTACGGCGCTTGGGGATGGGAGATCCATCACCACACAAAAAAGGACGCGCCGAGCGGGACGATGTTGCAGCTTGTCCGCACGATCCGGGAGGCCGGCTACAGCCACCCGCTTGACGTGTCTTCGAACCGCGCCGGCGCCCACCCGGGTTCGCACGAGATCGGGTTCGATGCCGGTCCTGATACGATAACGCTACGGCACACGGCGCGCAGCCGCGAAGGTTTCGCCCGCGGAGCTCTGAAGGCTGCGCAGTGGATCGCCGGCAAAACCGGATTCTACGAGTTCAAGGATGTTCTGTTCTCAGGCTAGTCACTACGCCTTACCGATTTTCCAGGAGGGAACCAGTGTTTGAAGGATGCGGAACCGCCCTCGTCACGCCATTCCGGCTGGACCGCTCGCTCGATGAAGAGGCGTTTCGCCGCCTCGTGCGGCGGCAGATCGATGCGGGCATTCATTTTCTCGTGCCATGCGGCACGACGGGTGAAAGCCCGACGCTGACGCACGAGGAGCACCTGCGCGTGGTCGCCATCACCGTGGAAGAAGCGCGGGCCAGCGGAACGCCCGTGCTGGCCGGTGCGGGGGGGTACAACACCGCTGAGGTGATTGCGCTGGCTAAGGAGGTTCAGGCGCTGGGCGCCAACGGCATTCTGTCGGTGACGCCCTACTACAACAAGCCAACGCAAGAGGGCCTCTATCAGCACTACAAAGCCATGGCGTCGGCCGTGCCGCTGCCGATTATCGTTTATAGCGTCCAGGGCCGAACCGGGATCAACATCGAGCCCGCGACGCTGCGGCGCCTCGCCGCGATCGAGAACATCGTTGGCGTGAAGGAAGCCTCGGGCAACATCGCCCAGATGGCCAGCATCACAGCCACCGTACCCGAGAGTTTCACGGTTCTGAGCGGGGACGATGCGGTGACGCTGCCGCTGGCCGCGCTCGGTGGCAAGGGCATCATCTCGGTGGTCTCCAACGAAATCCCGGCCGAGATGGCGCAACTCGCTAACCTCTGCCTTCAGGGCGATTTCGCCGCGGCGCGAAGCATCCATAACAAGTACCTGCCGCTGATGGAAGTGAACTTCGTCGAATCGAATCCGATACCCGTGAAAGCCGCGCTGGCGACGATGGGATTGCTCGAACCCGTCTGGCGGCTGCCCCTGGTTCCCCCGAGCGAAGCCGCTAAGGCCAAGATTGACAAAGTCCTCCGCGATCTCGCGTTGATTGGAGAACAACGAGGAGCGAATGCCGCAGCCTGACTTGGCGGCTGCCGTCGAAGTGCTGTTCGACACGAAGCCGCCCGAATACACCCACGAGCACTTTCGTCTCTTTGAAGATTTCAAGCGAGCGTTAAACGCCGGCGAGATCCGCGCCGCCTCGCCCGACCCCGGCACACCGAACGGGTGGCGGGTCAATGGCTGGGTGAAGAAAGGTATCCTGCTCGGCTTCCGCATGGGTGCGATCGTCGATATGTCGATTGACCCGCACCGCCAGCCCTTCTTCGACAAGGCCACCTATCCGGTGAAGCGCTTCTCAGTGTCGAGCGGAGTCCGCATCGTTCCCGGCGGCTCGAGCATCCGGGACGGCTGCTACGTTGGGTCCGGTGTGACGTGCATGCCGCCGATGTTCATCAACGCCGGCGCCTATGTTGGCGAGGGCACGATGGTGGACTCGCACGCGCTGATCGGAAGCTGCGCGCAGATCGGCAAGAACTGCCACATTTCGGCCGCCGCGCAGATTGGCGGCGTGCTGGAGCCGGTGGGCGCGATGCCGGTGATTATCGAGGACGAGGTATTGGCCGGCGGCAACAGCGGCGTCTATGAAGGCACCATCGTGCGGAAGCGCGCCGTGCTCGGCACCGGGGTAATTCTCAACCGCTCTACTCCGGTCTACGACCTGGTGCTCGGAGAGGTCTACGCCGCCACGGACGACGATCCGCTCGTGATCCCCGAAGAAGCCGTCGTGGTGGCCGGTTCACGCGCCGTGGCCAAAGGACCCGGCAAGGAATGGGGGGTCTCGCTCTACACGCCAGTGATCGTGAAATACCGCGACGCGAAAACGGATGCCAAGCTTCAACTCGAAGACCTGCTGCGCTGAGCGGCGGCGGCCTCCAACACGGCGAGCGTCTCCCGGGCGGTCCTCGTCCAGCTGAATGCGGCCGCGCGGTTCGGACCGTCGCGAACGAGTTTCTCCCGCGCAGCGCTGTCGCCGGCCAGCAGGTCCATCGCTGCCGTCATTGCCGCCTCGTCGTCCGGCGCAAAGAAGAGCGTGCCGCCCTTGCCGATGCTGAGCAGCGGCTCGATGCTGGAGCACGCCGCCGGAATGCCCGCGGCCATTGCTTCGAGTATTGGCATGCCGAAGCCCTCGAACGTCGATGGATACAGAAACCCAGTGGCGCGGCGGTAGAGATCGTAGAGATCCTCGCGCGGAATCCAGCCGGTGATGCGCACCCAGTCGACCAGGCCGAAGTCGCCGATCAACCGCTCAATCGGCCCCGTGTGGAATCCCTTCATGCCCGCCAGCACCAAGCGATACTCCGGCTTGGCCGTGCGAAAGCGGGCGAAGGCGCGGACTAGGCGTTCGATATTCTTGTGCGGATGCAGCGTCGAGACACAGAGCAGGAACGGTTCGGGCGCGAGGGATTCGCGCTGCCGGCCGATCTCGAAGAAGACCGGGTCTACACCGTGCAGCACCGTGACGACGCGATCGCCGTCGAGTGAGTAGTAGCGGAGCAGATCCTCGCGGGTAGCGTCCGATACTGCAATGAGGTTCTCCGACTGGCGCGCCGCCGCGTACAGAAAGAATCGCCAGAACGGCCGGTCAAACCAGCGGAAATATTCCGGATGGCGTTTGTGCTGTAAGTCGTGAAAGACGGTCACCCGCGGGCACGGACAGATGATAGGCGCGGTGAATCCTGGGTTCAGGAGCACGTCGATTCTTAGCGCCCGGACGCGCCAGGGAAGCCTTGTCTGCTCCCAAAGAATCCGCGCGGGCCGTTTGGCGGCGTGAACCGGCTGAACTTCCGTCGTGAAGTTTGCCGCACCAGGCGCCAGGCCATCTCCCGTTTCGCGATTGACGAACAGCACATATTGGTTCGTGGGATCGTTCTCTGCCAGAGCTTTGACCAAGCTGCGCAGATAGATCTCGGTCCCGCCGACTTGGCCGGGAATCATGTACAGCGCGTTAATGCCAATTCGCAGGCCGGCCACGGTTAGCGATTCGCCCCGAGTTGCCGCTCGATCTGGAGCGCGGACTGCCGGGCCGCCTGATTGGTGGGGTCGAGCGCGATCACCTTGCGGTAGAGCTCCAGCGCCGCCTCGGGATCTCCCTGCAACGCCCGGACGTTGCCCTCGTATAAATAGGTTATCGCGAACTTCGGATTGAGCCGCCGCGCCTCCGTCAGTGCGTCGAGCGCCCGGCCGTAGTCGCCGCGCTTGGCGTGGATCATGCCGATGGTCGCCTGTATGTGAGCCGTCGGTTCCCTCTCCGCCGCTTTTCGCAGTGGCCCCAGCGCCGCGTCCAGTTGCCCCGCGCAATCGAGCGCCAAGCCCCAATTCACCAGCAGCCGTGTTTCGGGTTCCTCCATGGCGGCAGCTTTCTCGTAGAGCCGGGCCGCATCCGCGCAGCGGCCATCCTGATAGTAAGCGTGTGCGAGTTGGAAATGAGGGCGTACCTTGTTAGGCGATCCCGCCACGCTGTCTTCCCACAGCAGAATCGGATCGGCCCATAAGGCGCTTCGTTGGTAAGTGAGCCCGGCAAGCATCAGCAGAATCGCAGCGCCGCCGCCCACCAGCGCCCTCTGCGGTACGGGCCATCGCACCAACGCTCCGGTGATCGCCAGCAGCAGGCCCAGAAACGGCAGGTAGATCCGCCGTTCGGCGAATACATCGCGGATGGGCAAAACCGACGAAGTCGGCGCCAGCAGGATGAGGAATACGAAGAAGCCATAGGCGATCAGCGGCGCCTGCCGGCGATACCACCACGCCGCCGCGGTACACACGACAAGCCCCAGCAGCCCGAAGATCGCGCCCTCGCTCAGGATGCCGCGCGAGATCGCAATGTCGGGATCGAGGTTCTGCCCGATCGGCACGACTGTCATCCACACATAGCGCCAGATCATCCGGAACTGGGTGAACGGGTATTCGTACCAAGTCAGGTCCTGCATCCGGAACCCAGCCGTGTCCGCGGTTCTCAAGACGAACCGGATCATCAGCGCCGCCGGAATCAACGCCACCGCGATCGGCAGATAGAACCGCCAGTGCCGCCGCATTCCGGCGACCGAGCTTCCCGAGTACCAGAAATAGTCCGTCAACACGAAGACGGCGGCGATGGCCACCGTGTGTTCCTTCGTTCCCGCGGCCGCGGCCGCCAAAACCAGGACGGCCAGCACACTTCGCCATGGCAGCGCCGCCTCGGCGCGCGAAACAAAGACCAACAGCGCGGAGTAGGCCAGCAACGTGCTGAGCACCTCCGAGCGGCTCGCCACATACGCGACTGACTCGGCTTGTAGCGGATGCAGCAGGAAGACGCCGGCCGCCAGTGCGGCAATGAGGTCCCTCCGCGGTGCGTCCGGCGCGGCGGTTGCCAATAACCGCCTGACGATCAGGAAGACCACGAACGCAGCCATTGCGTGAAGCGCAACGTTCAATACGTGATACGGCGTGGTCCGGGTTCCGGACAGCTCATAATTCAGCCGGAAGCTCGCCATCAACACGGGGCGGACAGCCATCGGCCAAAAGGCTTTCCCGGCCTCCGCCTCGGGCCGTGCGAAGGGCAGATACAGGTCGTCCAGCATGAACGGGCCGTTAAGCGCGGGGCCATAGACGACGAACGCCAGCACGATTGCTGCGCACACCAGGAGCACCGGGTGCAGCCAAGGTGTCTGGCGGGCCGCCGACGAAGCGGCGACGGCTTCCCCAGCGCTCCTATCGGCCCGCCGCTGCGCTCGTTTCTTCATCGTGGCGCCGGAGCCGGTATTCGAGAATGGCGACTTTCTGAGTCAACGCGATATTCGAGTCCTTGAGTTGGGAAATGACCATGGAAAAGCGGTAGAAGACGATCGTAAACACGCAACCCGCCACCAACAGCAGCGCCGCCGGCGGATAGTCGAGTCCGAGCGTGTCGCTGATCCAGAGCAGCAGGCCGTCCCAACGGGACAGCGCGAGGAAAAAGATGGCGGCCGCCAGCCAGCTTCCGGAGTACTCCACCCGGATGTGCTCCCGGCGTAGCGAGTAGAGAACGATCAGCAGCAGCACAACGCTGAGCACGGACGTGACGGTAAGTAGACGATCCATCGTGTTCCTCCGGCTTCACTTTCGCCACCGGTGACGCTCGAATCTGAGGATGTTCACCAGCACACCGAGCAGGACGTGAAGTATGTAGTAAACCGATTTGACGGCGGTGATGGTGCTCTTGCCGGCGCGGCGCGGGCGCATGCGCACCGGCAGTTCGACGAATTGAAACGCGCGCCGCTGCAGCACAACGAGCGCTTCTATCTCAGGATACTCCAGCGGAAAACTGCGGCTGAACACTTCCAGTGCCTGCCGGTTGACGCCCACGAACCCAGAGGTCGGGTCGCGGACTTCCTTGCCGAGAATCGGCCGGAGCACCCAGCGGAAGAACGTCGTGCCGGCGGCCCGGACGAAGCTGGTATGCGGATGGCCGCCGTTCACGAACCGCGACCCGATGACCATCTGCGCGCCCGTCTGCCTTAGCGCCGCCAGGATCTCGGGGATGTAGGCCGGATCGTGCTGCCCGTCGCCGTCGATCCGCACGACGTGCTGGTAGCCCAATTCGTAGGCGAGCCGGTAGCCCGCCTGCACGGCGCCGCCAAGACCGAGATGATGAGGCAGCGACAGCACTTCCGCCCCGGCTTCGCGGGCAACGGAAGCGGTGGCATCCATTGAGCAGTCGTCCACAACCAGAATTGGCACATCGCCGAGTTGCTGCCGCACCTCGCGGACGACGAATCCGACTGCCTGCTCTTCGTTGTAGGCCGGAATCAGCACGAGATGCTCGGCTCTCACAGGGCAGCGACCTCTCGCATCGATCGTGGCGCACGCACTCGTGCGTGCCGCCTCCACACTCGTGTGGACGAGAATCGTGCGACCACTAGCTGCGCGGCGGCACAAGAGCCGGCACTAGTGCGTGCGCCACACTGGGAACTTCTCATAGCGCGGCGACCTCACGCATCTTGATCGCGTACCGGCGCAGCAACGCGCGGAACTCGTCCGTGCTCAGCCGGGCCTGCCGCCGAATTGCGGCCCGTTGGCGAAGCAGCTGTGGGAACGCGGGCAACACGGCCAGATGAGCTTTTACGACGTACCACGCCAGCCGCCAGGCCCCACCGGATGCGGCGCGGAACTCCGCCGCTTTGCCGCGCCCCTCGGCCATAAAACGAACGTGCCAGAAGTATCGCGCGACGGCGAACAGCGGCGTCGCAGCTAAGTCAGCCAGCGGAAAGTTCTTCACCGCCAGGAACAGCCGGTTGCGCTCCACATAGTAAGCCTTCAACACCGACGCCCGTCCGGCGGACCGTGAGTAATGATGTTCTACGATCGCGCCTGGAACATAACGGCACAGCCATCCGGACCAGCGCGCCCGTAGGCCCAGATCCGTATCCTCGCAGTAAAGGAAGAACCGTGGATCGAACAACCCGATTTCGTCCAGCATGGCGCCCCGGTAGAGCGCTGCCGATCCGCTGGGCAGCAGCACATCGCCAGCCGCTTCCCACGCGGCCGGGTCGGCACCGTGTCCCCGCTGTTTGCTGCTGCCGTCGCGGGCAATCAACATACCAGCCGAATCCAGTTTCTTGCCTCCATCCAGCAGGACTCTCGACGCGCACATTCCGATCAGGGGATCGGAATCCATCGCCGACGTCAGCGCCTCCAGCCACTCGGGACCGGCCGTGGCATCGTCGTTTAGCACCGCCAGCAGCCGCGGCCGGTGCCGCCGATAGGCTGAATTCACGGCACCGCCGTAACCGAGGTTATGCCGGGCTTCAATGACCTCCAACTGGTACCTGCTGAAATCGAACTGGCGCAACGCGCCTTCCCCGCTATTGTCCACTACCACCGTGAAGAAATTGCGGTGGGTCTGCCGCGCGAGAGATTCGAGACAATCCAGGATCTGGCGGTCGCGCCCGAGCGTCGGCACGACGATAAGAACGTCACGATCCGTCAAGGGGCGATTTTACTAAGGTTCTCGTACCACTTGAGATTCGTCGTCGCCTGGCCGATACAGGCGAGATCCGGGCGGCCGTCCTCGTTCAGGTCTACCGCCGCGCAGGCCGCCGCGGCGATCGTGCCCTGCTCCAGCACAACTTTGCGCCAGCCATTCTCGTCGCCGTTGCCGGTCGCGTAAATATGAACGCCGCGCGTACCGCCGCGGTAGCCGGCGACGATCTCGTCGCGGCCGTCGCCGTCGAGATCCACCGTCAGAATCGTGTGGCCGTCGGTAAGGGAACGGTCGATCACGGTACGCGTCCACTCGCGGCCCTTCTGCCGGTATACCGCCACCTGTTCGCCGTGCCAGGGCTCGATGGAAGCCAGGAAGCGTTCGCGGCCGAGGCTCCCGACGGCCACGTCACTCGATCCACTCTTTGGCCACGCCGCCGGATCGCCCGCCACGATCCGTTCCATTTGCCACTTCCCCTCGCGGCCCAGCGAATATGCGTGAATACCCTCGAAGCTCGCGGTCAGAATGTCGTCGCGCCGGTTCCGGGTCCAGTCATGGATGTAGATGCCGTGCATCACGCCCTGCAACTGGCCGCCGATCGTCTCGCGCCGCCAAACGCCCGGCCGGTAAAACACTACTGGGATCCGGTCGCGGTAATCCGGCGCCGACGCCTTCACCCCGGCCAGCGGCGCATTCACGATCACTGGCATGCCGCTACCGTCCACAGCGGCGCAGCGAAGACGGTGCGACGTGGGCAGGCGGTCGATGTCGGTCTTGTGCCACGGCTGCCGGCGGTCCTCGGCCGGATGCAGGACAGTTACGGTCCCGATGCTTTGCGACGGGTTGTTATTGAAGTGCGAGGCGACCACGATCTCGTTCACACCCGGACAAGCGGCGAGATTGATCATACGCTCCATGCCCTCCGCCAGCACGAAACGCCGCCAACCGGGGTTGCGGAACCACACCAGCTCCTTCATCCCGGACGCGAGCGCGATGAGGTCTACTTTGCCATCGCCGTCTACGTCGTGCGGAACCACCTGGTAGCCGCCGCGCAGGTCTTCGGCGATTGTGTGCGCTCTAAAGTCCGGCACGCCGGCGGCTAGGGGCGCAGCGGCCAACACAGCCACGGCCACCGCCTGCAGAAGCCAGTGTGTCATGCCGCCGCCTGTTCCCGAAACATGCGTGTCAGAAAGTGTGTGTCGATGCGCCCGGCTTGAAAGTCCGGGTGCATGATGATGCGCTGGTGCAGCTGGATGCTCGTCTGAATGCCCTCGACCACGAACATCTCGAGCGCCCGGCTCATCCGCTGAATCGCCTCGTCCCGATTCGAGCCGTGCGTGATGAGCTTGGCAATGAGCGAGTCGTAGAAGGGCGGAATCACCGCGTCGGTGTGGGCCGCCGTATCCACCCGGACGCCGATGCCGCCAGGCAGGTTGAATCCGGTGATCCGCCCCGGCGAGGGGGTGAATTTCTCCGGGTGTTCGGCGTTGATGCGGCACTCGATGGCGTGGCCATTGATCGGGATCTCGTCAGGCAGGATGCCGCTCAATCGCTCGCCCGCGGCGATGCGGATCTGCGCCTTGACCAGGTCGACGCCGGTGATCAGCTCCGTCACTGGGTGCTCCACTTGAATGCGCGCGTTCACCTCGATGAAGTACAGCTTCTCCTCGCTGTCCATCAGGAACTCCATGGTGCCCGCGTTGGTGTAACCTACGTCGCGCATGGCGGTGGCAATCCGTTCGCACATCTCCGCGCGCAGTTGCGGAGTCATCGCCGGCGAGGGCGCTTCCTCAATCAGCTTCTGATGCCGCCGCTGGACCGAACACTCGCGCTCGTAGAGGATACGCACATCGCCGTGCTGATCGGCCAGAATCTGAAACTCGATATGGCGCGGGGCGGGGATAAATTTTTCGATGTAAACGTCGGCGTTCGAGAAGGCTGCTTCCGCTTCCTGCTGCGCCTGCACCAGCAGACCGGACAAGTCCTCGGGATTTTCCACGACGCGCATGCCACGTCCGCCGCCGCCGGCACACGCTTTAATCAGCACCGGATAACCAATACTCGCGGCGATCTCAACGGCCTCCTCAGACGACTTGATCACGCCTTCGGAACCCGGCAGAATCGGCACGCCCGCGTTCTTCATCGCCTCGCGCGCCTGCTGCTTCAGGCCCATCAGCCGTGTCACCTCGGGCCGCGGACCGATGAAGCGTATGCCGGAGGTCTCGCACACTTCGGCGAAGTCCGCGTTCTCGCTGAGGAATCCGTAGCCGGGATGAATCGCGTCGACGTTGGTAATCTCGGCTGCGCTGATCACCGACGGGATGTCGAGGTAGCTGCGCGCGCTCTTGGCCGGACCGATGCACACCGCCTCGTCGGCGAACCGCGCGTGCAGGCTGTTCCGGTCGGCTTCCGAATACACGGCGACCGTGCGGATTCCGAGTTCCTTACATGCACAGATGACGCGAAGAGCTATTTCGCCGCGGTTGGCGATGAGGATTTTGCGAAACATCGCGGGTTAGTGCGGGCGAACGGAAAACAGCGCCTGACCGTATTCGGCCGGCTTGCCATTTTCGATGAACTTGCCCACGATTACGCCACCCACTTCGGACTCAATCTCATTCATCAGTTTCATCGATTCGATGATGCATAGCACCTGCCCCGACGCCACCGTGTCGCCCACCTTCACGAATGCCGGCGCGCCCGGACTCGGCGCATCGTAAAATGTGCCGACAATAGGCGACCGGACGTAGGCGAGGTTAGGATCGTTGTCGGAGGCTTCGGCCGCCGGAGGAGCCGGACCCGCCGCCGGAGCGGGATTGCCGGGCGCTGGAGCAGTGACCGCCGCCGGGTTACCCGAAATCACCACTTCCCGCTGGACACTGCCGTTCTCGCGGCGAATGCGCACGCGGTCGCCCTGCCGGTCCACCTCTAATTCGGCCACGCCGGTTTCAATGACAAGGTCGATCAGTTGTCTAATTTCTTCGAGATTCATGCGTGTCGGACGCCGCGTCCGGAAGGCCGGCTCACAGCGTGACTAGTTCCTTCGGTGTCGGGGTCAGGACTCGTACCCCCTCGTCCGTGACCACTACTGTATCTTCAATCCGGATGCCACCGCTGCCTTCAAGGTAAACACCCGGTTCTACCGTAATCGCCATACCGGCTTCCAGCGCGGTCTTTTCCTTCTTGCCGAGCCGCGGTGATTCGTGAATCTCCAAACCGAGACCATGCCCGGTTGAGTGGCTGAAGAGCCGATCCAACCCATGCCGGCGCAGCACCCGGCGCGCCGTGGCATCCACCCGTCCGGCTTTCATTCCCGGCCGCACCGATGCGGTAGCCGCCTGCTGGGCCTCCAGCACCGCGGCGTACATCGAACGGAACTTCTTGCCCGGATTCCCAATGGCAACAACGCGCGTCATGTCGCTGGCGTAGCCACCGCACTGCGCGCCCATATCTATTAATAGTAACGTATTGTTCCGAATAGGCTCGCTGGTGGGCCGTGCGTGCGGAAGCGCGGTCCGGACACCGGAAGCCACAATCGTCTCGAACGCCGGCCCTTCGGCGCCGAGCCGCCGCATCTGATAGTCGAGTTCGGCCGCCAGTTCCATTTCCCGCATCTCCGGTTTGAAGCGCCGTAGCGCCCTCTCGAAGGCCTTCGAGTTGACGGCAACCGAGTGTTCGATCCGCTCGATCTCCTCGGTCGACTTCACCATTCGGAGCTTCTCGACAAGCCCCAAGACCGGCCGGAGGCGGCGCTGACGTCCCAGGTCCCGGCCGAGAGCCGCCCAGGCGTCGTAGATCAGGCGGGAGGACTCGAATCCGATGTCCCGCGCGCCCTTGCGGGCCAGCAGTGTCGATGCGGCGCGGGTCAGCGGGCCCTTGACGACCCGCACCGGGCAGTCGCACTCGCGGTTGGCCTGGATCTCGTAACGGGGGTCGGTGAACAGGGTGGCCGCGCTTGGGGTCAGTAGAAGCAGTGCGTGGCTGCCGGTGAAGCCGGTGAGATAGCGGATGTTCGGCAGCGCGGATACCAGTAGGGCGTCCAGGTGGAGTTCGGAGAATTGGCCCGTAAGCCGTGCCCGCCTCTCCGCTGTAGGTGCTGTTCTCATGGGTGGGGCATGGCCCCTGGTCCGCGGCGGACACCCGCGTCCGCCGCCTGCACACGCACTAACCTAAGCGCTTGGATGCTGCATGATCGTGGCGCACGCATTCGTGCGTGCCGCATGCACACTCGTGTGCATGCGAGATTGGCTCGCTCGGCCACGGAGCGCGGAACCGAGCCCGAAGTGAGACGTCGCACGGCGGGACAAGAGCCGGTACGAGTGCGTGCGCCACCACGGAAACCTCTCAGGCCGCCGGATTCGGGCGGACCGGAGGCCGACAGCAATCGGGTCACTGCCTATTTCACCTTCAGCAGGAGTTTCCCCGTGGTCTTACGGCCGGCCAAGTCGATATGAGCCTGCGCCGCATCCGCCATCGGATACTCGCGCTCGATGTGCAGTTCGAGCGAACCGTCGGCGGCCCAGCCGAGAACGTCGCCGGCGCGCCACTGGAGTTCTTCGCGGGTGGCCGCGTAGCTGGCCAGCGTCGGCCGGGTCAGGAATAGCGATCCCTTCTGGCTCAAAATGAGCGGCGACACCGGCGGCACAGGCCCGCTGGCGTTGCCGTAGGTCACCATCATGCCGCGCGGCCGCAACGAGTCGAGGCTCTTCTCGAAAGTTGCGGCGCCCACAGAATCGTACACTACGTCCACGCCCTTACCCTCAGTGAATTTGCGGGCTTCCTCCTGAAAGTCCTGTTGCGTGTATAGCACGACATGATCCGCTCCGGCGTCGCGTGCCTTCTTCGCCTTCTCCCCGGTGGACACCGTGCCGATCACAATCGCGCCCAGCCGCTTCGCCATCTGCACCAGCAGCAGCCCCACACCACCGGCCGCCGCGTGCACCAGCGCGACATGGCGGTCGCGGAGCGGAAACGTGGAATGCGACAGGTAGTGCGCCGTCATGCCTTGCAACATCGCCGCCGCTGCCTGCTCCAGCCCGATCTTCTCGGGCAGTTTCACAAGCTGCCAGGACTGCACGACGGCGTATTCGGCATAGGACCCGCGCGCCATCGCGTAGGCCACCCGATCGCCCGGCTTCACCTCCGTGACAGCGGGCCCGACCTCCGTAACCGTACCCGCCCCTTCCATGCCGAGGCTCACCGGCGCGTCGGCTTTATAGAGGCCCGTCCGGAAGTAGATGTCGATAAAGTTCACTCCTGACCAGGCGATCTCGACGAGCGCCTGCCCCGGTCCTGGTTTGGGTCGAGCGACTTCTTCCAACTTCATCTGTTCCGGGCCGCCGCATTCGTGTACCAGAATCGCCTTCATGTCAGTTGACGCACCTTTCTGCGGAGATGAACCACAGCCGCATAGAGTAACAGATAGGCGAGGGTGAAAGGAAACACGACTACGCCCGCGACGGTTCGCACGGCGCCCTCGCCAACGAGACCGGCGCGGAACATCCCGAAGTAGACCATCGTCCGCCACTGGCTGCGATCGAGGTAGAAGTAATCCCCGTTCTCGTTCAGGATGAAAACCTTGGCCGGAATTTGCCAGGCCAGCATCCACTTCCACTTGGTCATAATCGGCTCATCCGAGCAGATCATGCCTAGAATGCTGTAGCCGCGCGCCTTCAACTCGCGGTACAGATTCTTGCGCTCGCTCGACCCGGCGTAATTGAATGTCCGGAAAATCGTGCCCCGGTCCTCGCGGAAGCCCTTCGGCGCGCCGGGATAGCAGGTGACCAGATCCAGGGTCATCCGGTCCCCGAATCGCTCATACAGCACCGGGATGAGGTTCTCGATCAGAGAGCGGGAGCCGCTCTCCACCAGCAGAACGCGATCGTAATCGGGGACCCGGCGTGTGAAGAAGAAGCGCACAGATTAACGGCGGAGCTAGACGCCCCAACAGTAATCTTCCATTACCTTCTCAATGGTCTCATCCTTGTCGGTGAGCCGCATCAGTTCCAACCGGATCGCATCAACCAGCGCCAGCCAGCTTGCCTCGATCACGTTCTCGGAGACGCCGACCGTCGCCCAGCTCCGCTTGTGGTCCGACCACTCGATCAACACACGCACCTTCGCCGCAGTTCCTTTGCGGCTATCCAGCACGCGCACCTTGTAATCGGTGAGCCGTACGTTCCGGATCTCCGGATAGAGTTGCGACAGGCACTGCCGCAAGCACAAGTCGAGCGCATTCACCGGACCGTGGCCGGTGGCGGTGGCCGAATGAATACCATCGGGCGTCTTCAGGTTGACGGTGGCGGTGGTCATCGACTGCCGCTGGCCGCTCATCTTGGTGGCTACTTCCAGGCTGACCACCTCGAAGAACTGGAGTCCCGGCTTGATCGCCTCGCGCACCATCAGCTCGAAGGTGCCCTCGGCGGCCTCGAGCTCGTAGCCGAGGTACTCGACTTGTTTGATCCGTTCGAGCAGTTCGCGCCGCGCCTCTTCGCTCAGCTTTTCATCGAGACCGTTCTGTTTGAGCTTGTAGAGAATATTGCTGCGCCCGGAGAGGTCACTGACCAACACTCGCTGATGGTTGCCCACCTTGTAGGGCGGGATGTGCTCGTAGGTGGCCGAGTCCTTCAAAACCGCGCTGACGTGAATGCCGCCCTTGTGCGCGAAGGCGCTCTGGCCGACGAAAGGCCGGTCGTTGTGCAGCGGCAGGTTGGCCAGCTCGGCTATGAAGCGGCAGACCGGGGTCAGGTGAGCCATTTTCTCCTCGCCAATGGTCGTATGGCCCATCTTGAGTTCGAGGTTGGCGATGACCGACGCGAGCGCCGCGTTGCCGCACCGCTCGCCATAGCCGTTCATGCACCCTTGCACGTGGGTGGCGCCCGCCTCCACCGCTGCCAGGGTATTCGCGACGGCCACATCCGAGTCATTGTGGGCGTGAATTCCGATCACTCCGCCGAAACGCTCCTTCACGAGCGCGGTTACTTCCGCGATCCGGCCCGTCAAGTTGCCGCCGTTGGTATCGCAGATACACAACACGTCGGCGCCCGCCGACTGCGCCGCTTCCAGTGTTTGCAGCGCATAGTCGGGATTGGCGTTATAGCCGTCGAAGAAGTGCTCCGCGTCGAAGATCACCTCGCGCCCGTAATCCTTCAGGAACTTCACTGTCTCGGCGATGAGTTTGAGGTTCTCTTCCTCGGTAATGCCGAGCGCCCGGCGCACATGGAAATCCCATGTCTTGCCGAAGATCGCCACCGCCGGCGTCTGGGCTTCGACGAGCGACAGCACGTTCGGGTCGCGCTCCACAGGGTTGCGGGCAAAGCGCGTCGATCCGAACGCCGTCAGTTTGGCGTGCTGGAACTTGTGTTCCTTGGCGCGGGAGAAGAACTCCTTGTCCTTCGGATTGGAGCCCGGCCAGCCGCCCTCAATGTAATCGATTCCCAAATCGTCCAGCTTCTGAGAAATGACGAGTTTGTCCTCGACCGAAAAGGAAACAGCTTCGCCCTGTGTCCCGTCTCGTAGCGTGGTATCGAAGGTATAGATTCTCATCCCAGTTGTCAGGGCTTAGTTGCCCGCAGCGACCGGTTGGTCCTGCGGTACACCCATCTCCTTCTTCTTTTTGAGGAACGTCATCATTTCGCGCAGCTCGCGGCCGACGCGTTCGATCGGCTGGTCGCGCTGCGACTCGCGCATGGCCAGGAACTTCTTCCGGCCGGCGCGGTTCTCGTCCATCCACTCCTTCGCGAACTGACCGGACTGGATCTCGGCGAGGATTTTTTTCATCTCCTGGCGCGTCTGCTCGTTGACGAGGCGCGGCCCGCGAGTGTAATCGCCGTACTCGGCCGTATCGGAAACCGAGTAACGCATGTAGGACAGGCCGCCCTCGTAAATTAGATCGACAATCAGCTTGAGTTCGTGCAGGCACTCGAAGTAGGCGATCTCGGGGGCATAGCCGGCCTCGGTCAGCGTCTCGAAGCCGGCGCGGATCAACTCGCTGACACCACCGCAGAGCACCGACTGTTCGCCAAACAAGTCGCTTTCGGTTTCTTCGCGGAAGGTGGTCTCGATCACGCCCGCCTTCAGACAGCCCAACCCGAGAGCATAAGCGAGCGCGTTCTCCAGCGCCTGGCCCGAGGCGTTCTGCTGAATCGCCACCAAGCCCGGCACGCCGACGCCTTCGGTGAACAGTTCTCGCACGCGGTGGCCCGGCGCCTTCGGCGCGATCATCGAAACGTCCACGCCTTCGGGCAGCTGGATGAACTTGAAATGAATATTGAAGCCGTGTGCAAACATCAGCGTCTTGCCGGGCTTCATCGACGGGGCGATCTCGTTGTTGTAGAGGTCGGCCTGAATGTGGTCCGACACGAGGATCATGATGACATCGGCTGCCGCGGCGGCATTGCGAACGCTCATGACTTTCAGGCCGGCGTCATGGGCCTTGGCCCAACTCTTGCTGCCCTCGTATAAGCCGACGACGACGTCGAGACCCGAGTCGCGCAGGTTCAGGGCGTGGGCGTGGCCCTGGCTTCCATAGCCCACAATCGCGATCGTCTTCCCCTTGAGGCGGGTGAGATCGCCGTCTTTTTCGTAATAGCGATTAGGCATTCACAACTCCATTGGCGTTTTGGGTTCGGGAGGCTCCCGCCGGAACGGGGGAGGAAAGGCGTAGTTTGCGCGGTTCCAGCGCGACGGCTACCATGCCGGAACGGGTCACTTCGATTTCGCCGTAGCTGCGCATGACGTCGATGAACTCGTCGAGCTTTTCGGAATCGCCGGTGGCTTCGAGCGCGAAACCTTCGACGGAGGAATCGATCACCCGCGCGCCGAAGATCTCCGCTTCCTTCAGGATGGCGGCGCGCGAATCCATCGCCGCGCGGACGCGCATCAGCACCAGTTCGCGCACCACGGACGGTGCCTCGGTGAGATCGGCGGCTTGCAGGCAGTTAATCAGCTTGTTGATCTGCTTAATCACCTGCTTGCGCAGTTGCGGCTCGACGTCGACGACGATGGTCATCCGCGACAGCGCCGGGTCGATGGTCCGCGCGACCGTGAGGCTTTCAATGTTGTAGCCGCGGGCGCTCAGTACGCCCGTCGCGCGCAACAGGGCGCCCGGCTTGTTTTCCAGCAGAATCGAAATCACTTGCAGCATTTTGGTTCTCCCGCGCTTAGCTGGGCACGGCCACCGGCTTCGGCGGCCCCAGCACCATCTCGTTGATTGCGCCGCCGGCGGGAACCATCGGGTAGACGTTCTCATAGGGCGACACGCGCACGTTCAGCAGATACGGTCCGGGCTCGTTGACCGCCTCTTCGAGCGCCGGCGTCAAGTCGGCGGGCGACTCGACGGTCCGGCCCTTGAACCCATAGGCGCCGGCGAGTTTCTCGGCGTCCGGGAAGCAGTCGAGCGTCACCTGGCACAGCCGGTTGTTGTAGAACAGCTCCTGCCACTGCCGCACCATGCCGAGATAGCCGTTGTTCATCACGACGATCTTGATCGGCAGCCCGTAGGCGGCGATCGTGGCCAGCTCGGGAATGGACATCTGGAAGCCGCCGTCGCCGGCAATGGCGAAGACGAGTTTGTCCGGCCGGGCAAACTGCGCGCCAATGGCCGACGGGACGCCGTAGCCCATCGAGCCGAGCCCGCCCGAGTTGACCCACAGCCGCGGCTCATTGAACCGGATCAATTGCGCGGCCCACATCTGGTGCTGGCCGACGTCGGAGGTGACAATCGCGCGGCCGCCCGACAACCGGTCGATTTCGGCCATCAGGTGCTGCGGCTTGATCTCGCTGGTGGAGAACTCCGGCGTCAGGGGGTGTTCTTCCTGCCAGTCGTGAATCTGCTTCCACCACGCCTTGCGGTACTCGGCGTTCTTGTCCTTGTGCGCGGGGGCGAGTTCGGCGAGAATCCGGTTCAATTTCGTCAGGACGCGCTTCACGTCGCCAACAATTGGCAGGTCGGCGGCCCGGTTTTTGCCGATCTCGGCGGGATCGACGTCGACATGGATGACCTTCGCGTGGGGCGCGAACGCCGCCAAGCGGCCGGTGACACGGTCGTCGAAGCGGGTGCCAAGCGCGATGAGCAGATCGGCCTCGGTCATGCCCATGTTCGCCGCGTAGCTGCCGTGCATGCCGGGCAGGCTGATGAAGTTCGGATGTTCAGCGGGTAGCGCGCCCAGAGCCATCAGCGTGCAGACGGCGGGGGCATCGAGGAGCTCCACCAGTTCGCGAAGTTCGGCGCTGGCCTCGGCGGCGAGAACGCCGCCACCGGCGTACACCATCGGGCGCCGCGACTCCCACATCATGTGCGCGGCGCGGCGGATCTGTCCGGCGTGCCCTTCGAGGTGGAGTTTATAGCCGGGCAAGTGAATGGCCGACACCGGCGCATAATGTCCCTGGGCCTGGAAGACGTCCTTGGGGATGTCCACCAGCACCGGTCCAGGACGGCCCGTGGAGGCGATGTAGAACGCCTCGTGGACGGTCTGGGACAGGTCGGCAAGGTTCTTGACGAGGAAGTTGTGCTTGGTGCAGGACCGCGTGATGCCGAACGTGTCGGCTTCCTGGAACGCGTCGCTGCCGATCAGCTTGGTGGAAACCTGCCCGGTGAGGGCCACTACGGGAGTGGAATCCATCATGGCGTCGACGAGGCCGGTGGTCAGGTTGGTTGCGCCCGGTCCGGAAGTGGCGCAGCAGACGCCGACGCGTCCGGTGGCCTGCGCATACCCCTTCGCCGCAAAGGCAGCGTTCTCCTCGTGCCGCACCAGGACGTGGCGC
Organism: uncultured Solibacteraceae bacterium; assembly: GCA_964413655.1. Classification (GTDB taxonomy): domain Bacteria; phylum Acidobacteriota; class Terriglobia; order Bryobacterales; family Bryobacteraceae; genus CAYPUQ01. The sequence goes on along the minus strand of CAYPUQ010000014.1, from coordinate 15,510 downwards.
AGCGGATGGTCGTACATGGCATCGTAGAGCGGAAGCGTTACGCCGCCCGGGTATCCGAAGACGCAGTCGACGTTCTCTCGAAGGAGACATTCGAGAAGGATTTTTGCTCCGGTCATCAGGTTGGACATGTTTGCTTATCCTCGTACCTTGTAGTCTTCCGGTGTTGAGCCCCCAAAAACCAAAAAGGCCACTGGCTGGATCGTTGTCCCCGCCAGTGGCCTTCCGATTTCTACTCGGCAGGCGGTCAGGCGGGGCCCGATACTACGCCTACCTCAATAATGATTCCAATAATGTGGATGGAAACCGTTGGAACGAAAGGCACACGACCGGCGCCCGGCAGCGCTGGCGAGTTGTGTGAGCCTGGTTCCATGGTTGGGATGCTGTTCTTGATAGTAACCGAAAAGCCGTCCAAATGCAAGAGTGCTGTGCGATTATTTCTGCTGATGGCGGTATTTCCACCAGGCCCGACTCCAAGGGTTGCCGGACGCGGAGCTGGGAGCGGGTGCAAGGTGGGTTCGTACCGGGTTCGTTCCAGGTTCGTTCCCCGGAGTAAGCTCTTTGTTTTCAATCATTCCTTTGGTTTGTTCGTCGCTTTTGCCGGTTTTTTGTTTTGGCTCGGGTTAATGACGCCCTCGAGGCTCCGCTCCGAGTCCCCGAAGGGCATCAGCCAGCCGCGGGACCCCGCGCCGGACCGATCTGCGTCAACGCCGCCTGTTCCTCCTCACGGTTCGCCTCGGCGATCAGTTTCCGGAGTGTGACCTTGAACTCAGCCAGCGGCGGGAAGGCGATCGCTTCGCACGGGCAGATCTTAGCGCAAGCGTCACAGCCGACCACGCAGTTGTAGGGGCGGTTCACTTCCGGCACGCCGAGCGCGTCATTCCAGTCGAAGACATCGTTCTTGCAGAAGTCGATGCACTCGCGATCGCTGATGCAGGCGTCGTAGTTGACGGTCGGGAACCAGGGGATCTTCTCGCGCGGTACCTTCGACGCAGCCATGGACGTTCACTCCACTTCTTCTGCTTGGGAGCAGAGGCACGAGGGCAGCGGATCGCCGTCCCCGCCGGCCGTCGCGACGCTCCCGGCACACACAAGCTCGTCGACCTTCTGGCGAATCCGCTCCAGGACGCCGTCGTTGTCGGTCATGCGGATATCCACGGGGATGAACCGCTCCGGCGGAAACCCGGTCTTGCGGAACACCTTCTTGAAGAGCTTCTCCTGCGCTTCGGGCGCGCACGCCCCGCTGAGGACGTAGGTTTCCTCATCGGCGTTTCGCAGGATGTCGGACAGGAACTCGTTGCCGCCCTGGCCACACGTTTGCGGGTGGAGCGAGACATACGCCACATCGACCTCGCTCTCGATCTGAAACGGAAGCGTATTGAAATCGTTGTCCTTGAAGGAGCCGCACAGGCCCTTACAATTGCACAATAAGACCTTGATCTTCATGATCGTCATCCTTTCGCGGAGGGAGCCCATGGGGCATCGCCGGCGCCAGCCGCCGACAGGAAGGCGGCCCGGAGCTGGTCGCGGTCCCGCCGGAACGCCTGGTCCGAGTTGAACGCCCGCCGCAGGAAGGCCTGCAGCGCCTGCCCGGTTTCCGAATCGAGCGCGACGCCATACTGCACCCGCATGCCCTGGCGGCGGTCCCGCACCAGACCCGCGGCGCGCAGATAAGCGAGGTGCCGCGAGACAAGAGACTGCGGGAGATCGAGAGCCGATTCCAGTTCGCAAACGCAGCAGCGGTCCTCAAGCAGCAGGTTGAGGATTCGAAGCCGGTTTGGGTCGGCCAGCGCCTTGAAGATTTGGTGGAGTCGTTCCATTGGTCTCTCCGCTTATCTGGATAAGCACATAAGGCGCCAAACCGGAAGTCTCTCACTGTAGCAAGTGGATCTCGTTGAATATTAGCGATATTCAGTTCTTAAACCCTCTTTTACAGCAAGCGGTCTCGGCCAAGAAAGGTGGGGATCATGCGCGACTAGCGCGATGCGCGGGGCTCTTCACCCACCAATCGCGTCCATCATCAATCTGGCCGCCACCGCCAGGAGTACGATGGCATACGTCCACCGCACCCAAGCCGTTTGTCTGGCTCGGGTGAGGAGAGCCGCCCCGGCCTGCGAGCCCAGGACGACGGCGGTAACGGCAAGAAGGGAATGCCACGGGGGGAGGCGCATCGAGCCGGCATGACCAAGGAACCCGGACAGGGAGGAGGCGGTGACGACATAAGCGGTAGTGGCGGCGGCGCGCTTGGCCGCGAATCCACTGGAAATGAGGAACGCTCCGACGAGGAAACCGCCACCGATTCCCAGCAGACCGCCCAGGAACCCGGCGGCCGCGCCCATGCCGCCCAGCACCGCCACGGAACAGCGTTGGGGCACCCGTGAGTGTGGTTGCGCTCTCAGTACCGAAGGGCGACGATGACGGCCAGCGCCGCAAAAGCGAATAGCACGGCTTGTTCTGGGAGGAACCGGACCGTGTACGCCCCGGCCGGCGCGGCACACACGGCCGCAACCGCGACCGGCGAGCCGACTCGCCAATCGACGAGTCCCGCGCGCCTGAAGGGAATCAACGCCAATGCCGTGTTGGCGAGGTTGAGCGCCAAGCCCAGCGGGACGGCCTGGGTCTTCAGGTCCAGGCCGAACCAGTGCAGGATCGGCACGTACACCATCCCGCCGCCGAGCCCCAACATCGCGAAGAGCAGCGATGCCGCAAGAATCAGCGCGAACAGAAGAGCGGCGGACACCTCGCACCCGAACGGCTCGTTGCCGCGTTAGGAGTGCAAAACCGGCTCGCTAAGAGAACCGGCAACTGAAGCGGCTTCCCCGGCGGCCACACCGCCGGCTTGTTGCTGGGCGGCATGGCAGGTAGCACACAACAGTTCACGCGCCTCGATCGGCAGGACCACGGTTTTCTCGATCGGCTCCCGGACCGTGACCGGCCGGGGCGCCACAACCACGTGATCGAGGCACAAGCCGGCGGAACAGTGGTGACACAGACCAACGGCTTCCCGCCGCAGGCCTTTCAGCGAGCATTCATAGCAGACCATTTTCGGCCTCCCTTCTCCGATCCCGGCCCCTCAGACGAACTGAACGCCGTAAATATATGCCAGTGACAGGTAGATACCCACCGCGACGAAAACGACTCCGGTGACGGCTCGTCCCCACCTCTCGACAGCCGTGAGTTTCTGGAACGCCCGGCTGACCGACTGCGTGCCGAGTCCCAGGAGGACGGCAAACAGAAAGACGGGGAGGGCGGTGCCGAGGCCATAGAGCGACGGTAGCACCACGGCCGATCCGGACTGCACAGAGAGGGGCACGAGGCTGCCGAAGAATAACGCCGCGGACACCGGACAGAACGACAGGGCGAAAACCATGCCCAGCAGAATCGCGCCGGCCGGCCCCCAGCCCCGCAGCCGGCGCTCCATCCGTTCGCTGGCGCCGGTGGTCTGGAAGTTGAAATGAATTAGACCCAGCCGGAACATTCCGACGAGGACCAACAACGGTCCAAGCAACTTGTTCATGTAGTTCTGGAGGAAGTTGGACAATTGCGGGATCGATAGCACGCTGGCCACGAGCAGCGCGCCCAAGGCCAGGTAGGTAATCATGCGGCAGGCGGTGTACAGCGCGCCCGTCACCACGATGTGGCGCGGCGAGGCGGCATCACGGCCGATGAAGGAGATGGCAGCGATGTTGGTGGCCAGCGGGCAGGGGCTGATCGATGTGAGAATGCCCAGCCAGAAGGCAGTGACCAAAGCGGCCAGTCCGGCTTCCATCATCCCCTCGCCAGGTACTTCTTTATCTCAGCGCCGACATAGCTCATGTAAGCGGCTTTGTCATCGGTCAGGTCCCAGACCCTTTCGAGGTTCTTCCAGGCGGTCCGCTTGCCGTTCTCGATCTTCACGATCACGACCGATTTGGTGAACAGTTGATACTCGCCGGTGAAGTGGCGGTTCTCGGGCAACTGGACGTTCACCACGCGCCATGCCAAGGCTCCGCTCTTCAGTTCCTCGGCGAAGGTTGTTTCGACGGTTTCCTTGGCCAGCGCCTCGATCTTTCGACAGGTCGGGCAGCGAACGGTGGTGTGAAAGTAGTAGGCGATCACCTTGTTTTCGGAGACGGCCGGTTCCTGCGTAGCGCCGGCCTTGTCCTCCGCGACCGGGGAGGCGTTCACCGGAACGGACCTGCTCCGCAACTCCTGGACGGTAAATGTTGTCAGACTCACGGCGACGAACGACAACAGCAGCGTTTTGACGACGGTCTTCGCGGTCATGATTCGTCTCTCCTTCAGCCTGCGAGGGGCAGTGCGGCGAACATTTCCTTCAGTTCGGTCACCGAAGGGATCTTCCCTGCCGTCTTCACCTGCCCGCCGATAGCAAGCGCCGGCGTCCGCGAAACTCCGAAACTCAGGATCTTCGCGATATCGGTGACCTTCTCCAACTCATACGGAATGCCGAGCTCGCGCACGGCGGTCTCGGCGGTCTCTGTGAGCTTCCTACAGCTCGGGCATCCGGTCCCGAGAATTTGCAGCTTCAACATGGGGGTTCGTACTCCTTTCGGCCGGCCGCCAGATTCGCGGCCGGGTCATGCACTCTTGACCAGTTCCAACTGTTCCGCCGCGAACGACCTCACCAGGTCCCCGATTCCCGCGAGGAGCAGTCCGATGGCAGGGTCGCGGAGACGGTAGAAGATCTGCTGCCCGCGTTTGTCGTCGCGGACGACGCCGGCCGACCGAAGCACGGAGAGGTGCCGCGAAACGGTGGACATGTCGGCGCCGATCATGCCGGTCAACTCGCAGACGCACCGCTCGCCGCGGGCGAGTTCGTCGACGATCAACAGCCGGGACGGGTGGGCCAGCGCCTTCAAGATCCGGGCTCGGGCCGAAAGCCTGGCGTATGTTCTCGCATCCATACCCATGGAGCTGGCACGTTCTTGGCCACATCGCCAAATATTCGAGCGTCTCGCCTTTTCAATCGTTTGTGGCGGGACTTCGCCCACTAATTGCAGAGTAACGGGTCTTTTGCCCCTGTGCCAATTACCCAACCTCCGTGTTTTCATCCGCCCGGTTCTGGCAGCCGGCGTGTTCTCCGGCAGCCGGGAGTTCTCTCATGCATGACTCGATCCTTCGAACCAAGAAGTTCTCATTCATCGGCGCGGGCATCATTGCCCGCGTTTTCGTCGAACGGTTGTTGAAGGCCGGGGTTGCCTCGCCTGGCGGTATTCTGGCGACGGATACCGAGCACCAGCGGCTGGATGAGATCCGGAAGCAGTTCCAGATCCAGGTTTCGGAACAGAACCTCGATGCCGTCCGGTTCGGCGACATTGTCTTCGCCGCCGTTCCGCCAAACGCCATGAAGCCCGTGCTGGAGGAGGTGGGCCGTGAACTGCGGCCGTCGCAGATGTTGGTTTCGCTTGCGGCCGCGATTCCAACGTCCTTCATGGAAGGCCTGCTGCCGGCGGCGGTTCCAATTCTCCGTGTGATTCCCAACACGCCGTCGCTCGTCGGCGAGGGCATGAATCCGCACTGCCTGGGCGGCCACGTCACGGAGGAACACCTGCCGTTCGTGGACTCCTTGCTGGAGGTGTTTGGAAAGACGATACGGATAGACGAGGCGCTAATGAACACGGCGACGGTGCTGACCGCCGTCGGTCCAACCTACGTGTTCCCGGTCCTGCACGCGCTGGAGGCGGCGGCGATGGAGAAGGGACTACCGGAGGCGCACGCCCGCTTCGCGGCCGCTCAGACCGTGCTGGGCGCGGCGCGACTGGTGCTCGAAACCGGCCAGGATCCGGACACGCTCAAGCTAATGATCGGCCTGCGGACGATCTCCGAGGAGGAGGTGAACAAGGTCATGAAGGAGGCGTTCGCCGCCGCGTTCGAGAAGATCGCGCAGAGCGAGTTAAAGCTCACTGGCGTGGGGGGCTGAAAGCGATTTTGGCCGGTCAGCAGGGCGCCATCACTTCACGATCCCTCGACATGTCTTTGCGGCGGGACGCGAGTCGAGGGGCCGGTCTGGCTGGCAATCCGGAGGGTGGACCCGTGACGGCGTTACCGAACGGGCGGCAGTACGATTTGCGTATTGTCGTTTGACGCGCCAGCGGAAGCTGAACCGCCCCCCTTGCCTTCCCACGGTTCTCCTGCAACTGCAAAGTCCTGTTCCCCGGCGTGTACGGCCGCCGGAGGCACTGCCCCTCGATGCTCCCCGCTATTCCTGTTTGCCGCCATCCGCCGCTGCTGACCAGGGAGGCGTCACTCCGCTCATGCGTGCGTAAGCGATCGCTTGGCCCATGTGCTCATGGTTGTGCACGAGCAGACGAAGCAGTACGTGAGACGCGGGAACCTCGGCGCCGAGGAAGTTGACCAGCTTGTTGCCATCTACCGTCTCATGAGAGGCTCGCACAGCCGCGAGTGAGTCCTTCAGCCATCGCACCACGTCGGCCTTTTCCGTCACCTTCTTTTCGGCGTCCGGCGGAATCCGGTCCGGCCAGTGCGCTCCTCCGGGCTTGACACCGGCTTGCGCCAGCAGCCAATAGTTCCCGAACGCGACATGCATGTAGACCTCGCTGGTCGAGCGCACACCTGGTGCCGGCCGGAACGAGAACTTCTCGGCGGGCGTCGCTTCCGCGAGGGCCACGAGTTGCCTTGCGGCGTGTTCGAATTCACCGCTCCAGCCGCGGCCGAGTCCTTCTGGCGGTGCCTGTGCGAGTAGAACAATGGTGCCGGGCAACGCCGTTAGCGACAGTACAGCCACGCCAACGCGGTTCATACCAAATAGCCTACCCTATGAGCGCACCCGTTCTGCCCGGCTGCAGTACTCGTCTCCACGGCGTTAAGCGGGCTTGCCGCCGGGATCTCGCAGCGAGTCTCTTGTGCCACCTGGCCGGCAAGGCATTGGTGTGGGTTTTGGCAAGCATGGCGGGTTGGCGGGAGCCGGGACGAGCCCTACCGCTTGGTCATGAGACGTCGTGCCGGACGCAGCAAGTGCGCAACATCCCACTCAGCTGGGATGTTCCTCGCATACGGCGCTACCGGAATGTGGCTCCTGGTGCCGGCGCGCGGCACAGTGTTTCGGAATCCAGACTCCGCCTGATCGCCCTCCAAGGGTCCTGCGAACATCTGCCCAAGTGCGGTATCGAGTTTCCGGGACGCTCTTACAGCTCGCCCCGACACGAGATGAGCGGTAAGCCCAGGTGCCGTCGCTTGTCATCAGTTGGTGATCGAAGGTCCCCAAGTTCAGCAACACCGCTCCTTGCGACAACCGGCAAGCGCCCGCCCTAGCTAAGCTAGACTAGTTAGCCTTCCTTCTCGGCGCCTTTGGCAGCCTTTCGAAAATTGGCCCACCGGCGCTTCTGCGCCGCCGCGATGCGCTTCCGGGCCGCCGCGCTCAGGGGGCGCCGTTTCCTCCTGCCCGGCCCGGCAGCCTCCGCGGCTCCCGCGGCAGCGCGCGGGCTCTTCGGTTGTCCGAGCAACGCCCGTACCTGCCGGATGGATTCTTCGATCCTTGCGCGCTGCAACTCTAGTCCTTCGAGGGCCGCGGCGAGCACTGTAGTGTCTACGACTGGTTTGTTTCCTTTGCGTGGTCTAACCATTCTATCCTCGTTCTCACATAGTAACACACACAGCTAATTACAGCGGTTTTTATGGATCTGAAAACGATTCAATGATCAATGTCACTGGGCCATCATTCACCAGTTCAACGTCCATATGTGCCCGAAACGTTCCTGTCTCCACTTGTATCCCTTGCTGTCGCGCCGTCTCGACGAAATGCTGATACAAGCGCTCGGCTGTTGCCGTGTCGGCAGCCTTGTCGAAGCTGGGCCGCTTGCCCTTCCGGCAGTCGCCAAGCAGCGTGAACTGAGAGACTACGAGCAGTGCGCCACCTGCGTCGGCAACGCTCCGGTTCATCTTGCCGTGCTCATCCGGAAAGATGCGCAGGCTAACCGTTTTACCGGCCAGGAACTCCGCGTCCCGGGCGGCATCCCCCTTGCCGACACCGAGCAGCACCACCAACCCGGCGCCAATCGCCCCAGTCACCTCGCCGTTCACCGTTACGCGGGCGCGCGACACCCTCTGGATGACGATCCTCATTTTCTGCGGTTCACGGGACTCCTATACTGAAAGGTCGGAGGATTGGTCCGTACCTATGATTGAAACTTACGCCTACGCGCGCGCCGGACTGTTGGGGAACCCCAGCGACGGCTACTACGGAAAAACCATCTCGCTCCTGGCCCGAAACTTTCGCGCCCGAGTGTTACTGTATCCCAGTGCGCGGCTGGAGATCAAACTCTCCAAAGCTGATATGCCGGTCTTCGAGAACCTGGACGATCTTTACCAGACCACCCGCTGGCGAGGCTATTACGGCGGCATCCGCATCATTCAGGCCCTGATCGTCCGATTGATGGATTACTGCCGCGAGCGCGGCTATCCACTGCCGGACCGAAACTTCACGCTGGAGTACGAGAGCACAATCCCGCTCCGCCTTGGTCTCGGTGGATCGAGCGCGATCATCACGGCCGCCTTTCGCGCCCTCTGCCGCTACTTCGCGCTCGACATTCCCTTGCCCATTCAGGCCAACCTTATCCTCGAAACCGAGACCCGGGAACTCGGTGTCAGCGCCGGCCTTCAAGACCGTGTTGTCCAGGTCTACGAGGGACTGGTCTACATGGACTTCGCCAAGGCACTGCTGGATTCTCAAGGCTATGGTAACTATGAGAAGCTCGACCGAGCGCTTCTGCCCACCCTCTATCTCGCCTACCGGACTTCCCTGAGTGAAGGAACCGAGGTTTTTCACAACAACATTCGCGAGCGCTGGCGTAACGGGGACCCGGAAATCGTTGAGGCCATGAAGACTTGGGCCTCTTACGCCGAGCAGGGCAGGCAGTGTCTTCTGTCCCGCGATTACGACGGCCTTAACCGGCTGATCGACGCTAATTTCGATCTTCGCGCCAGGATCTACCGTATCAGCGCCGGCAATCTCGAGATGATTCAAACCGCCCGCAGCTGTGGAGCCTCCGCCAACTTCGCCGGTTCGGGCGGTGCCATCGTCGGCTCCTACGCCGGGGACGAGGTTTTCGACCGCTTGATCGAAGCAATGAAGTCGATCAACGTCGCCGTGGTCAAGCCTCAGATCGAACCGGCCTCATCTCTCTTCCCGGCCGTGGGTTGAGGTCAATCGCAGTCTCGCGGTGAGGTCTTTCCCCGATTCACGCCCGCTTCTAACCCTGCGATCAATAAAGTGATGATCTATCGCAGACGCCGCAACCGTCAACGCTCGACTGCCGGTTACTATCACTTTCACGGGCAAAATCAGCAGTGCCTCACCGGCTATGGCGACGGCGACATCGTCCGCATCCGCGACGAGCGCGGTACAGAGTGGATTGGCCAGTCGGAATCCATGGACGACGGCACGGTCCATTTTCGTTTTCGCGACGCTCGCGGCAACTTGATTAGCGGCCTTGCCGATTCGATGGGCATCCTCCTCCGCGACGCCCGCGGAAACACCTGGCGTGGCTACGTCTACTGACCCTTCGTCACGGCCGGCTCAGATACTTCTCGTAAAGCCGCGTGTGCTTGCTCTCCAAGCTTACCGGCTGTCCCCGAATGAACATCTGCCGGATCTGGGTCCGTGTCTCTAACGGATCGCCGTCGGTCACGATGAGATCCGCCCATTTTCCTTCTTCCAGCGACCCGACCCGGTCCGCCACACCCCAGATCTCCGCGGCGTGAATGGTCACCGCCTTCAACGCTTCGTCCGGCGGCAAACCGAACGGAACCGCGGCCGCGGCCTGATACGGCAAGTTGCGCGAGTTGGAGTCGTCAAACGTCCCAAACGCGAATCGGATACCGGCCCGGTGCAGTTCCACCGGCAGCGTGTACTGCGCGTCGTACGGATCGTCTGCCTCCAGTGGAAGGAAATGAGTCCGGCCGAGGATCACCGCGATCTCCATTTCCTTGATGCGCGCCAGCAACTCGCCCGGCTCGCGGATCCCGGCCAGAATCGCTCGAATCTTCTGTCCGGAAATGAAGTCGAGCGCTTCGCGAATCGTCCTCTCGCGGGCTGCCGTGATCATCAACGGCAGCTTGCCTTCGAGCACCGGTATCATCGCTTCGAATTGCAGGTCGCGCTCGAAGCCCGGCCCCGACGCCCGTTTAGCCTGTTGGTACCGGCGCGCTTGCTCGAAGAATTCCCGCAGCCGCCGCAGGTTCCGCTCGTGCTCGATCTTCGCATCGCGATAGGGCACCGGCCGAGGGTCGAAGAACTGGCCGCTCGTAGTGCGCAGTACGGGGAACACGGCGTGCATCGCCGCCGAGCGCTCGATCGCCATCTCCTCCCAGGTCCAGCCATCGAGATGTACCAGCGCGGCCTGTCCGGCCAGCATCCCGCTCTGCGGCAAGACAATGACACTCGTCAACCCATTCGCACGTGCCACCGGAATATGTTCGCTTTCCGGATTCACCGCAACCAGCGTCCGCAACTGCGGCTGAAAATCCCCCAACTCGCTGACGTCCTGGGTCTCGCGCACCGACCCCACTTCACTCACTCCGATCGTGGTGGCCGAGTCGATCAACCCCGGATAGACATGCAATCCGCGCGCGTCGATGACCTGCGTTCCCCGAGGCGCCTGAACACGCGGTCCGATCGCCGCGATCTTACCGTCCTCAATCAGCAGCATCGCTCCGCTCACCGGCGGCCTCGTTGCCGGATGGATGGTCGCACCGCGAATCACGTAGACTTCCCCCGATAGCGGCATCACCACGGCCAACCACAGCCATAGAATGCGCCCCATTACTGCGGCCTCCTCTCCGGCGTAGCGGGCCTCTTCTGCGCCTCGCGGGTTTGTTCAAGCAACACCTTCCGCCGCGCCTCGCGCCGCGGCCTTGCGCTCAAGTCCTTGTCGCGATCGAAATATTCCTCTCCGTCGATGAAAACCTTCGTCACCTTGGCGTAATTCGACAACGGATGCCGGTCGAAGAACACCAGATCCGCGTCTTTGCCCGGCTCGATCGAACCCACCCGGCTGTCAATCTCCAACTGTCTCGCCGGGTTGATGGTGATCATGGCCAGCGCCTCGTCGTCCGTTAGCCCGCCGTACTTCACTGCCTTTGCCGCTTCCGTGTTCAGATGCCGCATCAGCTCCGCCGAATCCGAATTGAGCGAGACGAGTACGCCCTTCTTGTGCATGATCGCGGCATTGTAGGGAATGGCGTCCCAGGCTTCCATCTTGTATGCCCACCAGTCGCTGAACGTCGACGCCCCCGCACCATGCTCCGCAATCTCCTTCGCCACCTTGTAGCCTTCCAGCACGTGCTGAAGCGTCTTGACTTTGAACCCGAACTCGTCGGCCACACGCAGCAGCATTAGTATCTCGTCGGCACGGTAGCAATGCGCGTGCACCAGCCGCTTGCCGTTCAATACCTCCACCAGCGGATCGAGTTTTAGGTCCCGGCGCGGCGGCGACCCGGTCTTATTCCCTTCCCAAGCCCGCCATGCGGCTTCGTAGGCTCGCGCCTCCAGGAACGCTTGGCGGATGACATCCTCGACACCCATCCGCGTGGCGGGATACCTCAGGTCCGTCGCTCCGAACACCCGCTGCTGTCCGCGCCGTTTCGGATTCTCGCCGAGCGCGAACTTGATCCCCGCTGGCGCGCCGTCGAACAGCAGTCCCCGCGCGTCCTTGTTCCACCGCGTCTTGATCACCGCGTTCAGCCCGCCAATCGCGTTCGCACTGCCATGCAGAATGTTAGCGGTGGTGACACCACCCGCCAGCGCCCGGTAGATCGAGATTTGCTCCGGGTTCAGCACGTCCTCGATCCGCGCCATGGACGACACCGAGACGCTGCCCTCGTTGATGGCGTCGGCGGCGATGTGCGAGTGGCAGTCCACGATGCCTGGCATCACGTGCTGGCCACCAGCGTCGATGGTGCGGGCGCCTAGCGGCATCAGTACCCGTTCGCCGACATCTTCAATTCGGCCGTCGCGCACCACGATTGTGCCGTCGAAGGTTCCCTTGGTGATCGTCAGCACTTTCGCGTTCTGAATCACGATAGTCTCCGCCGTCGCCGATACGAGGCAGACCGCGAGAACCAAGAGCACTCTCATCGGCGTGTCTCCCTTTCCGGCGCTTCCGGTGCCGGCTCGTACCTCACCCCATCCACCAACAGGAAGCGGATCTTCGTGCGGTCGCCGAAGAGGTCGCCATCGGCGACTGCCAAATTGGCGATCTTGCCCGGCTCGATGCTGCCTAACCGGTCGGCCACCCCGTATATCTCCGCCGCGCTCAGCGTGACGGCCCGGACGGCCTGATCGTTCGGAAGGCCCGCAATCACCGCTTTTCGTACTGCCTTGCGGAGATCGTCCGGCTTCTCGTCCGCCGGCCCATAGAAGGCAAAGAGGACTCCGAATTTCGCCAATTCCGCCGGAACCCGTGGCGCCCTCTCCCTCATCTCCAGGACCCGCAACGATTCCTTGGTCTCCGGATCGGCATCCCGGTCCCGTTCGGGCCACTTCAGATTCACCAGAACGGGCATCCTGGCCGCCGCCAGTTTCTCCACCACCCGATCCGATTCGTGCCCGCCATACAACACCGCCGGCTGCTTCAGTTCGGCCGCAAATCGCAGCATACGGTCGATTTCTACCGCGCTCGAGCCCGGCAGCAGCACGCGCGGCGATTCCAGCACACCTTCTACTGCCCGGTCGTAATCCGGCCGCCGCATCCCTCGTGGGTTCCTCTCGTACGCGGCCCGGGCGGCGCGGTAATGTTCGGCGTCCAGATAGACCTGCCTGATATATGCGATCGCCCCCATCAACGATCCGGGAAACGCCGTGAAACCGCGCGTCGAAGTCGTGAGATACTGCCCAACCGGCGCGGCGACCACCATGTGTCCAGGCTTCTCGCCCGCCATGTTCAGCACAGCGCCCTGTCCAGCAAAGATGCCCCGGGTCGGAAAGACGACGGCCGTCGTGAATCCCGCGCTCCGCGCCTCCCGAACGATGCGCTCGCCTGGCTGCACCAAGTCTTGCGATCGAGTCCAGCTTGTGTTTGCGGGGCGGTCCTCGGGCCCGATCGTCTTCGGTGCGCCCGACTCCGCCGGCGGCGGTTCGCGTCGCCGCGTCTCCCGCTGGTCGGCCGCAGGCCTAGAAGGCTCGGCCGGGGCGGGCAACCCCCACGTGCTGAGGGCATTGATCATCCCGGGATACACGGTGAGATTGGCGCCATCCTCGACCCAGGCATCGGCCGGAACCTCCGCCGATGCCCCCACGCTCTCGATCAGCCCGCCGCGAACCACCACCGTGCCCCGCTCGATCACCGCGCCGCTCACCGTCACAATCCGGGCGTTTCGAATGGCGATGGCCCCGAGCGCCTCCGCTCGCGAAATGCCGGCCGTCGCCAGTAACACTCCGAACGCAAGTAAAGGCCGCGTCATCGTTGTAATGGCTTATTATAGGGGTTTCCTCAATCCCAATGACCGAAACCCAGCAGATCCGGTACCGGGATGCCGGTGTTGATATCGACGAAGCCGACCGTGCCGTCGCACGAATCAAGAAGCTCGCCAGCCAGACCTTCAGCCGTAACGTGCTGACCGGCATCGGCAGTTTCGGCGGCGCCTTTCGCCTCTCCGGATGGAAGGACCCGGTGCTCATCAGTTCGGCCGACGGCGTCGGAACGAAGCTGAAGGTTGCCTTCGCCGCCGAGCGCCACGATACGGTCGGTGAGGATCTCGTCAATCATTGCGTCAACGACATCGCCGTCCAGGGCGCTACGCCGCTGTTCTTCATGGATTACTACGCCACCGGCAAACTCGACGCCAGGATCACCGCCGCCGTGATCAGTGGCATTGCCCGAGGCTGCACCAACAACGGTTGCGCCTTGCTCGGCGGTGAGACGGCCGAGATGCCCGGACTCTACGTCGCGGGCGAGTACGACCTGGCCGGCTTCATCGTCGGCGCCGCCGAACGTAACCAACTCCTTACCGGCGCGAAGATCCGGGGCGGCGATGTCCTCATCGGTCTACCCTCCACCGGCCTGCACACCAACGGTTACTCTCTGGCCCGCAAACTCTTTTTCGAGATTGCCGGCGCCGAACCCCACACACTCCTTCCCGAGCTCGGCTGCACCGTTGCCGACGAACTTCTCAAGGTTCACCGCAGCTACCTTAAGCCCATCCAGTCGCTGCGCAAGGCCGGCATCCTGAAAGGAGCCGCGCACATCACCGGCGGGGGTATCACCGGGAACACCCCGCGGATGCTGCCCGCCGGACTGGGCGCCGAGATCTACTTCGGAAGTTGGCCCGTGTTGCCCGTCTTCGAAATCTTGCGGCGTATCGGCGACGTCCCGGATGACGACTACCGCCGGACTTTCAATCTCGGTATCGGCATGATCCTTGCTGTCTCACTCAAGGACCAGCGTGAAGCCGAACGCACTCTGAAACGCCTGGAGGAGCCCTTCTACGTCATCGGCCGCGTCGTACAGTTGTCGCTCCGCGCCCGGCGCCGCGTCCTGTACGTCAAACAGTAACGCATGAGGAAGCGCCTGGGCATTCTCCTTTCCGGCCGCGGCTCGAACTTCGAAGCCATCGCAAAAAGCGTCGCTGCCGGCCGTATTCCGGCCGAGATTGCCATCGTGATTTCAAACCGCCCCGGCGCTCCCGGCCTCGATCGCGCACGCGAGCGCGGCCTGAACGCCGTGTGCCTCCCATCGAGCGGCCTGGCGCGCGAAGCATATGACCGCCAACTGATTGCCGTCCTCCGCGAGGCACGGGTCGATCTGGTCTGCCTGGCGGGATACATGCGCCTCCTCAGCGCAACGTTCGTCCGCGAGTTCCCCGAACGAATCCTCAATATCCACCCGTCGCTGCTCCCAGCATTCCCCGGACTCGACGCTCAGCACCAAGCCTGGGAGTACGGCGTCAAAGTGAGCGGTTGCACGGCGCACTTCGTCGACGAGCACTTAGACGCCGGCCCGATTATCCTTCAAGCCGTTGTCCCCTTCGACGAGGGCGACACCGCCGAGACGCTGGCCGCCCGCATTCTGGTGGAAGAGCACCGTATCTACAGCGAGGCCGTCCGCATCGTGCTGGAAGGCCGCTATCGGATCGAAGGCCGCCGCGTGATCCTGGCGTGATCTGGCGGCCCCGCTCGGATCCGCGCTGGTCAAGACGCGGGCACGCGCCCGGATTGCCCCGTGCCTAACGTTGGAAAAATGCACCCACGATCGCGAACAATAACCCCAACAGCCAAACCGGCGCAGTCGCTGTAAAAGCCCTGCTCTTTGAGGTGTGGACCAGGAAGGCGAACGTCAACCCGAGCACAAAGATGTACCAAACCGTAAACAGCGAGAAGTAGTTCAAAACCGCGTAGAGAAACCGGTTCGCTCCGTCGTCGAGGAGCAGATCCAACCCGAAGCCCGGTCTGAGCTCTACCAGCGACTGCACATCGTCGCCCTTAAGGGTGACGACAACGAATTGCGCCAGGTATCCGGCCGCCCCGATCAGCCCGCTATGAGCGATCAGCGAAAAATT
>CAYPUQ010000013.1:0-35594 GCA_964413655.1 uncultured Solibacteraceae bacterium | reverse complement strand
AAATCGACGGTATCGCGGGAAGCACGCGGAGGAATACCGGCGGCGATGGCACGCCCAGATGCTCTACCCGCACCTCCGTAGTCACCCGACCGGCCACCGCGAATGGAACGAACGCGCTGACCTGGCCGGTCGCTGCGTAGATCATCGGCGCGGACAGGCCGTCGAACAAGACTCTGACACCCGCGAGCGTGGTGGCGACCCGGCCTGTCTCATTCAGTTGGAGTTCGGCCAACTCGGGCGGCCCGAAGCCGGCGCCGAACAAGACGATCGCCTGCCCCGGAGCAACGGCTCCCGCAAGATAGTCCGCCGCACCGCCTACTCCATTCACAGCCAGACGCGGCCCCGCCGGCGGTACGATCAACCGCACCGGAATTTCGTTCACCAATGGGGTTGGCTCGGAGGACTCCAGGCGGACACCGGCCTCGTAGGTTCCCGGCGCTAAGCCCGCGGGATTGGCCTCAATGTGAAGGGTCAGCGGGGTAGCCGTCTGCGTTGGCGTCGTCGACAGCCATCCCACGGTGGCCTCGCGCGCCGCGCCTGGAGTTGACCGGAGAATCGGAGTGATCGTAACGTTCCGGCTGGCGCGCGAGGAGCCCACGAAGACGTTGACGGCGCGGCGCGCTGTTGGGCCAGCGGCCTCGATCGTTCCATCCGCGAACGCGGGTGTACGTGCGAGCTGAAGCTGATCCTGGCCGCTGATGCCAACGGGATTCAACAGTCCTGCAATGAAGGTGTTCAGCGTGGAGCCCAGGGGGTCGGGAGAGAGACCGAAGACGGGGAAACTCGTGCCCATCACTTTGCGCCCCGGTGGAACCGCCGCCACAGGATACAGAAACTGCGACACCGCGATCGCACCGAGACTCTGGGTGCTGGGGACGCCGGAAAAGGAAACGAAGGCGTTGAAGGCGATTATCTCCCGCAGAGCGGCGGACTGCCGGATGACCTCAAAACAGACAATGCCGGCCCTGTCCCGGACCGGCACCTCGACCAAGCCGTTGGTAGCGGGCGCGGGACGCGCATCGCCCACGCAATCGCCGATCACCACCGCCTGCACGGACGGAGACGATCCTGCCTGGTCGCTGGCATTGGAAACGAAAATGCGAGTTCCCAATGGCACACCCTGGAAGTTGGCCGCGAACCGCGTACCGTAACCAGCCAGGCCGAGTTGATTCGGGAATGCGGAGTTGTAGAAGCCCGTCTCGGAGGGGTAGCGCTCGCCGGGCATCGCTTGATCCGCGGGAGCTGGGAACGGATTGGTGAGGTTGCCCTGCACCGCGGACCTGGTCCGGAATGAATTCGCGGCCCCCTCGACGAACCGTAGTACGAAATTGGGCTCCGGGATGGTCCCGGCTGGCAGGCCGGGGTTCAGATCCTGTATCTGGTTGAGCGTTCTCGCGCCGGTGACACCGGTGAAGACCTCGACGCCGGGCCCCGGAAGCTGGAGGCCGGGCAGGATGGATGCTAAATCGACGATCGGGTTTTGGAGGGTGAATTGGTTCGAGGAAACCTCCCCTCGAATGAAAGCGCCTACCGCATCCTGCAGCAGATCTGCGTTCGCGCGGACGTTTGTGATCCGGATGATTCGCGTCGCTATCGTACCCGGCGGGTCGAAAGGGATGCCCAGCCAGACAACATCCGTGGAGCCGCTGGTCCGCCCTTGAAAGACGTTCGTAACACGTTGCCCCCTGTTCTCGGGAGCGGAGGGATTCGAAAAATTGATCCCGCATTCCGCGGCGGGCGCGCTGGGACACGAATGGTTTACTCCGGTGAGCGTCGCGGGCCGCCCAAAGTCGTCGAGCAACTGGTTGGCAATGGGCGGATCATCGAAGAGCAGCAATGCGTCGCTGGCGCCACCGGCCAGTACGGGGTTGGCAACTCCCGTGTTAAGCAGCCGAATTCTAATGTTGGCCGATGGGACTGGCCGCCCAGGCACTGTGGGCTCGCCGCCGGTGCACCTTAGTACGATGTCACCAATTAACTCCGCCAACCCTTCCGAGCGGACCACGAGTGGCTGCGAATCCGAGTTGTCAACCCCGCACACAACAGGCTGCGCCGCCAACGGGAAGCCGAAAGCAACCCAAAACAATGTGAGCGATATCGAAATCCGATACATACGCCCTCCCCTCTGGAATTGCCGATTAGGTCAAATATATACCGAGCCTTGGCCTGTGGCAATCCCCAACAGGTGGGGCGGACACCTTTGTCCACAGCCCCGGGCCGACCTTCCAGGACCGCCACTATGGTGCGCTGTCCGCCAGTCATCCAGAAACTTCAGCGCCGTGGATACGAACGGGACGTTCGGATCAAAGATCGGAACATAGCCTCCGCGCGGATTGATCCAGAGGTACGACTTGGGAATCGAGCGGCACCTCTCGTGCGGGATCTCAACCGAAAAGAACTGGTCGCGGTCCCGTGCGCGAACAGCGTTCGGGCAAGTGATCGTGGCGGCGGCGGGGCGCGGGGCGGGCGGCTGGGTCTTAGCTGGTCCGCGAAGATGTGACTTGACCCTAAGGATTCAGTTCGGGACCGAAGGTTCTTTGCAGGATGGTCTGCAAGTGATTGGTCCGAGGGCGAAGATACATTTCGAGTTGAGGGCTATTCCCCTCACTCCAGTCGCTACACTTGTGGCAACCTCTCAGAGCACAATCACCGGCCAGTGGGTTGGGGTTCCTTAACCTCCTCTTTGGGCTTGGGTTTCGGCAGTGGTTTGCGGGGCAGCCTTTCAGCGCGCGTGGCGGCGTGCCAGGTGAACGTGGCGATGACGGCGGCGGCTTGCATCAGGTCGCCGGGCTGGATGTGGTCGTAGACGTCCATGTTGGAGTGATGGGTCCGAGTGCTGTACTCCACCGGGTCCTGGATGAACTGAAAGCCGGGGAGGCCGACGGCGTCGAAGGAGAGATGGTCGGTACCGGAGGTGTTGCGGATGGACAGCGTGTTGACGCCGAGATCCTTGAGCGGTTCCATCCAGGCCTGAAAGATGGGGCGCACCATGTCGTTACCCTGCAGCCAGACGCCACGGACGCGGCCGGTACCGTTGTCGTAGTTGAAGTAGGCGGCGACGCGGGCATGCGCGGAGGTCGGTTTCATGGTCTCCGGGTCGGCGAAGTGTTCCTTGACGTAGGCCTTCGAGCCGAGAAGTCCCTGTTCCTCGCCGCTCCAGAGCACGATGCGCACGGTGCGGTCCATCGGTTTGGCGGCGGCCTTGAGAATGCGCATCACTTCCATCATCACGGCCGAGCCGGAAGCGTTGTCGGTGGCGCCGGTGCCGCCATGCCAGGAATCGAAGTGTGCGCCGATGAGGACGATCTCGTCCTTTCTCCGGGCACCGGGAATCTCGGCGACGATGTTGTGGGAGTCGAGCGTTTCGTCGTGAATTTTTGCGGCGATGTCGAGGCGGATCTTCACGGGAACCTTCTTCTCGAGCAGCCGCACGATGCGGTTGTAGTGCTCGGGCGTGATGGCGGCGGCGGACGGCGGAACCGGCTGATCCTTTTCGTACGAGCCGAACGAGGTGGCAAAGACAGTGCCGCCGTCACCGCGATATCCGGTCGAAAGAGCCGCCAGCGCACCCTCGTCGAGCAGGAACTGGTTGCGGGCGCGGACGAAGCGGCGGCGTTTCTCGCGGTCGGGCGGCGTGGGGCGCTTGCCGGTGGGCAGCGGGAGCAGGAAGTAGTCCTCCAATTCCTTTTCGGTCCAGCGGCGGCCGGGCGGCGTGGTGAGCATTGGCGTGTCGCGGGTTTCGTCGATGAGGACGATCTTGTCCCGGAGTTTGCCCTTATGCTTTTCGAAGTCCTTCTCTTCTTTCATGGGCGCGAGGACGGGCTCGGCGGTAACGGGTCCGCCGGTGCCGGCGGACCAGGCCATGGGAAAGCCGACGAGCGGCGTGTAGCCGGGTTCGAGGAGTTCGGCCGAGAACCGTTCGTGGGACCAGCCGCGGCCAAACGGTCCCCACTTCTCCTTGCGGGGATTGGCGAGGCCGGCTTCCTTCATGGCACCGATCGCCCAGTCGGAAGCGGCGTGAAACTTGGGCGAATTCGTGAGGCGCGGGCCGTGGACGTCGGTGAGCCAGAACATGTAATCCATGACTTTCGAGTTTTCGAACGCCTCGTGACGAATGTGGTGGACGACTTCGAGGTCGACGGGTTCGGCGGCGAAGGCAACCGCCATCACCAGAGACAGTGGAAGACCCCATCGGACTGTAGTGCGCATGATTCTCGCAGGATACCAACGGAGGCCGCGCGATACAATTTGACAAAGTGAAGCTCACCATCTCGAAGGAGAACTACCTCAAGGCGATCGCCGAGGCCGAGTCGGAGGGCGAGGCTGTTATCCCCGCAACCCTGGCGCGCTGGCTGAATGTTTCTCCGCCGGCGGTGACGATGGCGGTGAAGCGGCTGAAGCGGGACGGCCTGATCGAGGTAAGCGACGAGGGCAACGTGACGCTGACCGCGGCGGGCCGCGAGATCGCCAACAAGGTGCTCAACCGCCACCATCTCATCGAGCGGATGTTGACCGAGATCTTCGGCATGGAGTGGTTCAAGGTTCACGACGAGGCCGAGCGGCTGGAACACGCCGTTTCCGAGGATTTCGAGCGGCTACTGGTGGAAAAGCTGGGGGCCGGGCAGCCCTGCCCGCACGGTAACGTCACCGAACTGGACACGCCGGTGCTGCGGCGCCAGCGAGGCTGGCGAACGCTGGACGAGAGCGAGCCGGGCGATACGCTGACGGTGGTGAGCGTGTTTGAGCGCGACCGGCAGTTGCTCGAATTCCTGCACGGTCTAGGCGTGCGGCCGGGCGCGGGCCTGGAAATGGTGTCGCGCAACTACGACGAGACAGTGACGTTCCGCGTTGACGGGCAGACGGCGCAGCTGGGACGGCCAGTGGCGCAAAAGGTGTGGGTAGAACCGCCTCAAGATTCGCGCTGAACCCGCCGATAAGAAAGCGGAGGAGTTTATGTCGCTCACGCCGCTTACCATCGCCGGAGTCAGTACCTTTTCCGAGAACCTCCAAACCATTCTGACCCGCGCCGTTTCCATTGCCTCGTTGCCGGTGACGGCGCTGCAGAACAAGCAATCGGACCTGTTCGTGCAGAAGCAGTTGCTGAGCGGCCTACGCGGTTCGACGGAGAACCTGGCGAAGGCCCTCCAAGACCTGCGCAACGTTAGCGCCAACCAGGCACTGACGGCGACGAGCACGAACGCGAGCCGCGTGTCGGTGGCGTTGAGCGGCGCGGCCACGCCGGCGGTCTATACAATCACCGAGATCAGTTCCGTTGCCAAGGCGGCCACCGAGACAACGCTGGCCGGCTACGCGAGCGCGGATTCGACGGAGGTGGCGGCCGGAGGAACGCTGCAACTGGCGTTTGGTTCCGACACGTACGAGATTACGCTCGATGCGGGCAACAACAATTTGAACGGGCTTCGCGACGCGATCAATGGGTTGGGCCTCGGGCTGACGGCCACGATTATCAACACGGGCACTGGGAGCGAACCGTACTACCTGACGCTGACGGCGGCCAATCCGGGCGGGACGACGCTCGAACTGCGCGGCGAGGCCGGCAACCCGGCGACGAACATCCTTACCGGCAATAACCAGGGCGCGAACGCGGTTTTCAAGCTCAATGGAATCGAGGTCGTTAAGTCCGATAACGTGATCTCCGGCGTCGTGCCTGGGCTTACCTTCACGATCCTCGGCAAGACCGACCCCGGCGAGTCGGTCGCACTCAGCCTCGCATCGAACCGGGCGAGCCTGGGCAGCACGATCGAGAAATTCGTGGCGGCCTACAACAGTCTTCGCGACTTGGTGAATGCGCAGGTGGGTGAAAACGCCGGCTTGCTGAGCGGCGATTTTGCGGTCCGGCACATTCAGGCGAAGATGCGCGAAATCGCCGGGTTCCGCGCGCCTGGTTCGACGCAGGTGCTGGCATCGTTCGGCATCGAGTTCGCATCGAACGGCGCGATGTCCTTCAACGCAACGAAATTCCAATCGCTGTCGAGCGCGCAAGTAAATGAAGCATTCTCCTTCTTCGGGGGCGAAGGCGGTTTTGGTTCCCTGGAGGCCGGATTCCGCAACATAAGCGATCCGGTGAGCGGCCTGATCCATCTGCAGCAGAGCCAGATCGACACATCCGATGCGCGCATCACGAAGCAAATCGCCGCGATGCAGGAGCGCATCACGACCATGCGCGCGAACTTGGCGGCGCAGCTTCAACGGGCCGATACCCTGCTGGCATCGCTGGAGTCGCAACAGCGATTCCTCGACGCCAACATCCAATCGCTCAACCTGGTCATGTACGGCAAACAGGACCGGTAGTGAGCGCTACACCCACCGCCGGCGAACTGCTGGTTGCCTTGGAGGCGAACTCCGAGCGCCTGGCGGCAGCGTCTATCGACGATCTGAAAGTGCTCGACCAACTGGTCGCCGAGCGGGCACGGTTGCTTAAGGTCTGGGAGGACGTGGAGACCAGCGCGGCCGGCCCGTGGGCCGTGGATCGCCTGCGCCGGGTCTGGGAAGCCGGCGCGCAAGCCGAGCACCGGCTGCGGTTGGCCCGCGCATATGCCGCCGCCGAGTTGGCCCGCTGGCAAGGACTACATCAGGTGCAAGAGGCGATGTGGGCCGGTCTCGACGGCGCCGAGCCGAACTGCGATGTGCGAGGGTGAGAGAGCGCGGCAAATTGCTCTCCCTTACGGCCGCACATCGGTAGCACCAAGCGGCGATCAGAATACCCGGTAGTTCTCCGGCCGCGAGAAACGCTCGTGGAAACAGCACCCTCCCTCCGGGCTTGCCAAGCCAGAGCAGGCGGACGGGGCATCCGCCGCGACCGGGGTCCGCCCCACTTTTTTTTCATCACCTATGTTGGGCGGTGGGCCCGTTGTCAACAGAGCGGATGTGTTTGCTGTTCTCCCCCTACGCGGCGTTGCCGGCCGACCCATGCGGCGGCGCTTCGTTTCTCCACGCCCCGGAGGCCTTATCCAGCGCCTCTTCGCGGCCGGCCGCGTCCGCGATGAAAGCGCTGCGCCCACATTCCACACGCGAAAAAGCCTCCGGAGCCGAAGCTCCGGAGGCGCGATGTGCGAGTAAGGATCGTACTTATCCGCGCAGGAGGCTCAGAACCACCTGGGGCGCCGCATTGGCCTGCGCGAGAGCGGCGACACCAGCCTGCTGGAGGATCTGGGCGCGAGTCAGGTTAGCGGCCTCGGCGGCCAGGTCGGCGTCACGGATGCGCGACTCGCTGGCGGCCAAGTTGGTCAACTGGGTCTGGGCCAGGCTGATGGCGAAGGTGAGCTGATTCTGGCCCTTACCGACAACGGCCTGGGCTGCGCCGAGCTTTTCGACGGCCTTCGCGAGCGCATTGACAGCGGCTTCACCACCGGCGGCGCTAGAGATGCTCAGCGCTCCCCCTTCACCCTGGATGGAGCTGCCGTAGGTTTCCGCGACTCCGGCATTCACGCCCTCGGTGGCGGCACTGCTCTCGCCGACGGTGACATCGAATTCGCCGAGGGTGCTCAGGAAGGTGATGCCGGCGCCACTGGCGCCATCAGCCACCGCGACGATCTGCGCGAGCGGCGACCCGCTGTTCGCCTGCAACTGCGTGTTGATATGGGCAACCGCTTCATCGACGTCCAAACCGTCGGAGTCGCCAGTCAACGTGATTTGCAGGCTGACGAGATCGCCGTCGGCGTTACGGGTGGAGACGGTGACAAGTTGGGTTTCGGTATCAGACAAGTCGGCGTAGGTCAGGCCGACGACGCCGGTAACGCCGCCCGCCTCTTTGTAATTGGTGGCGGAGGTAACGCTGCCCGCTGCGCCGACGCCGAAGCTGCCAAGCAGCGCCGCGCCGAGCGCCGTGTCGCCGCGCACTTGGAAGGCAGACCCGGCCGACGAGAATACAAGACTCTGGCCGTCCGCGCTCAACCCGGCGCGGATGCCGGCATTGTTGAAGGCCTGTCCGGCCGAGGAGACATTATCTACGCTGGACAGCGCCGAGTTGATGGCCTGCACAAGCGAGTTCTCGTCGGTCACCGAGGTTACGTCCACCGCCACCGTCACGCCACTGGAAAACCCGGCGCCGTAGAAGACAAAATCGGCGGTCTGCGCCGCGTTGGCGGTCTTAATGGCGGCGATGCTCGTGGCAGAGCCGCTGCGCAGGTCGCCGGTTCCTTCGGTCTGGTAGGTTTGCAGGCCGAGGTTCTTCGTGTCGACCAGCGACTGCGACAGATCGACGCCGACAGAGCCGTTGGTGATGGAATCGATGGATCCCGCGGTCCGGCCGCCGCCAATAAACACGCTGAGGTTCTTGGCGAAGTCGCCGCCCTCGTTCAGGCCGATCACCTGCGCCTGCCGGTTGATCTCTTCCAAGACGCTCTGGAATTCGCTGTTCAACACGTTACGGTCGCCGTTGAACGTGCCGGAGGCCGACTGCGCGGCCAACGTGCGGGCGCGATCCAGTAGTTGCGCAATGTTGTTCACGCCGCCGTCGATGGTCTGCAGGGTGCTCAGACCGTCGTTGGCGTTGCGGACGCCCTGCGTCAGCACGGCGCGATCCGACCGGAAGCTGTTGGCGATGGCCAACCCGGCGGCGTCGTCGCCCGATCCGATGATGCGCAAACCCGAAGTGACGCGATTGATTGTTTTGTTCTGGAATTCCCCGCTGATGCGCAGATAATCCTGCGCCTGCAACGAGGCGATGTTGGTGTTGATCGAAAAGGCCATGCGTTTCTCCTGTCTCCTAGATCCGTGGGGTAATCCCCTTAGGCTGTCTTGCTTGTTGACTCCGCCTACACTTGCCTTATCGGCGGAAAGAAGAGGGTTTTAGGGGAAATTGCAGGTCTACCCTACTCGGGCCAGAAATCGCGCATGGCCGGGTAGGCTACCCGCGCCAAATCGAGCGCCATCTCCTCGGCTCGCGTTGAGTCCCCTCCAGCGACCGGGGTGACGATGCGGACCAGGCTGGTGTCGGTGCGGCGATGGACCATCGAGTCGGCGACGAGATAGATCTTGGCGAAGTACTCACTGGCGACCACGCGGTATTTCGACTGATACCAATACAACACCAAGCTGTGTTGGTCGCCGCGCGAGACGAGGTAACGGTTGACGGTCACCGGCGGGCTGCCATCGGCGGGATCGAGAGTCACCGTCCCGGACCTCGTCGGCACCCAGCCGGAGCCAGGCAGGCAATTCTTTGGCGAGTGCGGCGCCTGACCTTCGCTTTGGGTTTCAAAGAACGCGATAAACAGGTTGGCTGGAATGCCGGAAACGGCGCTGACGTAGGTGCGGGTGAGCAGATCGTCGGCGCGCAGCACGTCGCGCACTTCCTCGTCGACCACTCCTTCCTGCACGCTCCGCCAGTTGCCAATTTCGGCCGGGAATTCGGCCAGCGGCCGCGGAAGTGGGACGCTATGGACGCCGGGCAGCAGGTAAAATAGCATCGCCTGCCCGGCGAACAGAACGGTAATCCATCGTGCGGTACGCCCAAAATGAGACGCGAAAGCCATCGTTCAGCCAGTCCTCCAGATGCGGCCGTAAAGCAGGCTGACAACGCGGTGCGCGACGGCCAATAGCGCGAGCGCAACGAGAAAAATCACCCACCCCTCCAGACTGTGATAGAGGCCGCGCGCCAACTCCGGGTCGATCTGGCTCAGGATACCGGTGAGCGCGACGCGGCCGCTGTTGGCGACGACGGCGATCGGCACGGTGGCGACAAGCAGCACCCACTTCATCCACGGCCGGGGGTCGAACAGATAGCCATAGACCAGCGAGAGGAATGCCAGCGACATAAGCGAGCGGATTCCGCTGCATGCCTCCACTACATTCAGCCGCTGGCTTGGCAACTCCAGGATGTTCCCTTCGCGCAGTACTGGAATTCCGACGATCGACAGCGCCGTTTCGGCGAGCGAACTGGCCAGAAACTGGAGCGGCAGGGTGAGTTGGTTATAGATGATGGCCGGCAGCGGGATCATGAACAACAGCAGAACGAGCGGGAACGAGAGCATACGAAGCAGCGCGAAGCCGCCGATGGCCAACAGAACGCCGGCCAGCGAGATGAGAAACGCCGTGCGGGCGAGGAAGATCTCGGCGCCGAGCTTGGCGATCACCACCTGCATGGCGCCCCACCCGATCAACAGCAGGCCCAGCCAATGGCCCGAATACTCGCGCGACAGGATCTCGTCGCGGCGCTGCCAGGCGATGTAACCGGCCACCAGCGGAACGAAAAAGCCGTGACTCGCGTTGTCATCGTCCATCCAGTTCTTGACCAGACGAATCAAGACCGGCAGATAGCAGAGAATTAGCAGGCCGCCAAACCAAGCGATTTGCAGCCACGGAAGAGAGCGGGCAGGCGACGGCCGCACCTCCTCCAGTGTCGGATTCGGGTTCATCGGGACCTTACTGTGAGTAGAGCATGCGCCTCGGGACGACAGCAACCCCTTGCTTTACCGGCAACTCCGCACGGGCGGCGAGCCAGGGCGGCCCGTGATTCCCCCCGTGATTCCCGGTTACCTCAGGTAAACCTGGATGTCCGGGAACAGCAGTTCCCGAACGTCCGGCCCGTCGATCTCGTCGCGCCGCACGAGACGGACGCCGGAGTCGATATGCGCCGGCGGCGTGCGCCCGGTGCGATGAGCGGCAATCGCCTTGACCGACTCGTAACCCATCCGGAACGGATTCTGCACAATCAGCGAATCAATCCAGCCGGCCTTGCAGTCGGCGACGAGTTGGTCGGAAGCGTCGAACGCCACGAGCTTCACATGGCTGGCATTGCGGCTTTTCAGCGCTTGCACCGCGCCGGCCGAGGAACTTTCATTGTCGGCGAAGAGGCCGGCGAGATTGGGATGGGCGGCCAGCATGTTCTCGGTTTGCGCCATGGCCTTGGCGCGGTCAGCCATGGCGAACTGGAGGCCAACGAACTCGATCCCGGGGAACTGCTTCGCGAGTTCATCCTGGAATCCGTGTTCGCGTTCCATGGTGGCGGCGCTGCCGGGCATGAAGCCGATGACGCCGACCTTGCCTTCCCCGCCGAGGAGTTCGCCAATACGGCGGGCGGCGAGGCGGCCGCCTTCTTCGTTGTCGGTGGCAACGTAGCTGATCCGCTTTTCGGTGTCAATGGCCGAATCGAAAATGGCCACGGGGACTTCGCTCGCGGCGGCGCGTTCGACAATGGCGACGAGCGATTTCCGGTCGATCGGTGCCAGCGCGATGCCGGCGAGGCGGCGGTTGACCATTGACTCGACAATTTCGATCTGGCGGCTGGCGTCGATCTCGAGCGCGGGCGCGTTCCACTCGATCTCGTAGCCTTCCTCCCGCGCGGCCTTGATAGCGCCAGCGCGAACGGTCTGCCAGAAGATGTGGTTGGCGCCCTTCGGCACCACGCCGATGGTGGGGACCGTATCGCGTCGACAGGCGACGACCGGAATCAGCGCGGCGGCCAGCAGCAAGGCTACAAAAAGTCGCATGGTAGCCTTAGATTCTAATATGGCCTTTCAGCGCGTTTGTTCGGTGTCCAGTTTACCGCCGGGGTCGGTCATGGAGGCGGCGGTTGGTGGGACGAAGATCGCCTTGTGCAACGCCGGCGGCGAGATCCACGCGATTGAAGGAACATGCCCGCATCGCGGCGGTCCACTCGGGCAAGGCGCGCTGCACGACAAAATGCTGGTCTGCCCATGGCACGCGTGGGAGTTCGACTGCACGACCGGCCAGAACGACTACGACCCGGAGGTCCGCCAGCGAACGTTCGCCGTGCGGGTGGAGGAGGACGAAATTCTGGTCGACATTGAGGGTATGTAGCCGGGGCGCTTCCTAACCTAACGATGTGGATAAAGACATCGAACCTCCCGTCCGATAGACGGGTGAGACGATGCGCTCCGCAATTCTTCGAATCGTTGGGTTCGCTGTAGCGTCGATCTGCCTGTTCGCCGTAACGGTGGCGGTGGTTCTGCAGACGATGCCGGCGCCGCGGAGGCACGCCGACTACCTGGTGGCGGGTTCGCTGGGAACGTTCGCGGCACTCGCGGTCCTGTTTATCGTGCTCGTGACCACGTGGCTGCGAGCGCGAGACGTGTTTTTTCAGCGACGGGAGCGGCGACCGCCAGTCAGCGAATCCGGTTGACGCTTAGCTGCCGGTAAACCTGTTCGGTGTCCTTCAGCGTCGCGAACGTCATGCCCGGTTGGCGGGCGGAGGCGGTTCCGGCCGCGACACCCCAACGAATGGCGTCGGCGAAATTGTTGTCGCGTTCCATGGACCAGGCGAAGGCAGCATTCAGCGCGTCACCCGCTCCAATGGGTGAGACGGCTTCGACGCGCGGCGGCACCACTTCATAGATCTCGCCGTCGGATAAGCAGATCGCGCCCCGTCCACCGAGCGTCAGGAGCACTCGTTGGGCGCCCATCCCTTCGAGCCGCTCGACGGCATCGCGAAACTGCTGCCGGGTGATGAGCGCCTTGTTGAGCAACCGCTCGGCCTCCTGTTGATTCGGCGCGATGACGCTGGGGCGTTCTTCGAGGATGTCGGGCAGGATCTCGCCGTCGGTGTCGACCAGGGTTTCCACACCGTGCTTCCGGGCCAGGCGAATGAGCCGGCGGTAGAATTCAGGTGGCGTCTCGGGCGGCAGGCTGCCGCATAACAGCAGCCAGGAAGCACCGGGCAAGCGGGCGTCTACCGCCTGTTCGAGGCGGTCCAGTTCCTCACTGGAAACCGCGGGGCCCGGTTCGTTGAGCTTGACCATCAAGCCGGCGCGATCCGTAATGATGAGATTCGTGCGAATCTCGCCGGAGACCGGAACAATCTCGAACGGAAAGCCGGAGTCGCCCATCATGTCCCGCAGCCGATTTCCGGATTTCTCACCCGCGGGAAAGATGGCGCACGTCTCGGCACCGAAGGAATGCAGAACACGCGAGGCGTTGATTCCACGGCCGCCAGCGCCGCAAGATGTGGCCAGGATGTAGGCACGATCCTCGAAGGCAAGGCGGTCCGCGGAAACGATCTGGTCAATCGCTGGATTCGGGGTGACGGTCAGGATCAAGACTCAATTATAGGAGTCCTGGCGCCGACGCTAGCGCAATCCGTAGCTATAGGGTAGGCGGCCATTCCGTGCCGCGGCGCGGAAATCGCGCAGAGCGAAGACGTCACGCTGGAGTATCGCCCGGTCGCGCGGATGGATCTGCCGCGCGTTGGCGAGGCGGTTGAGGTTGGAGATGGCGCTGTCCAACCGGCCGCGGTCAAATCGGCCCTGCGCCATGCGGTCCTGAAACCGATGAAGATCGCGAAGCGCGCGTTCGAAGTGCCGCTGGTTGTGGCGATCCGTCCAGGAGCGCCGCGCGGCGGACTCGGTGTTCCAGATGACGCGGCGAATGAGCGGGTGGCTGGACGGACCGCGACTCCACTGCCCCGATCCAACGGCGGCCGGGTAGGGGGCAGGTCCATGAGCCACGGCGCGTGTACAGCCCGCGAGAAAAGTGAGGCCGAGCACGGCGGCGCCGGCGAGAGCGGGAACGGTTATCCGACTCATCACGTTGCAACCTCCTGCCGCTGTGGACGCCGCCTGAGAGAACGTGGTTTCGCGAATCGCCGGCTACCGGTCGCGGCCGAATTCGGGGGCGTCGCGGGTGCCGGTTACCTTGATGTTGAGTAGCGTTCCGGCCCCTTCCTTCGAGAAGAACGGATCCGCCGGCTTGAGCACCCACCGCTTCCAACCCGACATCGTCTGCGAAACTTTGGCGTCGAGGCGGAGTTGGCCGCGGAAGTCCATCTCTTCGTCGTCGAAGCGATAGTCGCCATTAAGCTCGACGGCCGCGCCGGGTACTGTGAAGCGCAGATCGTTCAGATGGATTACTCCGCCTGCGATCCGGAAGCGGCCAGCCAGACTGGACTCCACTTTCTGAATGTCACGAGCCTTCGGCCGCCCCTGCCCCCGCCGGCTGAGATCGTCGATTTTCTCTTGCACCACCGGCGAGGTGAAGTGAGCGTTTTCGAGCGCGAAGCGTCCGTCGAGCCGCAGGCGATCGGCGATCTCGCCCCGTCCGGGCGGAACTTCCATCTTCATGTTGAGATCGATGGCGCCGCGCAAGAACGGCCGGTCGCCTTTCACCGCGAGACGGATCAAGTCTTCGATGTTTCCGTCGACGAGTTTGACATCGAAGAATACCTTGCGGCCCCGTTCGTCCCGGGTCCGCACCACACCGCCGCCGGCGACAAAGCGTGTTCGGCGCACGGTGGCCTCGACGGGTTTCAGCAGCGTGTCTCCATTGGTACCGTCCACAATCGCATGAAATTTTGTTTCCAGCGGGATGCGGTTTCCCGCCGATGTGAGGCGGAAGTTGGGCGTCTTCGTCCAACCGTCGACGACGACCCGGTTCAGTTGGCCGGCGAATTTTCCTTCGGACTGGAGGGTTCCGGCGATACCCTTGAAGACGCCGAGATCGGCTTCGGTAAAACTGTAGACGCCATCGAGCGGCGCCGCGCCGGGATCACCCGTGACCCACGGGCCAAAGTGGCCGTTGCTGATAATGTGGCCGGGCGGCCGGCCGTTGGTGAGCGTGGCGTCGTAGGGCATCGACTGGCCGGGGCCGGCCGAACGCATCGTGAGTTTGTGGATGTCCCAGACTAGCGGCGCCTTTTCCGGGTCGTGCGGCAGGATCACGAGTTTCGTGCCGTCCGCTTGGAGATGGTCGATGATGACGGGAGGTTTGGCATCGGGTGGACCGAGTTCGCCACCCAGATCCAGTCGCGGCCGCTCGCCCTTCGGCGGTATGTGGATCTCCATCCCGTCGAGCCGTACATAGTGCACCCGCGCCGGGCGCCCGCGTAGACTGTGCAGATCGACCTCAAATTCGAACGCCCGCATCGCGAACATGGGCGGGATGTCGCGGCGTCCCCGATACCGCAGAATAAGCCCCTCGCCGCGAGCGCCCACCGCCGCGTCGCGCTTGGGGAGGACCAGGACATTCACCACGGCGCGGAACGGGACGGAAACGCTCAGCCCGGCAAACTCTACCTCGCTATCGAAGCGCTCTTCGAGGTAGGCGATGGTTTGCTCGCGGATGTACGGTTCGAATCGGCGTGCGAGAACATATCCCGCGACGATCAGTGCGACCAGCAGGGCGGCCGCCGCGCCGCCAACCCAGAAGACCCACTTGCGCCGCATCGCTCAATCTTACGCGGTGTCGCCGTAGAACTCGCGGAGCCGCTGCAACTCCTGTTTCAGCCGGGCAGTGGTGGCCTCGTGTTCCGGCTGGCCGTACACGTTGCTCAACTCGTGGGGATCGGTTTCGAGGTCAAACAGTTCCCAATAGTCGCCTTCCGAGTGATAGTGGATGAGTTTATAGCGGGAGTCGCGGACGCCACGGTGCGGACCGACGCGGTGCGGCGTGAAGTACTGGAAGCTGGGATCCGACATGGCTTCCCTGCCCTTGCCCGCCAATCGCCAGGAGTCCTCGTAGTAGGCGTAATAGATCGACTCGCGCCAGCCGCCGGGGCTTTCGCCTTCAAGCATCGGCCGGAGACTGCGGCCCTGAACAGTGGACGGCGCCTCGATGCCGGCGTAATCGAGAATGGTCGGCGCGATGTCGACGTTCATTGCCATCAGCGGCGACTTGCGCCCGCCGGCGACGCCGCCTGGCGGACGGACAATCAGGGGAATGCGCAGCGACGGTTCGTACATGAATCGCTTGTCGTACCAGCCATGGTCGCCGACAAAGAAGCCGTTGTCGGTGGTGTAGATGATAAGCGTGTTTTCGAGCTGGCGGGCATTGGCGAGATGCTGCAACACACGGCCAAGGTTTTCGTCGACGCCGTGGATCGCGGCGAGGTAATCCTTCACCCAACGCTGATAGAGCCAGTTCTTGCGGTCGGCTGGAGACAGGTCTTTCGGCAGATCCGGGTAGTCGCCCGCAAGGCTGATGTCGAAGCGCATGTCCTCGGCATCCCGCGCGACGCGGCGGGTGGCGTAGTCGTCGTTGTAAGTAGGTGGATAAGGCAGGTCACGGCCGGCGTAGAGCTTCGCGTGGCGTGGCGCCGGCTTGAAGGGACGGTGAGGCGCTTTGTGCTGGTAGACGAGGCACCACGGCTGAGTCACCCGTTCGGCTTCGCGGAGGAAGCCAAGGGCGAGGTCGGTGGTGATGTCGGTGCAGTAACCCGTCAGCTTGTGGCGCTTCCCGTTGTCGATGAACTCCGGATCGAAGTAGAGACCCTGTCCGGGCAGGACGCACCAGTAATCGAAGCCGACGGGATCGTGGGAGAGGTGCCACTTACCGACGATGCCGGTGTGATAGCCGTTCTGCTGGAGAAGTTGCGGGTAGGTCGGGATCTCAGGGTTGATTCGCTCGATGGCGTCCTTAGCCTCCGAGTTGCCATAGATGTGGTGGACGTGCGAGTAGGCCCCGGTGAGGATAGTGGCGCGCGCCGGAGCGCAGAGTGAATTGGTGCAGAAGGCGTTCTCGAATAGGACTCCCTCGCCGGCAAGGCGGTCCATGTGCGGTGTTTGGACAAGTGTGCTGCCGTAGCAGCCGAGGTGGGGCACGGCGTGGTCATCGGTCATGACGAACAGGATGTTCGGCTTTCGTTTCGCCGGGGCGCAGGCCGCCAGAGTCGCGGTCAGCGCGGTCTTGATAGCAGTTCTTCGATTCATCGCTTCTCCTGGAGCTGGAGCGGGCGTAGATCGCCCATCAGGAAGTGGAGGATGGTCAGGCCGATGAGATGGAAACATCCCATCGTCAGAAACACGGGTGTGTAGCCGAAGTGGGTCACGATGTAGCCGGGAATGACGGCCGAGAAGAGGAATCCGCCGAGACCACCGAGGCAGCCGCCGATGCCGGTTACCGACGCCGTAGCCTGCTTCGGAAACACGTCGGATGTTGTGGTGAAGAGATTCGCCGACCAGCCCTGGTGCGACGACGTCGCCAGGCTGACGAGGAGGATGGCGACGATCGGACTCTCGGCGAGGACGGACGTGGCAGCCACGGGCATGACGAGCGCACAAATGAGCATTGCGGTCTTACGCGCCTTGCCGTTTGGCCAACCACGGCGAATGAGATGGCCGGAGAACCAGCCGCCACCGACGCTGCCGACGTCGGCCATCAGATAGATGAATGGCAGCGCCCAACCTATCTCGGTGAGGTTGAACTTGCGGACGTCAAACAGGTACAGCGGCAGCCAGTACAGGTAGAACCACCACACGGGGTCGGAGAAGAACTTCGCGGCAGCGAAACCCCAGGTCTGTTTGTAGCGCAGGGCGGCAAGCCACCCAATAGAGGGCGCCGCGGCCTCGTCCGGCGTGTCCGAATGGATGTATTCGTTTTC
Source organism: uncultured Solibacteraceae bacterium (assembly GCA_964413655.1). Taxonomy (GTDB): domain Bacteria; phylum Acidobacteriota; class Terriglobia; order Bryobacterales; family Bryobacteraceae; genus CAYPUQ01. Next base: position 18,304 of record CAYPUQ010000013.1, on the reverse strand, counting down.
CGCCGGCGAAACGCGTTTGTGCTGGCCGGGCAGGCGGTAGGAGAACATCCAGATCACCACCCAAACGAAACCGAGCGATGCCGTGATGACGAAACACGCGCGCCAACTGATGAAACCGACCATCCAGGCAAACAGGGGCGGGCCAGCCATGGAGGCCACGTTGGTGCCGGCGTTGAAGATGCCGGTGGCAAAGGCACGGTCCTTCTTGGGGAACCATTCGGCGACGCCCTTGATGGCGGCGGGGAAGTTGCCGGCCTCGCCGAGCCCCAGCAGCGCCCGCCAGACGGCAAGGCTGAAGGCGGTATTCGCGGCCGCGTGCAGTGCCGCGGCAATCGACCACCAGACGATGGCAACAGCGTAGCCGATGCGGGTGCCGTAACGATCGATAAACTTCCCCATCATGAGGAATCCGACGGTATAGGCGATCTGAAAGGCGCCGGTTATGTAGCCGTACTGCTGGTCGGTGAAGCCCAAATCTTCGCGGATGATGGGCGCGAGGAATCCGAGCAGGATGCGATCCAAATAGTTGATCGTGGTGGCGAGGAAGATCAGTGCGAGGATCCACCAGCGGACGCGGGTTCTGATCGAGGTAGGTGAGACCGTGGCGGGCTCCTGGGACACAGCGCGATTATATTAGATTCGTGCAAAAAGCCGTCATACTAGCCGCGGGACGCGGAACGCGCATGCAGGGTCTGACCGAAGACCGTCCGAAGCCGATGATCGAGGTGCGTGGGAAGCCGCTGCTCGAACATATCCTCGACCGGCTCCGTAAGGCCGGATTCGGCGAGGCACTAGTTGTGATCGGCTATCGCGGCGAGATGATCCAGGAACACTTCCGCGATTACCCGATGACGATCGCCTACAGGCGTCAAGAGACCATCGACGGTACGGCGCGGGCGGCGCTGCTGGCGCGCGAGTTCTGCGGCACCGATCCGTTTCTGCTGACCTACGGGGACATCCTGACCGAACCGGACGACTATGCCGGGATGGCGGAGAAGCTCGACGCCGACGGCGAGGCCGCGGCGGTAGTGGCGGTGAAGTGGGCTGGCGACCCTTGGCAAGGCGCGGCGATCTACGAAGAGCAAGGGCGCGTCGTCCGGATCATCGAAAAGCCTCCCAAAGGAACGTCCACCACGAGGTGGAACAGTGCCGGGAGCTACTGTTTCCGCGCGGAGATCTTCGACGAGTTCGAGCGCGTGCCGCTGTCGTCGCGCGGCGAGTACGAGCTGACGAGCGCGGTGGAACAGTTGCTGGCCGGCGGGCGACGCGTCCTGATGCACGCGTTGGCAGGGGGGTGGCGGGACGTGGGACGGCCTTCGGACCTGGACGAGGCGGAGCGTCTGCTGTAGCGCCGGGCGGCGCTTGGGCGCGGTCCGGAAAGTACGCTGTGCCACAGACTGAGATTGCGTGGACCTGATCACCGTTACCAGCGCGTCGCGTCGCGGATGGCGCCGGCCATACGTTTGCTGACGATGACCTCCAGACCGTTGGACATCTTCAACAGCCAGCGCTTGCTCGAGAGCGGCGAGATCTTGCGGATGTGGTCGGTATTGATGATCGTGGAGCGGTGGATACGCCGGAAACGCGGCGGGGGCAGACGTTCTTCAAGCGCCTTCAGGGTGTGGCCGGCGTAGAAACGGCCGCGGCCGGTGAGAATGTGTACCACTTCGCCTTCGGCTTGAAACGCGACGACATCGTCCGTGTTCAGCATGTGATATTCGGCGCCCAGCCGGCCGACGATCTTGCGCGGCTCCTCGGGCCTGGCTTCGGGCGCGGCCGGCGGATGGGCCGGCAGTAGATCGAGCCGCGATTGCACCTTGTCGAGCGCGGCCCGCAGGCGCTCATGGCGCACGGGCTTTAGCAGGTAATCGGCCGCGTCCATCTCGAACGCTTCAAGCGCGTGCCGGTCGAAGGCGCTGACGAACACGACGATGGGCCGCCGCGCCCCACGGAGATTCCGCGCCACCGCGAACCCATCCAAGCCGGGCATCTGAATATCGAGGAACACAACGTCGGGATCGAGCCGTTCGGTTTGGTTCACTGCCTCCATGCCATTCGTAGCTTCGCCCGCGACGCGCACATGGGGGAACTCTTCGAGCAGCTCGCGCAGCACCTGGCGCGCCATCGGCTCGTCGTCGGCAATCAGCGCCCTCACGACTTCACCCCGGCGGCCTTTTCGGCCGGTACGGTGAACTCGATCCGGGTACCGTGTTCGCCGGACTCGATGTGAAGATCCGCCTCCTGGCCAAAGCACAGTTTGAGACGGCGCATCACGTTGGATAATCCGAGACCGTGTCCCTGGCTCTCGCCGCGCGGCCCGTCACGAAAGCCAGAGCCGGTATCCGACACGCGGATGAGCACGCCTTCTTCCACCGGGCGGGCCTCGATTCGCACCGTCCCACCGTGCTCCTGCCGGGAGATTCCATGTTTGACGGCGTTCTCGACGAGCGGTTGCAGCGAGAGCACGGGGATCGAGGTGGACAGCGCCGCCGGATCGACGTCAATCTCCGTATTAAGCCGGTCGCCCATGCGCAGCTTTTCGATTTCCAGGTAAGCGCGGATGATCTCAATCTCCTTCTCGAGGGGGATCAGCGTCCGATCCGGCTGGAGACAGTAGCGCAGGATATCGGCGAGGTTCAGGAGTATCCGCCGCGCCGTCCGCGCCTCGCGCGGGATGGCACCGTAGAGCGTGTTCAGCGCGTTGAACAGAAAGTGCGGGTGGATCTGCGACTCCAGCGCGCGCAACTCGGCCTGGGCCACGAGCCGACGCATCTCCGCCGCGCGGAAGTGTTCAAGATGCTCGGCAATCTGGCCGGCCAAGTGGGCGAGCAGATGCAGGTCCTCACTCAGGTAGCGACGGCCGCCGGAGCGCCGGCCGAGCAACGTCACGCGCAGATCGCCCTGACCGATCCGGAACGGTACGATCACTTCCACGCCCGCGCGTTCGAGTTTGTTGCGCAAGGCCGGCGCAGCCGACACCGGCGCGGGCAGCGTCAGATCGGGGCAGGTTTGCCGAACCTCCTCCTCCAGATCCAGCGAACAGGGCGCAGCCTGGAAAAAATCCCGGAGAAGCTGCACGGCGTGGTGGTAGAAGGAGATTTCATCGTCCTGCGTGCTGCAGAGGGCCTGCAAACGGCCTTGGACCTGGCGCACTTCGAACCGTCCGAACAGGAGCCGCGTCAGCACCGACTGCAACCTCGGCAACAGCAGGCCGTATAGCAGCAGGAGGACGATACCAACAACGAACAGAACCGCTTGCTGGACAGGGCTCCTGCTTAAGCCTTCGAGCAGATTCCAGCGAACGACGGCGGCAATCGCGAGCGAGAAGAAGATGCCCGAGAGAGCGAGTCCGGCGGTGAGACGCAAGAAGACGTCCACCAGAACAAACCGGTAGTCTTGCAGCAGCACAATCAACGCCAGCGGGACGCCGGCGTGGTGGATCAGCAGTTCCAGCGTCCACGGCGTGTGGATTTCGCCGTGGCCGAAATGGACGAACGAAACGGCAAACAGGAACAACGACATGGACGCAACGACGCGCGACGTGAGGTGGCGGTCGCCGGCTTCGTGACGGCGCAGAAGGGTGATGGCGCTGAGCAGCGTGAGGGCGCCGAAGCCGACCGTGCCGACAACGAGGGCAAAGTTGTGACGATCGCCGAAGGGCAGCAGGTCCCCGGCCGCGTGGATGAGCAGGCAAATGGCGCTCAAGCCGTACGCTGCCCGTACGAGATACCGCGCGCGCCCGGTGAGCGCGAGGTGGAGCAGGACGGCCGGCAAGAGAATCAACGCCGAGGTTCCAATTGCGATAAAGAGGTTCGCGCTGCCCCACTCGCGCCCTGGCGCAATCAGCACAATCAGCGATGCCGCATTCCAGATGAACGCCAGGGCCGCCGCTACCATCGACAGGCGCGCGCCCGCGCGCTGCCGCAGCAGCAGCACTATAAACGCGCCGAACAACAGCGCGCCGATGGTATGGCCGAGCAGATTTACGAGATGCGGCTCGTGAACCGTTAGCGTTGTGCTCATGGAACGGCCTGGAGGCGTGGATCAGTCATTGGGGATTTCCCAGCCTTCGCCGCATTCGAAGACCTTGAAGCGCTGCGCGGGCCGGTGAAACAGCATGTGCTCGACAAAGCGCCCGATGTCGATAGTATCGCCCGCGAAGACGCCGTAGTGCATGGGCACCAGCCATCGCGCTCCGATGTCCTCGGCGAGTTGCGCCGCTTCGGCGATGTCGAAATTGCCCGGTCCGCCATCCGGATCGCGGCCATTGACGGGCAGTAAGGCGACGGTGACGCGGTATGGCCGCAGGTGCCCCGCTAGTGTATCGTAGGGCACGCAGCCGCCGGCGTGATAGATGGTATGACCGCCGCACCGGATGAGGTAGCCCAGGTACGGGTAGCCTCCGATCGGCGTCCAGTCAAGTTCGTTTTGGGCGGAGGGAACGGCGTAAACGCGCACGTACTCGTTGTCCTGGAAGTACTCGATACGCAAGCCGGCATCCGTCGTTCTCATTCGATGGAGGGGCACGCCGAGCGAGTTGGCGTGGCCGGCGGCACTTTTCGGCAACACGAGCTTAGCGCGCGGAGATGCGGCCAGGATCTCCGGTAGCGATCCGGGATCCATGGCGGCCGGATGGGTATGCGTGGCCAGCACGAGATGGGCGTGGCCAATCTGGCTTGGCGAAACAGGCGGCGGCGATTGCCGTGTGAACCGGCCGTTCAAGTTGGCCGGCTGAGCCGCCAGCCAGTCCGACAGGTAGGGGTTCACGTAGACGACTACCGAGTTGAACTTAACGACGAACCCGCTCAGTCCCAGCCACCAGAGCTTCGGCATTAGACAGGGCGACTGGTCGATATCGGCGATGAGGTTCGGCGCATCCGGAGTCATATCGTTCGCGGTCCCATTCTACCGGCAAGCGGCGCGCCGTAAACGGTCGACCACGCCCGCCCATTCCGGCGCATCCGGCGGGGGCTCGATGGCGATCCAATCCAGGCCGTCGCGATCAAGCTCGTGCAATCGGGCGTAGATCTGACGGGCATACTCGCCGGCGCCGGTGGGCATTGCGATGGATCGCACTCCCTGGCGGGGCGTCCCGAGATGGAGCCAGGCGCCACTGCCCGCGGACGGCAAACTGTCCGTGCCGCGCAAGAGTAGCAGGGGCGTGCGCGGGCTGTAGTGGCGCGGATGCATACCCGGCGACGGGTGAGCGCCTTCCGCCCGATCCCGGGTTTCGACGGGACCGATCACAGACTCAATCTCTTCGCGCGTCACGTGGCCAGGGCGAAGAAGCAAAGGCCGCGGGCCGGCAAGCGAAAGAACGGTGGATTCGATCCCCACGGTGGTGGGGCCGCCGTCGAGAATCATGGCGACGCGGTCTCCGAGCGACTGCCGCACGTGAGCGGCGGTAGTCGGCGAGAGTTCACTGAACCGGTTAGCGCTCGGCGCGGCCAGCGGAACGCCCGCCTCCCGGATGAGATCGAGCGCCGCCGGCGCCGCCGGCATGCGCACGGCGACGGTCGGCAGTCCCGCGGTGACGATGTCGGGAACGGCGGCGGTCTTGGGGAGAACCAGCGTCAGCGGCCCGGGCCACCAGCGCGAGACCAGTTCAGCGGCCTCGCGCGGCCATTCCGCGACGAGCGATCGCGCCGTATCGACCGAATCGACATGGACGATCAGTGGGCTGCCGGGCGGCCGCCCCTTGACCTCGTAAATCCGCGCGACGGCGCCGGCGTCCAGCGCGTTCGCGCCAAGGCCGTAAACCGTCTCAGTGGGGAAAGCCACCAGTTCGCCGCGGCGCAGGAGTTCGGCCGCGCGGCGCAGATCACTCGGGGATATCATCCTTGCCGTCGCCGGCGATCTTTCCGGTCCTCCGCCAGACGAGGTAGGCGTGCATGAGTTCGTGCAAGTCACCGTCGAGGACACGATCGACATCGCCGATGGATAACTTCGTGCGGTGGTCCTTGATCAGCCGGTAGGGCGCCAGCACATAGCTGCGAATCTGACTGCCGAAGTTGATGTCGGCCTTGGAGTCCTCCATCTTCTTCTCTTCCGCCCGGCGCCGGTCCATTTCCGCTTCGTACAGCCGTGCCTTCATTTGCTTCATGGCGCTGGCGCGGTTCTTGTGCTGGGATCGTTCGTTCTGGCACTGCACCACAATGCCGGTGGGGAGGTGCGTCATACGCACGGCCGACTCGGTGCGATTCACGTGCTGGCCGCCGGCGCCAGAGGCGCGGAACACGTCCACCCGGAGTTCTTCCGGCTTGACTTCGATGGGTACATCGTCGTCGACCTGCGGGTAAACGAACACCGAGGCGAACGAGGTGTGGCGCCGCGCATTCGCATCGAACGGCGAGATCCGCACCAACCGGTGGACGCCGACTTCGGACTGCAGGAGCCCGAACGCATACTCGCCGTTCACCTCGAGGGTGACGGACTTGATGCCGGCCGATTCGCCCTCTAGACGGTCCGTGACGACGGTTTGCATCTCGTTCCGTTCGGCCCAGCGCAGGTACATGCGCAGCAGCATCTCGGCCCAATCCTGGCTCTCCGTGCCGCCGGCGCCGGGGTGGATGTTAACGATGGCACTCCGGACGTCGTTTTCGCCCGACAGCAGCATGGCGTCTTCCATCTCTTCGAGGCGCTTGGCGAAGCGCCGGATCTCCGGCTCGAGATCGGCGGCAACGTCCTCGCCTTCGCGTAGCAGGTCGAACAGCGTCTCGATGTCGGACGCGAGCCGCGACACTTCCAAGTCCTGCTTCACCACCACGTCGAGGCGCTTCCGTTCCTGCAGGATCTTCTGGCTCTTCTCTGGTTGATTCCAGAAATCGGGCGCCGAAAGCTGCTCTTCCAGGATGTCTAGCTGTTTGCGTTTGGTGGGGGCGTCAAAGATAGCTCCGCACAGCGTCAGCCTGCTGGCGGAGCGTAACGTACTCTCTTTCCAGTTCTTCGACGGTCATAGGTTTCTAATCTTCAATTTTATCAAAGTCAAGCAGGTAGCCCGCCTTTCCAACGTTGACACCGTCGGTGGCACCCAGTTTCATACGCGCGCCCTCGGCCTCGTGAATGTGGCCGCAGAAGAAGAATCTCGGCTGCCTCTTCTCGATGAACCTTTTTACCGCCGTGCTGCCGAAGTGGCGACCCGGACCGGCACGGTCGAGCGTCGTTCCATGTGGCGGGCAGTGGCAAACGAGCACCAGCGGATCGAGTTCGGCGAACGGATGCAACCGCCGGGCGATCTCGGTCTCCGAATACTCGCCGGGCGTGTCGAACGGGGTCGGATTGGAGTAGCCCAGTCCGGCAACGTGATGTCCGACCACCTCGAAGCTCCGTCCGTGCAGGGGCTGGAATCCGAACCGCTCGCAGAGCCTTTCGATATCGGATTCGGACTCGTGGTTTCCAGGGAGAACCCAGACACGGCTTGCGCGCGGCTTCATCACTTCGCCCACCTTGTCGAGTCCGCGCGCCCAACTGACCAGGTCGCCGGCGGCGATGTAGTGGTCGGCCTCAATGGCGATCAACCGCTCCAGCGCGCGAATGTCGCTATGGATGTCGGAGAAGACGAGGATCTTCATGGGAGGGTCCTCATCTCAGCCAGTGTATCCGCTGAAGGCGCTCCGTCGTGGCTCTCGGGGGCGATCAGTGTCGCGCAGTGGGGAGGTCACAGCAGGACTATGGGCGGTTCGATGGGTTCCCGGCGAGGGCTGGCTGGAGGATGGGGCGTGAGGCTCGGTCACGGCTCCGTGGTTGTCGTCGAACTCGACCCAACGGTCGGACATGAACAACGTGGCGTGAGACCGTGCGTCGTGGTCAGCGATCCGGACGTCATCAGGGATCAGCGGTTTCCGCTCGACACGCGACCGAATCCGGTTGTGGGCGATTGACTCCCGCTGCCGTGCCGCCCAACAGGTGGCTGGTACAATAGAATCAAACCGTCGGGTTTCCCCATCATGTTAGCTACGGCTTCGATCGTCGATGAGATTCTTCATTGGAAGAAGGAGCGCCGGGCCGTCATTCTCGCCCACCATTACCAGGATTCCGAGATCCAGGAACTGGCCGACGTCATCGGCGACAGCCTCGAACTCTCGAGGAAAGCGCGCGATTTCGAGGGTGACGTCATCGCCTTCTGCGGCGTGTGGTTCATGGCCGAGACGGCCAGGATTCTCAATCCAGGCCGGACAGTGGTGGTGCCCGACAAAGACGCCGGGTGCAGTTTGGTGGACAGTTGTCCAGTGGACCAAGTGCGGGCCTGGAAGCGGCGTCATCCCGATCACGTGATAGTGAGCTACATCAACACATCGGCGGAGGTGAAGGCCGAAAGCGATATCCTTTGTACCTCACGGAACGCAGTTCAGGTGGTGAACTCCATTCCGCCGGAGAAGCCGATCCTTTTCCTGCCGGACATCAACCTGGGGAATTACGTCAAGCGCCAATCCGGGCGCGAAAACATGAAGATCTGGCAGGGCGCCTGCATCGTCCACGCGACGTTTCCGGCGCGGCGTGTGAGCGCCATGCGCGCCGAGCATCCGGCGGCGCTCGTGGCGGCCCACCCCGAATGTCCCGGCGATGTGCTGGCCATGGCCGATTTCATCGGCTCCACCTCGGCCCTCATCGACTGGATTTCTTCGTCCGACGCCGACGAGTTCATTGTTATGACCGAGAGCGGTGTCTCCCATTCGCTGCACAAACGGGCGCCCAACAAGAGACTGATCTTCATCCCGAACGAGAACTGCAACTGCAGCGAATGTCCGTACATGAAGCGCAACACGCTCGAGAAGCTACTCGATTGCCTGCGAACGCTCGAACCGCGCGTGGAACTGCCGGCCGGCATCATGGAGCGGGCCCTGGTTCCGATCGAGCGAATGCTCGCCGTGAAATGAACTCCGGATGAGTGAACCGCAGCCCACGCCGCTCTCCGATTCTTTCGGCCGCCTCCACGACAACCTGCGCATCAGCGTCACCGACCGCTGCAACATCCGGTGCTTCTACTGCATGCCCGAGCAGGATGTCCACTTCGTGCCGCGGTCCGAGGTGCTGAGCTTCGAGGAAATCGAGCGGTTCGTCCGCATCGTAGCCCGGCTGGGGGTGCGCAAGCTGCGCGTGACCGGTGGCGAGCCGCTATTGCGGCGCGATCTGCCAATCCTCATTCGCAAGCTGGCGGCGATCGAAGGCATCGAGGACATCGCGCTGACCACGAATGCCGTCCGCCTCGCCGAGCAAGCCGAGGCGCTGCACAAGGCCGGCCTCCGCCGCATCAACATCCACCTCGACACGCTCGACCGCGAACGATTCCAGCAGATCACCCGCCGCGACGACTTCGACCGCGTGATGGCCGGCATCGAAGCGTGCCTCCGGCTCGGCTATGGGCCCATCAAGATCAACGCCGTGGCAGTGAAGAATCTGGTCGAGCCGGACATCGTGCCGCTTGCCCGATTCGGGCGCGAGCACGGTATAGAAATCCGCTTCATCGAGTTCATGCCGCTCGATGCTCAGGGACTCTGGCTGCGCGACAAGGTACTGCTCGCCGACGATATCCTCGCAACGCTCGCGGCCGGGATTGGCCCGTTGGACCCGGTGCCGGACGCCGATCCACGGGCGCCGGCCACCGAATACCGCTATCGCGATGGCAAAGGGACTGTTGGATTCATCGCATCGGTCAGCAAGCCGTTCTGCTTGAACTGCAACCGGATCCGGCTCACCGCCGATGGCAAGCTCCGCTATTGCCTGTTCGCGATCGAGGAGACGGACGTGAAGACCGTCCTGCGAGACGGCTCTCCGGACTCGGCCGTTGCCGACGTGGTCCGGCGGACCGTGCGCCAGAAGTGGATCGGCCACGAGATCAACACCGCGCAGTTCGTGCCCCCGCCCCGCCCGATGTACTCGATCGGCGGCTGATGCGGCGTTACTCGTATCCGTGAGAAAATCCGGGGAGGCAGGAGCCGTCATGCCATTCATTCTGCAAATTGTTTCGGGTTCGCAAGCGGGAAGGCAGTTTGAGATTGCCGAGGGCGTAAGCGTCCTGGTTGGGCGCGGCGCGAACGCCCAACTGCGGGTAGCGGATGACGATGCGCTTTCGTCGTCGCACTTCGTCCTACAAGTGGACGGCGGAGTCTGTACCATTACCGACCATCGCAGCACGAATGGGACCTGGGTCAACGAACAGCGGGTGGAGCAGGCGGTTGTTAATCCTGGCGATCAGATCTACGCCGGAGCGACACAGTTCGTCCTTCAGGTCGCCACGCAACCCCTTTCGGTCGCGGAAACGGCGCCGACCCTAGTACCCCAGATGCCGGTTTCACCGCCTCCGGCCGCCGCCCGGCCCCCCGCTCCCGCGCCGGTGGCGCCGCCACCTCCCCCGGTCGCGTTTGCACCGCCACCACCGCCGCCACCTCCACCCGTTGCCGCTCCTCCGCAAGCTCCCGTGGTCAGCTTCGGAAGTTGGGCAATCCCCGCGCCGCCCGCGGACTGGGAAGTGATCCCAGGACACGGCATCCGGCATCTGGCAAGTGTTTCCTTCCCAACCAACATCACGTTCTCCGAAGAGGCGGTGATACCCGGCGTTTCGCTGGCGCGGTACATCGAGCACCGGCGCGAGCAAATTCTCCGAAATCTCGGTTCGCCGCAGATTGTCGGACCGGCGGCCTACACGGCCAATGGCACGTCCGACGCCATGGAGATGTACGTCTCATTCGTCACGCGAAACGGCCAGCGAGCGCTGCAGCGACAGATTTATCTGCATCGCGGAACGAAGGTCGGCGTGCTGACCATGACAACGGCCGAAGAGGAGATGCCCGCGGTGCGGCCGGTCTTTGACCAGACGCTCGCGCATATGCGCTTTACGCCGGTCTGGTAGACCACGGCGGCCTTACAGCATGGCGGCTCGCGGATCTTCCGGGAACCTGCCCCGATCGTTCGATTCCTCGATCCAGCGATCCAGTTTGGCGCGCAGGTCCGCTTTGGTCGAAGCCTGTTCGGACGATCCAGCGAGGTTGCGGACTTCGTGTGGATCGCTTCGCAGATCGTATAGCTCCTCGTCCGGTTTGCGCTCGGCCATGAACAGTTGCTGCGCCTCGCTAAGTTTGCCAGCGGCGTGGAGTTCCTTCATCACCGACAGCGTCGGGTAACTGCGCTGGATGTATTCGTTGTACTGCGTGTACGGCTGGTCCGGCATGAAGTTGCGAATGTATTTGTAACGGTCCGTGCGTATGCATCGGATCCGGTCGATGGTCATGTCGCAGCGGTCGCGCGCGGCATAGATCTGTTCGGGCGCGCGAGCGCCTGCATCGAAGAGCGACCGGCCGGGAAGTTCGGCGGGAACCTCAGCGCCGATCATGTGGAGCAGCGTGGGGACCCAATCGATGGAGGACACGAGGTCGTCGCGGACCGTTCCAGGCTTCGCGGCGCCGCCGGGCCAGCGGACGATGAACGGCACCTGAATGCCGAAGTCGTAGAGCCACTGCTTGCCGCGAATGAGGCAAGTCCCGTTGTCGCCGAAGAGGAAGACGATAGTGTTCTCGAACAGACCGTCGTTCTTGAGCGCGCCGAGGGTCGCGCCGACCTCGTCGTCCAGAAGTTGGACGGCGTCGAGATAATTGGCGAACTCATCGCGAACCAGGGGATGGTCGGGCCACCACGGCGGCAATTGCAGACTGGCGGGGTCAACCAGTTCCTTCCTGCGACGGGCGCGAACGAAAGCGGGTCCCTTGTGCGGCGCCTGGAAGTTAATGTGGGCGAAGAACGGCTGGCCTTTTGCGCGCTGGCTCCAGTGCTCGCCATCGTAGAGGCGATCGACATTGAAATTCAGATCCGTCTTGCCGGAGCCTTGCACGCCATCGGCGATCTTGCGGACATTGCAGGTGAAATAGCCCAGGTCGCGGAGACGAGCCGTGACAAGGCGCGCGCCTTGCGGCAAGCGATAGCCATCCGTACGGTGGCTGCGGTGATGGTGCGCGCCGATGGTTGTCTGATACATGCCCGTCATCCACGCCGACCGCGCCGCGCTGCAGACGGGCGCTGTCGTGAAGCAATGGTTGAAGCGAACACCCCCGGCGGCGAGGCTGTCGATGTGCGGCGTACGGACGTGAGGGAAACCGTAGCAGCGCAGATGATTGCCCATGTCCTCGCTGGTGATCCAGAGGACATTCGGAAGGTTACGCCGCTGAGCAGGCGCGAGCGTCGCGGCCAGTGTTCCCATCGCGAGGCTGCCGAATTGCCGCCGGCTCCAGTTTCCATGCACGATGTGTATGCTCCCTTCGAAGACGGCTCCAGCGAAGCGCGCCCAAAAATGAATCTACCAGTTTGAGGCTGTCATCTGGGTGTAAGGAAATGGCCGGATAAGTCTTATCGGGCCGAACACACCAAGGAGAAAAAAATGAATCGCAAATTTCTGTTCGCGCTACCCGTGTGTCTTCTCGCGGTCTCGGTTGCCGCGGCCCAGGAGACGAATGGCCGCATTCGGGTCGTTCATGCTTCGCCGGACGCGCCGCCGGTGGATGTTCTGGTGAATGGAGCGAAAGTACTGGAAGCTATTCCCTTCGAGGAGTACTCGGAGTATCTGAGTGTTCCGGCGGGCACGTACGACATCCGTGTGAACGTGTCGGGTACGAGCACCACGGTACTGCAGGCGAACCCGATGATCGCCGCCGGCCGCGACTACACGGCGATCGCGGTGGGCCGCGTCGGGGGCCAGCCCGGTCTAGACCTTTTGCTGCTTGAGGACGACAACTCCCTGCCTGCTAACGCCGGCGTCAAGATCCGTGTGGTCCATGGCGCGCCCAGTGCGCCCGGAGTCGACGTTTACATGACGACACCGTTCGAGAGTCTGGACGGGAAGACCCCGGTTCTCACCAACGTGCCGTTCAAGGCCGCTTCCGGCTATCTTCAGGTTCCGGTCTCGCTCTACCAGGCTCGTGTTGCCGTCGCGGGAACCAAAACGATTGCCATCGATTCGCACCGCCTAAAGACATGGGGCAACATGATCCGCACGTTCATCGCGGTTGACAAAACCGGCGGCGGCGCACCGTTCACTCTCCTCATCCTGCCCGACCGCAACTAACATCGTCTGCAAGTCGAGGCCGGCAGCTTTCCGGAGCTTTCCGGACGCCGGCCTCTTTCCCGTTCTGATACACTCAATGCCTTTCGGGGCCACGTTTGCATCTCGGATTACCGGACTACCTCATCCTCGGTCTGTACTTCGCCTTCGTACTCGGCATCGGCTGGCTGCTGAAGCGGCGTGTCGCTACCAGCTCGGACTTCCTCACCTCCAGCCGCTCCGTGCCGATGTGGATCACCAGCCTCGCGTTTCTGGCGGCCAACCTGGGAGCGCAGGAAGTGGTGGGGATGTGTGCCTCCGGGGCAAAGTACGGCATCATGACGGCGCACTTCTACTGGCTCGGCGCCGTACCCGCGATGATCTTCGTCGGCGTCTTCATGATGCCGTTCTACTACGGCAGCCGCGCCCGCAGCGTGCCGGAGTATCTGAAGCTGCGGTTCGACGAGAAGACCCGGGCGTTCAACGCCGTCACTTTTGCCGCGATGACGGTGTTCTCATCCGGCATTTCAATGTACGCGCTGGGCCTGCTGTTTCAACTCATGCTCGGTTGGAGTTTCACGGCCTGTGTCCTGCTTTCGGCCGGCATCGTTCTGCTCTACACCTCCTTCGGCGGACTGACCAGCGCGATCTACAACGAAGTCCTTCAGTTCTTTCTCATCGTTCTCGGCTTCGCACCGCTCGCTTACCTCGCCGTTTCCAAGGCCGGCGGCTGGAGCGGAATGGCCGAGCGATTGCCGGCGGTGATGACCCATTCGTGGAGCTATACCGCATCGCCCAGCCAGAATCCGATGGGCGTGGAGATCTTCGGACTCGTTGCCGGGCTTGGCTTCGTGCTGTCCTTTGGCTACTGGTGCACCGACTTTCTGGTGGTCCAGCGTGCCATGGCCGCCGACTCCATGAACTCGGCGCGTCTCACTCCGGTGGTGGCGGCGTTTCCGAAAATGTTCATGCCGTTCATCGTGATTCTGCCCGGCTTGGCCGCGATGGCGATCCACAACATGGACATCGGCTACGCACTGCCGCCCAAGGGCGATTCGCTGGACTACGATCTGGCCCTGACGACGCTGATGGCGCAGTTCTATCCGACCGGCATGCTCGGCGTCGGGCTCACAGCTTTGATGGCATCCTTCATGTCGGGCATGGCCGGCAACGTGACGGCGTTCAACACCGTTTGGACGTACGACATCTATCAGAGCTACATCCATCGAGGGGCGAGCGACCGCCACTATCTCACCGTCGGACGATTGACGACCGTGTTCGGAGTCGGGCTGTCGATCGCAACCGCCTACCTGGCGCAACTCTACAACAACATCATGGACCTGCTTCAGCTTGTCTTCGGGTTCGTGAACGCTCCACTGTTCGCGACGTTTCTACTGGGCATGTTTTGGAAGCGCGCGACCGGCCACGGAGCGTTCAGCGGTCTGCTGGCGGGCACCGGAGCGGCGGCGCTGACCCACGGCCTGACGCGAGCCGAGGGGAAAGGCGCCTGGATCGCGATGCTGCACGAGTTCCCGTCGACGATGGCCCAGAACTTCTGGATCGCGATCCTGGCGTGGTCGGCGTGCTTCGCGGTGACGATCGCGGTGAGCCTGGCGACGCGTCCCGCCGCCGTGGAGAGTCTGCGCGGGCTGGTATACGGGTTGACCGCGATGCCCGACCCAGGGCAAGTACGATGGCTGGCGCGGCCAGGGACGCTGGCGGTGATAGCCGGCGCCGCCTGCATCGCGCTGAATCTGCTCTTCTGGTAACGACGATGCAGAACGGCGGCATGTGGGATTTGCGGAAACCGTCAGGGATCTTCTTCACCCTGGTTGGGCTGGTGCTGCTGACGACCGCCGTCGTCGAGCCGGACGCCGCGGCTCCGCTCGCGTCGAGCCGCGTCAACCTGTTCAGCGGCGTAGTGAATCTGGTGTTTGGGGGATGCCTGCTTTGGCTTTCGATGCGGCGGAACTAGTCGCGCGGTTTCGCGCGGAGTTCCCCGAGGCGGGTGAGCCGCGCGTCTATCGCGCGCCTGGACGCGTCAACCTGATCGGCGAGCACACGGACTATAACGGCGGCTACGTGCTGCCGATGGCAATTGAACTCGCCTGTTACGCCGCCGCCGGGCGGGGGGTGGACAATTCGATCGATTTCGTGAGTGCCAACCTCCGTGAGCGGGTGTCAGTTCGCTTGGACGAGTTGGACAGTCTTCCGCCATCGGGAACCTGGACGGATTACGTGGTGGGCGTCGCAAGGGAACTGCGCCGCCGTGGTTTCTCGATCGATCCTGTCAAGCTACTAGTACACAGTACGGTTCCTTTGGGCGGAAGCCTCAGTTCTTCGGCCTCGCTTGAGGTGGCGGCGGCGCTGGCCCTCGCCGGCGGCGCGGCACCAGACCCATTGGAACTGGCCCGGCTGTGTCTCGCCGCGGAGACCGATTTCGTCGGCTTACCGTGCGGAATCATGGATCAGTTCATTTCGCTGTTCGGCCGTGAAGGCGAAGCGCTGTTGCTGGATTGCCGGAGTCTTGAATGGCGGCCGGTGCAGCTACCGCCACAGCCGGTCTGGTTGGCGGTGAACTCCAACGTGAAACACTCGCTCGGCGAGTCGGCCTACCGGACGCGCGTCGAGGAGTGCCGGCATGCGGTCCAGGCGCTCGGCATCGAATCCCTGCGCGACGCAACGCCGGAGATGTTGGATTGTCTGCGAGGCGACCCGCTCCTCCGCGCCCGGCACGTGGTGACGGAGAACCGGCGCGTTCTCGATTTCGCGGCCGCCGCCGAAACGGCCGATACCTCAGAGATGGGCCGCCTGATGAAGGCTTCTCATGAGAGCCTGCGCTTCGATTATGAAGTGAGTTGCGAAGAAGTGGACTTCCTGGTCGACACCGCCATGAAATTGCCCGGCGTGCTTGGTGCGCGGATCACCGGCGGCGGCTTCGGAGGATGCACGATCAACCTGCTGGAGCCCGGGGTGGTTGGAGAGTTTCAGCACGACTTAGGGACAGCCTATTTCCGGCGCTTTGGTCTGGAAGCTACGTTCTACCGCTGTGTTCCGTCAGGCGGCGCCGGAAGAATTGTGTGAGAGGTGTATTGGCGGTGGGGCACTACTAGACAGGTGATCGGTTTCTCCACTTCCGGGATCTCCTAAGGGTTTCCCAAGTCCAACCGGGCCGGCAGCAGCCGGCCCTCATTTTTTGTGCCGCCCGCCGCGACGCACAGGCCCGCCGTCGACTAATCTAATCCCAGTGCCCGAGCTTCCCGAAGCCGAATGTATCGCCCGCAGTCTCGCGCCGTTTCTCGCCGGGCGGCGCATTGCTAGCGCCTGCTTCCTGACCGTCCGCGTCCGGCGGGGCGAAATTCCCGAACTTGGCGGCCGGACCGTCGCAGGTGTCCGGCGCTACGGCAAGCAAGTTCTTCTCGAACTCGACCACGGCCTGCTGTTCGTCCGCCTGGGAATGACCGGCCGGCTGTTGCGCGACGCCGCACCGGGACCTTATACCCGCGCTGTTTTCGACCTCGATTCCGGCACGCTCTGTTTCGACGATGTCCGGCAGTTCGGATCAATCGAGTGGCGCGCCGGGCCGCCGCCCACCCTCGGTCCCGACCCGCTCGAACTCACGGCCAGTCAATTCGCTGGACGTTTGCGCGCCCGCCGGGCCATCGTCAAGCGGCTGCTGCTCGACCAGCGCTTCGTCCGCGGCCTCGGCAACATCTACGCCGACGAGGCGTTGTTCCGCGCCGGCATTCATCCGAAGGCAAGGTCGCACCGAATCGCGCCCGCGCGCGCCGCCGGACTGCACGCGGCGATCGTCGCGGTTCTGGAAGCGGCGATCGCGGCAGGCGGCTCGTCGATTTCGGACTACATCGACGGCGCAGGCCGCCGCGGCTCATATCAGGAGCACCACCAGGTCTACGGGAAAGAAGGAGCGGCCTGCCCCCGGTGTGGCACAGCGTTACGCCGAATCGTGGTGGCCCAACGTGGGACCCACTATTGCCCGCACTGCCAGCGGGTGTAGCGGCTATTCGTGCCGCAGAATCGCGTCGGCGATCGCGGCGGCCGGTAGCGTCGCGGCGACGTCGTGGACGCGGACGAAGTACGCCCCGCCGAGGATCGCGGCCACGGCCGCGCCGATGGTGGCGGAACGGAGGCCGTCCGGGGTCTTCTGAGCCAGGAACGGCTTCTGCGAAGGGTGAACGCTGATCGGGAGGTCGAATTTCCGCAGGGTGCCGAGGTTGGCCAGGATGAGGGTGTTCTCGTCCTTCCGCTTGCCCATGTCGAGACCGGGATCGATGACGATCTGGACTGGCAGCAGGCCGACGCGCCGGGCGCGGTGAATCGAGGCCTCAAGTTCGGCGGTCACCGCCGCCAGCGGATCGGCCAGCGGCGGCAGCTTGGCCCAGGTTTCCGGCGTGCCGCGCGAATGGTTAACCACCAGCCCGGCATCGTATTTTGCGGCCAGCTTGGCCAATTCTGGAGTCACCGTCAGCCCGCTTGGGTCGATCAGGATCTCCACGCCCATCGCGAACGCTTTCTCGGCAACGGCGGCCTGCCAGGTGTTCACGGCGATCGGGACGAGCGACCGGTTCCGAAGCAGCTTCAGCAGCGGCACGAGCCGGCGGATCTCCTCGCCCTCGGCGACTCGCTTCGTGCCGGGGTGAAACGGGTCGGGCGCGATTTCAATGATGTCCGCGCCATCCTGCTCCAGTTGCAGCGCCCGGGCGAAAGCAACGTCGGCATCCAGTGTGTGCGCGGCGCCACTGGCGGCCGGCGGCTCGGCGAGATCAACCACGCCAATCAGCAGCGTGCGGTCGCCGAGGACCAGTTCGCGTTCTTTCAGTTTCAGGGTATGGCGTTTCCGCGGCATGGGTCAGCCGAACTCGAATCCCGCGATGGCGAAGACATAGTCGTCGCGGACCGAAACCTCCCGGGCGCGAGCGCCGAGGCGCAAGGACATCCGAACGAGTTGGCGAACCGGCTGAAAACCATGTTCGGCTGCGAGATCGTGGGCGGCCTTGTTTCCCGGAAGCAGATCCAGAAAGGTATCCCTGTCACCATAGCGGTTCAGGAAGTGGCGAAGCAAGCGGCGGGCGGCAGGGGTGTCGCTGGCGACGCACGGGCCGAGGTAACCGGCGACGCGGCCCGGACGGTACATAGCATAGCCAGTGCTGGAGACGCCGGCCGCGTCTTGCGCGGCGAGGTCGCGAAGCAGGCGGGACCGGTCGGCGCCGAAGGCGGCGCGATCCATCGGGGCGAAGACAGCGAGGTCGAAAGAGT
>CAYPUQ010000012.1:36574-38229 GCA_964413655.1 uncultured Solibacteraceae bacterium | reverse complement strand
GAGGCGGCGGCGCATTTCGTCGGCCCTGCCGGGTTGCGTCGAAGCGAGGTCGTTCGCTTCGCCGATGTCGCTCTTCAAGTTGTAGAGTTCGGCGCGGTTGTCCTCGAAGAAGAGGATCAGCTTGTAATCACCGCGGCGAATGGCTGCCGCGGGACGGCTGCCCTGCGGGCTGTAGTGCGGGTAGTGCCAGAAGTTGTCCGTTCGGTCCATGGACGCCTTGCCGCGGAGGATCGGTGCGAAGCTGCGCCCGTCCATCGCGGGGAGTTTTTCGCGCGGGACGCCGGCGAGTTCGGCGATCGTCGGAGCGTAGTCGTAGCTGACAACCGGTTCGTGGCTCGTGGCGCCGGGCTTGGTGACGCCGGGCAGGCGGACGATGGTTGGCACGCGGATGCCACCCTCGTAGATGTGACCCTTGCCGGAACGGAGCGGGAGATTGGACGTGACGGGCCGGTCCTTCCAAATGGGCGCGCTCAATCCGCCGTTGTCGCCAGTGAAGATGACGAGGGTGCTATCCTCGACGCTCGATTCGCGGAGCGCGTTCATCACGCGGCCCACGCTCTCGTCGACGCTTTCGATCATGGCGGCGTACTCGCCGTAATTGTGTGGGTTATCCGGCCGCGACTTCGCGTCGTACTTTCGCACCTTGTCCGGTTTGCCTTGGATGGGCGTGTGGACGGCGAAATGGGACAGGTAGAGAAAAAACGGCCGGTCCTTGTTCGACTCGACGAAGTCGACCGCGAGACCCGTCAGGCGATCCGTCAGATATTCACCGGCGGCGCCGTCGAGAGGGATCTTCTTCTTCCAGGCGGGGAAGAAGAAGTCGTTGGTCGAGCCGGCTTCGTCGCCGGCGAGCGAGACGTCGAAGCCCTGATCGGAGGGTAGAAAGCCGGTTTTGCCGAGATGCCACTTGCCGATGCAGGCGGTCCGGTAGCCCTGCTGGCGTAGCAGTTCAGCGATAGTGACCTCTTCGAGCGGAAGTTCGAGGCGCGCGCTGGGCTGCAGGACTTTGGTGAAGTGGAAGCGGTTGGAAGCGCCCTGGAGATGCGAGGTGAGGTGCAGCCGCGAGGGATACTTTCCGGTCATGATCGCGGCGCGGGTGGGTGAACAAACCGGGCTGGCGGCGTAGCCGTCGGTGAAAACCACGCCGGAACGCGCTAGCCGGTCGATGTTCGGCGTTTCGTAAAAGGTGCTGCCGTTGTATCCGGTGTCGCGCCAGCCGTAGTCGTCGATGAGGATGAGGACCACGTTGGGCGGGCGGCGTTGAGCGGCGGCCGGAAGCGCGAACGGCGCGGCCATGGCGGAAAGGAAATGGCGGCGGGAGAGAGCGATGCGGCTCATGCGAAGTTGGATGATCCTTTCCTAGATTAGCTGGCTGTTTTCATACATCGTAGTACCGATCAAGCGAGGGCCGGAATGAAGGGGAAATTGCTTGGCTTGTTCGCCCTTGGATGCGGGCTGTTGGCGGGACGGGTTCGCTTCGGCGCGGAGTTCGTTCAGGAGATTCCGATTGGACCGGTCGAGCCCGGGGTGTTCGGTTGCGGCTGGATGCTGCGCCGCATCTGCGAAAGCAGTGCCTCATCGGGTGAGAAGTTGCTCATCCGGCGGGAACTCGAACGCGAACCTGCGACGCGTCACGGCGGACTTCGCTGACCCGA
>CAYPUQ010000012.1:30360-36474 GCA_964413655.1 uncultured Solibacteraceae bacterium | reverse complement strand
CAGCATCTCTACCGAGCGTCGGTAGTCCGGGTGGACTACCTGTTTCGAGTAGCCTCGACGGTTGGCCGATGTGCGACTCCGGGCCATGTCCCGTGGGGTGGCGAAGCCCCCAATGTTAATCCGCGCCCTTCTTCCGCCTCGCTGCGCGGATCTGTTCGAGCCGTTCGGCGATCCGCTGCTCGATGCCGCGGTTGGTGGGGTGGTAAAACTCGATACCGCGCATCGAGTCGGGTAGACACTCCATCGCCGTCATGGCGTCTTCGAACTGGTGGGCGTGCTCGTAGCCTTTGCCGTAGCCCCATTCCTTCATCGCGCGGGTCGGAGCGTTGCGGATCTGCATGGGGACCGGCTCGGCCGGGTGCGTGCGGATGTGCTCGCGGACTTCGTTGAGGGCGCGGTAGGCGGCGTCGGATTTCGGCGCCACGGCGAGGTAGACCGCCACCTGCGCCAGCGCCTGGTCGCCTTCGGGCTCGCCGAGGAAATGAACGCATTCCTTGGCAGCGATCGCTTGTTCGAGCGCGCGCGGGTCGGCCAAGCCGATGTCCTCTACTGCCATTCGGACCAGCCGGCGCGCGATGTACAGCCGGTCCTCGCCCGCTTCGAGCATCCGGCCCAGCCAGTACAGCGCCGCGTCGGCGTCGGACGACCGTACCGACTTGTGCAGCGCCGAGATCAGGTTGAAGTGTTCCTCGCCCGATTTGTCGTAGAGCAGCACTTTGCGCTGGAGCGAATCCTCAACGGCCTGCGCGGTCAGTTCGCCGCTCAATCCGCTGGCGGCCACTGTCAGCTCTAGCAGGTTATACGCCGCCCGGGCGTCGCCATTCGTATAGATGGCGATCTGCTCCAGCAGTTCGTCCGAGGCCCGAATACCGAGCTGTCCCAATCCGCGGCTGGAGTCGTCGAGCGCGCGGCGCAGCAGGCCGACGATCTCACCCGTGGCGAGCGACCGCAGCGCGTACACCTTGCAGCGCGACAGCAGCGCGGCGATTACTTCGAACGAAGGGTTCTCGGTGGTCGCGCCGATCAGCGTGACGTCGCCGCGCTCGACGTACGGCAGAAACGCATCCTGCTGGGCCTTGTTGAAACGGTGAATCTCGTCGACGAAGATCACGGTGCGGCGGCCGAGACGGGCGCTGCGCTGGGCCGACACCATGACTTCTTTCACTTCCTTGATGCCCGACAGCACGGCGCTAAACGGGACGAAGTCGGCGCGGGAGTGTTTGGCGAGGAGGCGGGCCAGCGTGGTTTTGCCAACGCCCGGCGGTCCCCACAGGATTAGCGATGACAACTGCCCGGTCTCGATCTGGCGCCGCAGTGGCTTGGCCGGTCCGAGGATATGTTCCTGTCCGATGAACTCATCGAGCGTTTCGGGCCGCATCCGTTCGGCGAGCGGGCGGACAGGTTCCGGGGCGGAAGCCAGCGGCGACGGCTCAAACAGGCTCACGGCCGAGTCTCCGCTGGCGGTTGGCCTCGTAGAGCAAGATGCCCGCGGCGACGGCGGCGTTCAGCGACTCGACGGCCAGCGTGGGAATGGTGATGTCGCGGGCGATGCTCCGCATCCGGTCCGAGACACCGTGCGCCTCGCTGCCGAAGACGAGGGCCGTGCGGCGGGTGAACTTGGCTTCGGCCGGCGCGACACCGCCGCTTGGCGCGGCGGCGTAAACGTCAAGGCGGTTCTGTTCGAGCGCGGCGCGGGCGAGGGCTGGGTCCATGCCGGCGACGAGCGGCATGCGAAAGATGGAACCCGCCGAGGCGCGGATGGTCTTGGCGTTGAACGGGCTGACCGAGCCTTTCAGCGTGAGAACGCCGGTGGCGCCAAACGCTTCGGCGGACCGCAGCATGGCGCCCGCGTTGCCGGGGTCCTGTACGCCGTCCAGGACGAGCAACAGAGTACGGCCGCGCAGCAGGTGGTCGAGCTTCCAACTCGGCGGCTCGACCAGCGCGATGACACCCTGGGCGGTTTCCGTGGCGCCGATTTCGGCGAGCAGCGGGTCGTCGACCACCAGAAGCCGCACGCCCCTCAGCCCGCCGATATGCCGCTCCACCGCCGATTGCACCGACGCGGCTGCGATCACGGCGCGCACGGGACGTTCGCTGCGGAGAGCTTCTTCGAGCAGGTGAAACGTCTCGGCCACGCAGCAGCCGTCGGGCGTGAGTTCGCCGCGGTGCAAGGCCCGGCGAACGTCCCGCAGCAGCGGGTTCCGGGCGCTGGTGACGACTTCGTATCTATGCGACGCGGTGGCCATAAGTCGCCGTGACTCGCATGATAGCGCAGAACGGCGGCAGCCCTTGGACGGGCGGCGCGCGTCGTAGACTGGAAGTGTTCCGATCCTCAATAAACGCCGATGAAGCGGTTCCTCGTCCTGTTCCTCGCCGTTGCGGCGATCCTCGCGGCCGCTTTGCTGGCCAAGGTGACGGTGGAGATCTACCGGCAGGCGACCCAGGACGAAGCGCGGGCGGCCGATCTAATTGTCATCATGGGCGCGGCCGAGTATAGCGGCCGGCCGTCGCCGGTGTTCCGGGCGCGTCTCGATCATGGGTTGGAACTGTGGCGCCGCCAGGTATCGCCGATGATCCTCACCACCGGCGGCGCGGGCGGCGATCCGATCTTCACCGAAGGCGAGGTCGGACGAAATTACCTCATGGCCCACAAGGTGCCGCCCGAGGCCATCGTCGTGGAGCCGGAAGCCGAGACCACCGCCCAGAGCATCGCGGCCATCGCCGAGATCATGCGGCGCATGAACATGGATTCCTGTGTCGTCGTCAGCGACGGCTACCACATCTACCGGACGAAGAAGATGCTGGAGAACCGCGGCGTGAAGGTCTACGGATCGCCCCGGCCGTCGGACCCGCCGGCGGGCTGGCGGTTCTGGTGGCTGTGCATGCGACAGGCGATCGGATACCTGCTGTGGAGCGTTGGGGTTGTGATTTGACGCGTTCGAACCGCATTTCGCGCCGTTCGCGTGTACGCGCATTGTTGGCCCCGTTGACTGTGCTATAACACAAGAAACGGCTGGGCCTCCCCAGCTTGGAATCTGCAAAATTTATGGCTTACGTAATCGCGGAACCCTGCATCGGCACGAAGGATACAGCGTGCGTTGACTCATGCCCGGTCGATTGCATCCACCCGAAAAAGGACGAACCGGACTTCGAGAAAGAGGAATTGCTCTACATCGATCCGGTAGAGTGCATCGACTGCGGCGCGTGCGTGCCCGTGTGTCCCGTGTCCGCGATCTTCGCCCTCGACGACCTGCCCGAGAAGTGGGCGGACTTCACCGCCCGCAACGCGGCGTACTACGGGAAGTAGCGTCGCGTCCGATCAGTCCGGGCGGTAGATCGCATCGGCTGTCTCCGTTTCACAGATCCTGACCTGCCGCAGCCGCACGCCTTCCGGCCAGCCCTCTTTCAACTCCTCGTAGAAATGCCAGGCGATGTTTTCGGCCGAGGGGTTGATCCGGTCGAACGGCGGGAGTTCGTTCAGAAAGTAGTGGTCGAGCCGCTCGATCACCGCTTTCATACGGGTCTTCGCATCGACAAAATCCACGACCAGCCCGATTTCGTTGAGTTTCGCCGATTCAAGCGTCAGTTCGACCGTGTAGTTGTGGCCGTGCAGCCGGGCGCACTTGCCCTCGTAGCCGCGCAGCAGGTGGGCGGCGGCGAAGCTCTGCCGCACGCAGATCTCAAACATCAAAGAAGGTCTCCAACTCCCTTCTCTCCATGGTAAAGCGATACTCAGGTAAGCTGTCGACGAAGATACGGCCGTAGGACATGCGCAGAACCCGTGTGTCGAGCAGCGCCAGAATGCCGCGGTCGGATCGGCTACGGATGAGCCGGCCGAAGCCCTGCTTCAGCGCGATGGCCGCTTCGGGCACCTGGTATTCGTAGAACGCGTTGCCGCCGTTCTGTTGGATGGCGCGGACGCGCGCTTCCACCACCGGATCGGAGGGCACCGCGAAGGGGAGCTTGTCGATGATGACGCAACTGAGCTGATCGCCCTGCACGTCCACTCCCTGCCAGAACGACGCTGTCGCGAACAGCACGCAATTCGGCGTGCGACGGAATTCGTCGAGCAGCGCCGAGTTTGGACCGGTTCCCTGCAACAGCGTCGGAAACTCGAGTTCGAGCGAAAGTCGGTCGTGGAAGAGCCGCATCTGCTGGTAACTGGTGAAGAGAAAGAAGGCGCGTCCCTGGGAGCAGCGGAGGATGCGGCCGGCCTCTTCGACGGCGGCGCTCAAGTAGGGCGCGCTGCGCGGGTCGGGCAGGTGTTTCGGCACGTAGAGAAGCGCCTGCTCCCTGTAGTTGAAGTGGCCCGGGACAACCAGCGATCGCGCGCCCTGGACACCGAGCCGTTTTTCGACGAACTCAAAATTGCCCGAGACGGCGAGAGTGGCCGAAGCGAGGATCACGGTGTCGACGCGATTGAAGAGTTTCTCGTCCAGCAAGCCGGCGATCTCGATGGGCGTGGCTTCGAGGAAGACGCCGCGATTGCGCCGTTCGCACCAATACACGAAGCGGTCGTCGCCACCCTCGGCCCAGAACGTGAGCGTCGTGGCGAGTTCCTTCGCGCGGCGGTGCAGCGGGATGGCTTCTTCCGGCGGCGACTTCAGCAATTGAATGTGGCTCGCGAGCAGTTCCAGACAGCCCCGGAGATCGTGGAAGACTTCCGCGTGGGCGCGCAGAACCGGCCGCAGTTCGGCGTGCCGGCGGCGCCCGTCCTGTTCGGGGAAAAGGTGGAAGAACGCGGCGGCGCAGTCGTCCAGAGTGATCAGCACGCGGTCGAGTTCCGCCGAACCGAACTTTTTGCGATGGGCCAGTGCGGCGGTGTCGCGGCGGAGGTCGGCGATCTGGTAGCTGCTGAGGCGAGCGCCGAAGTACTGCCCGGCGACGGACTCGATCTCGTGGGCTTCATCGAAGATGACGGCGGAGTAGTCGGGGATGATGGCACCGAAGTCGCCCTCCTTGACGGCCATGTCGGCGAAGAACAGGTGGTGGTTGACGATGATGATGTCGCTGTCGATGGCGCGGCGCTGCATCGCGGTGATGAAGCAGCGGTCGAACTGCAGGCACTTCTGGCCGGTGCAGGCTTCGCGGCGCGCATCCACCTTGGTCCAGGCAGAGCTGTAGGCAGGCAGGGTGCGGATTTCGGCACGGTCGCCGTATTCGGTAGTTTGCTCCCAGTCGCGGATGATCTGGAAGTCGGCCACCTCCTCCAGGCCGCTGAGCACTGGCTCCTTCTCGGCGTCGTAGATCTTTTGCCGGCAGGCGAAGTTGTTCCGTCCTTTCATGTAGCAGACCCGCAGCGGGCGTTCGATGTGCTGTTGCAGGAAGGGGATGTCCTTGAAGTAGAGCTGCTCCTGAAGCGCCTTGGTGCCGGTGGAGACGACGATGCGGCGTCCGGAGAGAATCGCAGGGATCAAATAGGCGAGCGTCTTGCCGGTTCCGGTTCCGGCTTCGACGATCAGGTGGCGGCGTTCGGCGAGCGCGGATTCGACGGCTTCGGCCATTTCGAGTTGGCCGGAGCGGAACTCGTAGTTCGGGTGCCAGCGGGAAAGCAGACCGCCGCGGCCGAAAAAGTGCCGGGCCGTGGGAGTCCGCGTAGTAGAGGCCATCTTCAAGGCTAGTATAAGATCTGGAGAAAAATTGCTATGAAAACCAGCAGACGGGAACTCCTGGCTGGCGGCGTGGCGCTGGCCGCCGGAGCGGCACAGGCTCAGGCGGGCGCGGGAAATGTGGTGATCGCCAGTTCGAATGGGCTACGGGCGTGCGCACGGGCGATGGAGATTTTGAAGAGCGGGGGCGACACGCTGGACGCCGTAGTGGCCGGCGTCAACATCAACGAGGACGATCCCGAGGACGATTCGGTGGGCTACGGCGGTTTGCCGAACGAGGAAGGCGTCGTCGAGCTTGACGCGAGCGTGATGCACGGCCCCAGCCGGCGGGCCGGCTCGGTGGCCTCGGTGCGCGGCATCCGGTTTCCGTCGAAGGTTGCCCAGTTAGTGATGGAGCAGAGCGACCACATTATGCTGGTGGGCGAGGGTGCGCTGCGTTTCGCGAAGGCGCATGGGTTCGTCGAGGAGAACCTGCTGACGGAGAAGTCGCGGCTGGCGTGGCTGA
>CAYPUQ010000012.1:0-30260 GCA_964413655.1 uncultured Solibacteraceae bacterium | reverse complement strand
GCGCGGCGAGATGTCCGGCGTTACCACGACGAGCGGCCTGTCGTGGAAGATTCCCGGCCGGGTTGGCGATTCGCCGATCATCGGGGCGGGCCTGTATGTGGACCAGGACATCGGCGCGGCCGGATCGACCGGGCGGGGCGAGGAGAATATCCGCGTCGCCGGAGCGCACACGATTGTCGAGAACATGCGCCACGGCATGCCGCCGAAGGACGCGATCGTGGATTGCCTGAAGCGTGTTGCGCGCAATTACGGCAACGACCGGGACCGGCTTGCGAAGTTCGATCTGCGGTTCTATGCGCTGCGCAAAGACGGCCAGTACGCCGGGGGCGCACTGTGGAATGGCCGTTTGCGGGATGGCAAGCTTGTTCCGGCGCGGTTCACCGCGAATGACGGGGCGCTGAGCCGGTCCGAGGATTGCGTGTTTCTGTTCGAGCGGGGGTGAGGCGTCTTCAGAGCCATTTCAAGATACGGGCCCAACGCCGGGGACCGCTCACCGGGTCGCGTTCCTCGCCCGGCTCGCGCGACTCGTAAATAACAATGGGTTTGCCGATGATATTTCCCGCCGGCAGAAATCCCCAATAACGGCTGTCGAGGGCACTGTCCCGGTTGTCGCCCATCACAAAGTAGTGCCCGTCCGGAACGACAACTTCACGGTCCCGCACATAGTTGGCGAGCATGTCCAGTGCCGGTTGGAAGAGACGGACGTTTGGCTCGCCCGGGAAGTTGTCGCGATAAGAATCGACGTAGTCAGTCTTGTTACGCGCCCAGGCTTCCTCTTGCATTTGGCCGTTCACGAACAGCCGCTTCCCGTCAATGCGTATGCGGTCGCCGGGAACGCCGACTACTCGCTGCACGAAAGCTTGCCCCTCCACAATTGGGTAGCGGAAGGCGACAATGTCGTTTCGTGAGACAGGACGCCTCGCCCACCGGCTCAACTTTTCGACCCAAAGATGGTCACCAATCAGGATCGTCTCCTCCATGACTCCTGTCGGAATCACGAACGACTGAACGGAAACGACGAAAAAGCTATAACAGCCGATGGTTGCCATCCAGGCATAGCGGTTGGCGCCTTGGCGGTGTTCGCGCGACAACTCGCGCGCGGCGGCGGCAAATAGCAGGGTGCCGGCAATCGCGACGGTGGCGGACACGATCAACCAGACCGTCATTTCTCGGGAAATCTCCCGGCTTGCGAGCAGGGCCAGTGGAAGCAAAATGGGCACGGCGCCGGCCACGGCAGCCCATGATTGCTTTCTTCGGATGCCGGCGGCCACGGCGAGAAACAGGATAGCCATGGCGGCGGCAGGAACCAACGCACTACCGAATGCGGAGAGCAGCGCGATAACCGCAAGGGTGATGGCTACGATCCACGCACGGGGCGCCCATTTTCCTCCGCCGATTCGCTCGCCCATTTGGGCATCAGTTTAGCACGTAGGATCAGCTCTGGCGTACCGCTTCCAGTTTCCGCTGGCGTTCCCAGGCGAGGCGGTCTTTCACTTCCTGCTTCAGCGTCGTGAACGCGGCCCAGAAGTAGCCTGTTACGAAGATGCTCATAAAGGGAATGACGAGAAAGTTGTACGTGTCGATAGCGTAGAAGATAATGCCGAGGAACCAAGCGCCGAACGCGAGTTCCATCCATGGCAGCCAGCCGCTGCGGGAGCGATAGACCGGCGAGGCGCCGGCGTTCTTGTTGCCCGTGATGGCGAACTTGGGCGTCCGGACGAAGCCGGTCTTCACGCCGGCGAGCGCTTCGATCACCGCTCGTGTGTTGCTCAACGTCAGCGCCACGCCGGCGGCGATGACCATCGGAATCATCCGTACTGACCGCCAGAACCCGCGTCCCGTCTGCATCTGCGAGTACGTGTAGAACACCATCACCGACATGAACGTCGCCAGGAGGAACGGCAGGTCCAGTATCAGCATCTGCTGCCAGCCGACGTAAAAGCGCACGATCATAACCGGGAGGATCAGCGACGTCACCAGAATCATCAGCGGGTAGCTGACGTTCGGAGTCAGGTGCCAGATAGCTTCCATTTTTTCACGCCGCGAAACCTCGGACTTCAGAATCCGCCGGAGCAGTTTGACCGCGACCTGCGTCTGGCCCTTCGCCCAGCGGGATTGCTGCACTTGGAAGCCGTTCGTATCCACTGGCAGTTCCGACGGGCACTCCACATCGGGCAGGTAGACAAACTTCCAGCCTTTGAGTTGTGCCCGGTAGCTCAAATCGGCGTCTTCGGTAAGCGTGTCATGCTCCCAGCCGCCGGCGTCGCGGATCATCTGGGTCCGCAACACGCCCGCGGTGCCGTTGAAGTTGAAGAACAGCCCCTCGCCCGATCGCGCCACGTGTTCGATGATGAAGTGGCCATCCAAGAGAATCGCTTGTGCCTCGGTCAGCAGGTTGAAGTCGCGATTCAGATAGGTCCACCGGGTCTGCACCAGGCCGACCTTCGGATCGGTGAAGTGATGGATCGTCCGCATCAGGAAATCGCGGGGCGGGACGAAATCGGCGTCGAAGATGGCGACCAGTTCGCCGGTGGCGGTTTTCAGCCCTTCTTCAAGCGCGCCCGCCTTGAAGCCATGCCGGTCCGGGCGGTGGTGATACTCGATCGGGTATCCGGCGGCGCGGTACTCGCCGACCAAACGCTCAGTGAATGGGTGGGTCTCGTCGGTAGAGTCGTCCAGCACTTGGATCTGGAGCAAATCGCGTGGGTAGTCGATTTTCAGCGTCTCTTCAAGCAGGCGTTCGACTACAAACCGTTCGTTGTACAGCGGCAACTGGACCGTGACCCGTGGCAGTTCAGCGAACCGCCGCGGCGACTCGGATGGCATGTTCTTCCGGTGCCTCCGGTAGAGACGCACCATTTCGTAGCGGTGCAGTCCGTAAAACGCGAGAACCGTCAGCAGCAGGAAGTAGGGAACCATCAAGGCATAGTCAAACCACGCGAGTTGGTGAATGCCGGTGAAGGTGTCGTCGAACAGAGCCTGGTTGAGCCGTTCGGTGAGCGTCATATTCTGCAACAACGCGAGATGCGCTAGGTGCGGGTTCATCGGCGGATTCGCTCAGTTCTGGGATCAGTATAGTGGAATCTGTGTCCAAACACCTGCTAGTACCAGCCTTGGGACTGCAGGCTGTCTTTTTTATGCTGGGGAAGTGGGAGCCGCACCCAAACAGGCTGCCCGAATGGTTGCCGCTCTTGTTGGCATCCTTTCTACTTTACCTCTACAGCGCTTGGCGCGTCTTGGACCTTCGTCCATCTTCTTCGCGTCTTCTTCTCATCCTGGGCGCCGCCCTTGTGTTCCGGCTCACGGCGTGGACGTTCCCGGTGTTTCTCTCGGACGACGCCTACCGCTACCGTTGGGAGGCGAGAGTGCAAGCCGAAGGCGGGAATCCGTATACGGCGCGGCCGGACGATCCGCGTTGGAAGCACCTCTTGGACCACGATCTTCACTTGATCCCGGCGGCGGATCGCCCGGCGGGATATGGCCCTGTGCTGGAGCTGGTTCAGCGCTGGATGTGGCCAGTCGCGGCCAGGCTGGGTGACGGACCGCACGAGCAGGCTCGCTGGTTTCGCTTGCCTGCGGCGTTGTTCGATCTGCTGGCCATGGCGGCCCTGCTCGCCCTGCTGCGGGTGCGCGGGCTTCCGGCGGAGCGCGTCCTTATCTACGCCTGGTGCCCGCTGGTGGTGGTGGAGTTCTGGGGGATGGGGCACAACGACGCGGTGCTGGTGTGCCTGACGGTGTGCGCCTTGTGGCTGGCCGCGTGCGACCGGTGGGTTTGGAGTTTCGGCGCCTTGACTTTGGCGGCGTTCACCAAGTTCTGGCCGGCGGCGCTGTTCCCGATATTCATCG
The DNA here is from genome assembly GCA_964413655.1 of uncultured Solibacteraceae bacterium. Taxonomy (GTDB): domain Bacteria; phylum Acidobacteriota; class Terriglobia; order Bryobacterales; family Bryobacteraceae; genus CAYPUQ01. The sequence continues at coordinate 26,414 of CAYPUQ010000012.1, read as the reverse complement.
GCTGGGACGGCCGGCGCCCGATGCGGCCGTGGCAGTGGCTGGTGGCGGCACCGGTCGCGCTATTGGTTTCGGCGCCGTATTTGGGCGCGTCATGGCGCGAGATCGAGGAGAACGCGCGCCACATGAGCGGGTTCGTCGGCGGGTGGCGGAACAACGATAGCTTGTATGGGTTGCTGCTGTGGCTGACGGGCGATCAGTACCGGGCCAAGTATGCCGCGTTCGCGCTTATAGCCATGGCGGTGTTGTGGGTTACGCTGCGGCGCTGGCCGCTCGAGCGCGCGGCGCTGGCCGTCGCGTCGGTTCTGCTGCTGGTGTCGGCGAACTGCCATCCGTGGTATCTCACGTGGCTGGTTCCCCTGTTGGCGATCCACCCGTTCGCACCACTGTTTCTTTGGACGGCGCTGATGCCGCTGGCCTACGAAGTGCTGCTGGGCTGGCACTTGCTCGGCGAGTGGCAGGGATCGACGCCGGGGCGCTGGCTGATTTACGGTCCGGTTTTCGCGATGCTCGCCGTCTCCGCCGTGCTCGCGCGGCGGCGTGCGAAGCTGTCAGAAGATGAGCAGCTTTCTCGATGAAGTGGCCGAGGCCGCCAATCTGGAATCCGCGCTGTCGCGGGTACTTGAAGAATTGAAAGCCGACTCGGGCACGATTCACCTGACGGGCGAGGATGGGGTCCTGCATCTGGCCGCCGCTGTCAACATTCCGGCGCCGGTGCAAGACATCGTCCGTGTGGTTCCAGTAGGCAAGGGGATGGCGGGCCTGGCGGCCGAACGGCGCGTGCCGGTAACCGCGTGCAATATTCAAACCGACGCCAGCGGCGACGTGCGTCCAGGCGCGCGGGCGACGGGGCTGGAGGGCGCCATCGCGCTGCCGATGCTCGCCGGCGACCGTGTGACTGGCGTCCTGGGCGTGGCCAACTACCGCGAGCGGACGTTTTCGGAGGAAGAGGTGGAGACGTTGATGGCGGCGGGGCGGGTGTTGGCGGAGCGGTGACCGCCGTAGCGCTGGCACCCGCGCGCCGGAGCAAAGAGAGACGCGATATTCTGATTATCGGGCCTGAAAGGAGCAAGGAAACACCCGGTGTCCTCGACGCTTCGCGATATCAAGTATGGCGCCAGGTCGCTCCTGAAAGACAAGGGTTTCGCCGTTACAGTCGTCGTGACCCTCTCGGTTTGTATCGCCGCTAATACGACGACGTTCGCGGTCGTGAACTCCGTTCTACTGCGGCCCTTGCCCGTTCCGGACGCCGATGCGATCGTCCTCATGGCGAACCGTTATCCGAACGCCGGGGTTCCCAACAGCAATTTCAGCAGTGCGGGCGACTACTACGACCGGCTTCGCGAGATCACGGTTTTCGATGAGCAGGCGATGTTCCGGTTCGAGGATCAGACGGTGGAGATTGGTGGCATTCCGGAGCAGGTTCGCTCCATGCAGGCCACGCCATCGCTGTTTCGGCTGTTGCGGATCGCCCCAGCCCGTGGCAGGGCGTTCACCGATGCGGAGGGCGAGATTGGCGAGGAGAACAAGGCCATTCTCAGCTATGGATTGTGGCAGCAAATCTATGGGGGCGATCCGGGTATCATCGGACGTGAACTGCGTCTCAGCGCCCGGCCCTACACCGTCGTCGGCGTCATGCCTCGCGATTTCATCTTCATCAATCCCGAGGTCCGCCTCTGGACGCCGCTTGCGTTCACCGTGGAGCAGAGGACGGCGTATCACAGCAATAACTGGTACCACGCCGGACGGTTGAAGCCCGGCGCCGGAATTGGCCAGGCGCAATCGCAGATCGACGCTCTGAACGCAGCGAATCTGGAGCGATTCCCACAATGGAGGGAGCTACTCATCAATGCCGGTTTCCATACCAGGGTCGAACCGCTCCAGGAGATGCTCATCAGGGACGTCAGAGGTGTCCTGTACCTGCTGTGGGGCGGATCAGCCTTCGTACTGCTGATAGGAATATTGAACGTCGCCAACCTTTCGCTCGCCCGCTTTGCGTTGCGGCGGAAAGAACTGGCCACGCGGTTGGCTCTCGGCGCCGGACCTGCCCGGCTGACGCGGCAACTGATCGTTGAGAACGCGCTTCTCGGACTGGCGGCCGGGGTCGTGGGTATCGCACTCGGCGTGGGTCTGCTGCGCGTGCTCGCAACGGCGGGCTTGGAGCGACTTCCGCGCGCGCATGAGGTTCGCATAGATGCCGCCGTGGCTCTTGCCGCCCTGGCGATTGCTGTCCTTGCAGGAGTCTTCATTTCGCTCATCCCGCTCGTCCAGATCTTTCGGGCAAACCTGAACGATGCGCTCCATGAGGACAGGCGGACCGGTACCGGCGGACAGCGGGCGCGTCGCGTCCGGCAGGGGCTGGTCGTCGCACAGGTGGGGTTGGCCTTTGTGCTCCTCGCCGGCGCCGGGCTGCTACTGGCGAGTTTTCGGCAGCTCTTGCAAGTGGACCCGGGGTTCCGAACCGAGGGAATCGTGACGGCCTCCGTCACGGCCCCGAGAGCCAAGTACACCAACTTTGCCGACCGGCGCACCCTGATGAATCGGTCCCTTGACGCGCTTCGGAGCCTGCCTGGCGTGACCGCGGCGGGCGCCACCACCATGATTCCGTTCGGCAGCGACTACAACGACAGCGTGGTTCTCGCCGAGGGCTATGTCATGAGGCCAGGTGAGTCGCTGATCTCCCCTCGTTACGGCGTTGTTACGCCCGGCTATTTCGAGACCGTGGGAATTTCGCTTGTGCGAGGCCGCTATTTCGATACTCGCGACACCGAAGCGTCGCTGCCGGTGGTCATCATCGACGAATGGCTGGCCCGGAGATTCTGGCCCGGCCGCGATCCAATCGGCCGGCGGATGTACCAGCCGCAGGGCGCGAAAGAAGTTGGGCAGATCGACGAACGAACGCGCTGGCTGACCGTGGTTGGCGTTGTCGGCTCCATCCAGCTGGAGGATCTCGCGGGCGGCAGCCCGGTCGGGGCCTATTACTTCCCCTATACTCAGGGTCCGTCGCGCAGTTTCACGTTCGCGATCCGAAGCTCGGGCGATCCGCAAGCCGTGGCGCGGTCGGCTCGCCGCGAGATCGCCGCGATCGACCCCGAACTGGCGCTGTTCGACGTCAGGACGATGACCGAGCGCGCGGAACTCTCACTGGCCTCGCGCAAAACGTCGATGACACTCGCCCTCGGGTTTGGCGGGATCGCCTTATTCCTGTCGGCCGTGGGAATCTATGGAGTCCTGGCGTACCTCGTCGCTCATCGCCGGCGCGAGATCGGTATCAGGGTGGCGCTCGGCAGCACGAACGCGGGCATCATGAAACTCGTGTTCCTGGAAGGGCTGCTGCTGACCGGAATCGGCTTGGCTCTGGGCCTGGCCGGCGCTGTGGCGATGCGCCGGGCCATCGAGAACGAGGTCTACGGAGTGCAGCCACTTGACCCACTCGTGATTGGAGCCGCGATCATTTTGCTCGGCGTAGCGGCGCTTGCGGCCTGCCTATTGCCGGCGCGCCGGGCGACGCAGGTGGATCCGGTTATTGTGCTGAGCGAGCAATGACGCGGTGCTTCGCGACAACAGGTGCATAATCGCGGGCATGGTTCGCGCCACGGCGTTCGGCCTTCCAACATCTACGGAATCGTAATCCTGCGCGGCCACTGCGAATGATCTTCCCGCGCGCTGAACTGAGTGCGGGCCAGTTCCGCACGATCTGGCTGAACGGCGCCGCGCGAGTCAATCGCGCGGGAGACGATCGTATGAGAGCCGGGGCGCGTGGCAAGCCATGGAACCCGCCATAAACTCCAGGCATCGGGCGATCCTTTCTCATAGATCTCCGCGGGCAGCCAGGGGCCGCTGTCGATGCGAACCTCGACCCGCTCGATCGAATTCCGTCCTCCCCACGCAGCACCGGAAATCGAATAAGCGAATCCATCGGGCGACGGACGCCGCGTGACTCGCGCGACAACCGACTTCAACCTGTTCCGGGTGATCGAAGTCTCCAGCACCAAGCCCTCGCCATCGCCGCTGGACCGGCGGACCGCATGGTAGTTTCTGGCCATGTGCAGTCCCTCATAGCGCCGATCCAACACCGCGATCCCGCTGAGCCACTTCACGTGGGCCATTCCGTACCAACCCGGCACAATCAGCCGGAGCGGATAACCGTGCTCGGGAGGTAGCGCCTCGCCGTTTAACTGAATTGCGAGAATCGCTCCACCGTCGAGTGCGTCCTGGACGAAGAGGCTGCGGCCGTGCGGCGCCTCGAACTCCTGGCCGCCGGCCGGCCATTTCCGCTCCCGCTCGGTATCAGCGCCGAAGAAGACGACCTCGCGGGCCTCCGGCTGAACTCCGCACGATCTCAACAGTGGGGCCAAGGCCGGGCCGCGCCAGACCCCGTTGCTGACCAGGCCATTCATCAGGGGAGGCTGGCCGTTGTTTCCGGCGCATTCGATGGTGGCCGCCACCTCCGTCAGCGGACGGCGCTGCAGGTCTTCAAATGTCAACGCGACGGGCCGGTCCACACACCCACTGATCCGAAGGCGCCAGTCGCGGAGGTGGACTGGCGCGGGTTGGGCCGTCTGATGAAACGTGAAGAACTCGGAGGCCGACGTTGTCCACTCCGTCAAACGGCGAAGATCGAAGACCTTGACGCGGGGATCACGCTCCTGTGCCTCGATGCGGAAATCGGCGCTGTAATCCGCGAAGTCGACAAGCTCCTCCGCATCGGCGAACAGCCCAGCAACAACAGCCGCGGGCGCAGCCTTGGCGAGATGCAGGACTTTCCTGCGGCTCACTTTCATTGGGTCGGCGGTCTCACGCGGTAGTATAGCCGATGAGAATGGAGAACCGATGGATTGCGCTGATGGCGCTGGCCGTTTGCCTCGTGCTTCTGCCAAGCGCAATGGCTCAGGGTGCCGGGTTGGGCCGGATCTCATTTCCAACTTCCGGCCCCCCGGAGGCTCAGAAGCATTTCCTGCGCGGAGTGTTGTTCCTCCACAGTTTCGAGTACCGGCAGGCCAGAGAGGAGTTCCAGGCGGCCCGGAAACTCGCGCCGGAATTTGCCATGGCCTTCTGGGGCGAGGCTATGACTTACAACGAACCTCTTTGGTTCGCCCAGGACCCGCAAGCCGCGAAGGCGCTGTTGGTTCGCCTGGCTCAGTCGGTCGAAGAAAGGCAGCGAAAAGCGCCCACTGGACGCGAGAGAGCTTATCTGGGCGCGATCGAGGTTCTCTATGGCGACGGAACCAAGGAGGAGCGCGATTTTGCTTATTCAGAAGCCATGCGCCGGCTGCATGAGGCTTATCCGCATGACGACGAAGCGGCTGCTTTTTACGCTCTGTCGCTGATTGGCACCTGCCATCGAGGCAGAGACTTCCGCGTCTATATGAAGGCGGCCGCCGTCGTTGAAGACGTCTTCGCCAGGAATCCGGAACACCCAGGGGCGCTCCACTACCTGATCCATTGTTACGACGACCCGATTCACGCGCCGATAGGCCTTCGGGCCGCGCGCATCTATGCCCGGGTCGCCGCGGAAGCCGCGCATGCGCTGCACATGCCATCGCACATTTTCTTCGCCCTGGGCATGTGGGAGGAGGGCGCAAAATCGAACGAAAATGCTTGGCAAGCGTCGAAGCGGACTGCCGCGCGGTCCCGTGAGGCCCTGGATCCGGGCGGCTTTCACGCCTTGTGGTGGCTTCAGTACGCGTACCTTCAACAGGGTAGATACGAGGACGGACGCCGACTGCTGGAAAGAGCCCGTGCAGAAGCCGGTCCGGACCCGGCGCCACTCGCGCGGTTCCACCTGGTGCAAATGGCGATAGCATGCGCCATTGAGGCCGGCCAGCCGTATCGATCCGAGGACAGTACTACCGGCCTGGACCTCCCCGTGCGCGGCGCGGACCTGTTTGCCGCCGGTCTGTCGGCCTTGAACGAAGGTAAGCGCGAACAGGCCGCCGCTGCCTTGTCGGACCTGCGCCTGTTGCGGGGATCGAAGCATCGTGCAAGCGGGGGGATGGCTCATGAGGGCCACATGTACGCGGGCGACGAACAGGCGCTGGAGATCATGGAACTGGAACTCCATGCGCTGTTCTCGATGGCCGACGGCGAGAGCAGGGAAGCGGTCGATCGCATGAAACAAGCCGTCGAGATAGAAGACCGGATGGCCTTTGAGTTTGGACCGCCTTCTCCCCCCAAGCCGGCCCACGAACTGTTCGGGGAGATTTTGCTGCAACTTGGGCAGCCGCGTCTGGCCCGTGTGCAATTCGAACTGGCGCTGCTGCGCGCGCCGAACCGAGCGCTGTCGTTATTGGGCGTGGCGCGGTCGTCGGCGGAACTGGGCGACAAGCCAGCCGCTCGGGAAGCTTACGCGGAATTGGGGAAGATCTGGCGCCAAGCCGACCCCGAGGTCAAGGAAGCACTCGAAGCCAGCCTGGCGCGCTTATAGACGCGGTGCGGGCCTCCGCTAGAACGTGATGCGGAACCCGACCTGGAACTGCCGTTCTTCGGTGGCCGAAATGATTTCGCCAAATCCATTCAGGTTGCTGATGTTTCCGGCGGCGTCGAATTGCAGGTTGCTGACGTTCGAGCCCGGGTTGCCAAACTTCGGCGTGTTCGTGAAATTGAAGGCTTCCAGCCGTGCCTCCATCCGGACCCGCTCGGTGAACTGGAAGAAACGGAACAGACCGAAGTCCCAATTCACGCGGCCGGGTCCGTACAGGCTGTTGAAGCCGGCATTGCCGAATCGCGGCTCGGTGACCTGCCGGAAGGCCAAGGGATCGAAGTAGGGCTGGCCGCGGCCCACCCCGCCAAGGATCGCCACCTCCGGCTTCACTTGGTCGGCGCGCTGCGTGTTGCCGGGCGCGTTCAGCGAAGCGGCGCTGGCCGTTACGTTGAACGGGCGGCCACTCATGACGCTAATGATGCTGTTGGTCTGCCAGCCGCCGAGCACCGAGGACAGGAAGCCGCGCTGATTCAGGTAACGCTGCCCCTTGCCGAAGGGTAGCTCGACAATATTGGTGATCTGCAAGTTGTGGCGGCGGTCGAAGTTGCTGACCGACCGGTTCAGGCCGTAATACTCGGGGATTACGACCTTCAGCGTGCTGTCGCTGCGGTGCAGACCGGAATTGTTGATGGACTTGCCGAACGTGTAGGACCCTGTCAGAGAGTAGTTGCGAAAGAAGCGCCGCTGTACCCTGGTTTGCAGCGAGTCGTAGTGACTGCCGCCTACGGGGACCACTTCCCGAGTATCGGCGTTGCGGCCGAACTGCTGGAACAACTGCCGTCCATTGTTGCCACCGCCGATAGGCGCCCAGTTCACTTGCCTATATCCCAACTGCCGAATCTGGCGGGTGCCGACGTAGCCGGCTTCGGCGACCCAGCCCCCTTTTAGCGACCGCTGAACGGTCAAGTTCCAGGACTGGATGTAGCCGCGTTCGAAGTCCAGCGGCACGGTTTGGGACGAGACATTGTTGGGAATGTCAACGATGCCGTCGCCGAGTCCGGGCGCCACGATCGCGGGGATGCCGTCCGCCAACCGGCTCGCCGCAGATAAGCTGTTCAGCGGCTGTAACACCAGTTCGGTCAGGACCGGGTGGTTGGTCCGCAGCGCCCTGGCAAGCGAGTAAGGGTCCCAACTCAAGCCATATCCGCCACGGATGACCATCTCGCTGCCAATTCGATAGGCAAAGCCAAAGCGAGGCGCGACGAGCTTCTTGCTGGCGACGACGCCCATATTCCTCGGCACCGAGCCAACACCGCCGATGTAAATTTTGTTGTCGTCCGGGTTGTAACGCTCGAAGCCGCGGTCCGCGCGAGTCGGCGTCGGAAAGTACTCCCAGCGGATACCGTAGTTGATCGTGAGGTTCGGAGTCATCTGCCAGCGGTCGCGAACGTACAGGCTGTAGCGCCAGGTCCGCGTCGTGTACGGGAAGATGTTGAGCGAGTTCTTTCCGGTTAGCGTTGGCCTACCGAGAAGAAATGTGCCAAACGAGTTAGCCTGGGCGGTAGCGGGACTGGTGGACGAACACGCGCCGCTTGCGTTTAACGCCAGGCAAGCGAGCGTCGGGCCGTTTCCGAACGAAAACAGTCCACGGGCGCCAGTGCTCTGCCCACCTTGGAACTCCGGCTGGATGTGATTCATCTGTTCGGAGTTGATGTCCACACCCCAACGAATTTCATGGCGCCGCCTGGTGTTGGTGAAGTTCGAGCGAAACGAGTATTGGTTGTCGTTGCGATAGTAGGGCGTCCACGGCTCCTCGGTGCCGAAGGCGTCATAGCCGCTCACGGCGAATCGTGGCCACCCGCTCTGAAAGCGTTCCGGACCGTTGGTTCCAGGTATTCCGAGCAAGTCCAGCCCGTAGTTCTCCCCGATGCCTGGCTGCTCGACGTTGGTGTTCTGGCGCGTCCAGCCAGCGAAGGCGTCCATCAGTAGTGTCGGCGTGAAGATATAGTTCATTCCCGAACTTACGCGGTTGTTGTAGCCCCATGTTTCTCCGGCGTTCCCGGCGCCGACGCGCGGCCCGTCGATGAAGCCTTCGCCGAAAGCGGTGATGTGGGTGGACTGGTGATGGGCGTAGTTCCAACTCACGAACGCATTGAAGTTGTCGGTGGCTTGCCAGTTCACCTTGTTGTCGATGGACCACCGGTCCGCTCCGAACGGCTGCGACGCGAAGAAGTTATTGGCGTTCAAGGCCTCCGTGCCGGGCAGGTTGCCCATTGGCACGAGTTCGATCACGCGCCGCGAAATCGGGTCGATCCGGCTGGCCGGAATTCGGTTGCCGGCAAACGGAACTCGCCCGAATCCGACGGAATCGCCCGTGGCGGGATCGTAAACCGTCGTCGTGAAGCCCGAGAAATCGCCACCGCGAACCGTCTGCGAAGGCAGCGAAAGTATTCGCCCGCCATTGTCCCGCTGCAGGATGGCGCCCACACTGCTGAAGAAGAACAGCTTGTCGCGCTTGATCGGGCCGCCGATCGTACCGCCGAACCGGTTCTGAATGAATTTGCCCTTTTCTTCTCCAGGGGGACGGAAGTAATCCCGCGCCTTCATGTGCTGATTGAAGTGGTATTCGAAAAGCGATCCGTGAAACTGGTTGGAACCGGAACGGCTTTGCACATTGATCACCGCGCCGCCAGCCAGCCCCTGTTCGGCGTCGAAGCTGTTCGTCGTCACGTTGACACTCTCGATCGATTCGAGCGTTGGAACGATGGCTGAACGCCCGACGTTCCAGATGTGTGCGTTGGACGCCCCATCGACGTTCGTCACCGTGGTTGAGGTGGTCGTGCCGTTCACGGCGAAGCCCACCGATCCGGAAGGATTGCAGCCCCCCATGCGCCCCGGGCGCATGTCACCCTCCATTTCGAACCCGGGCAGCGTTTGCAGCAGGCTCTGGTAGTTTCCGGCCGTAGAGACGGGTAAATCCTCGAACTCCTTCGTGACGACTTCATGGCGGATCTCGCCACGTTCGGTCTGAAGCGGCGCCACGGCCGAGTCGGCGGTGACCGTGATGGCCGACTGCACTCCGGCCACAGCCATCACTGCATCCACGCGGACCGAACTGTTGGCGGCCACGCGAACGTTTTGCGTCGAGAATTCATTGAAACCGGCGCTCTGGATCTGGACCGAATACAGACCCGGCGGAAGGTTGGGAAAGTTGTACGCGCCCACTTCGTTCGTTCGAGACCGGCGCGTCAAATTGGTTTCCTGGTTCGTAACGGTAACTTCCGCTCCCGGAATACTAGCCTGGGATTCTTCGGTGACGTTGCCCACTAGCGAACCGTACAGTATCTGGGCCTTGGCCCGCGGCTGTCCAAATGGGAGCGCAATGAGGAATGCCGCGTGAAGCAGACACCACGGCACGGTTGTTCGGCTGATTGCTCGGAGCATAAACTGCCCTTTCTTCGCTTTTCTGAGAATAGACTTCGTACGGGGAAGAAAACAGCTTCGTACGCGGCGAACGCGTCCACGTATGAACTATAAACGTGAAACTAGATAAAGCCCAGATCGAGTATTATGGCACAACTGTGAGAACCAGCAATTCTCTCACACGGGCCAGATCGCCAAGCAGCCCCACATGCAGGGGCTCGGAAACCCCCCAGAGGAGAATCTACTGCGATCTCCCATGCGAGGACTGCGGGTGTACGATGTACATATGAACCGCTATACGGCGTCCGAGGCGCGGCGAGAGTTCTTCCGGCTGCTCGACTCGGTCGAGCGTGGCGAGGAGGTAGTCCTCGAACGAAAAGGAATCCGATTCAGGCTGGTACTTGACCAGCGGAACACCGGCAGCCAAGGGCCGGCGAGGATTCTGGAGGTGGACGACCAAGACATTCTCTCGGGAGAGTGGACATGGACGGCCGGAGCCGACGGGCAACTTCAGTTTCGAGCGCGCAAGCCAAAGAAGTGATTCTGCTGGATACCAATGCCGTTATCTGGTTGCTGCTCGGACATCGCAGAGCGGCACCGCTGCTATCAACCGGCTCCCGTCTATTCTTGTCGCCCGTTTCCCTGCTTGAGCTTCAGTTCCTGATCGAAGTGGGCCGCTTGCGGGAGCCGTCGGACGGACTATCTTCTTTGACCAGCGATCCCCGATGGAACCTGGATAGCCCCTCCAGCGACGTGCTTTTTTCGAGCGGCTCTCAACGTTGGTTGGACCCGCGACCCGTTTGACCGGCTACTGATCGCTCACGCCCGCTGCCGCCGTCTTCGATTCGCGACCGGGGACAGATTCCTGATCGAGAACCTGCCAGAAGCGATGCTCCTTTAGGCCGAGTCGCCGTGTGTCGCTATCGAAGCGGCCGCCCCAGGCGCGCGGGGGGAGGTGGCGATGCGCGCGCCCCAGTTGCCGGCCTCGGGGCGCTTGGCGAGCGTGGTGGAGTGGGCCGGCAACCAAAGCTGTGACGGGGGTCAGGCCCGCGCTTCGACGGCGTGCGCTCCGTTGGCTGGCGGTGGCGGAGCGTTGAACCGGACCGAAACGAGTCGCGACACGCCCGGCTCCTGCATCGTGACGCCGTAGAGCGCCGCCGCCGATTCCATCGTCCGCTTGGCGTGCGTGATGATGATGAACTGCGTCCGGTCCGCCATCTCCTTGAGCAGTCCCATCAGCCGTTGGATGTTCGGCTCATCGAGCGGCGCGTCCACCTCGTCGAGAATACAGAACGGGCTCGGCTGATAACGGAAGATCGCCATCAGCAGCGATAGCGCGGTGAGCGCCTTCTCGCCACCCGACAGCAGCAGCACGTTTTGCAGACGCTTGCCGGGCGGCGAAGCCACGATGTCGATCCCGGATTCGTTCACGTTGCTTTCGTCCGTGAGCCGCATTTCGGCCACACCGCCGCCGAACAGCTTCACAAAAGTCTCGCGGAAATTTTGATTGATCGCCGTGAACGCTTCGGTGAAACGCCGCTTCGACTCGATGTCGATATCGTGGATGGCCTTCTCGGTGTCGCGGATCGAGTCGAGCAGGTCCTGCCGCTGCGCGTTCAAGAAGTCGTAGCGCTGCTGCGCCTCCTCGTATTGCTGCAGCGCCTCCGGATTCACCGGACCCAGCGATTCGATGCGCGACCGGAGCTGGTTGTACTTCTCCTCCGCTTCGGCGAGCCCTTCCTCGTCGAGGACTGTCTCCTCCACGGCGGCCAGTTCGGCGACTGCTACGGCGAGTTCCTTCTGGCAGGTCTCATCCAAATACCGCAGCGCAGCACGGCGTTCAACGAGCGACACTTCGATCTGCGAACGTTTCTCCTGTGCTTCCTGAAGGGCGGCCCTTAGCTGATGAAGAGCTTCGTCGAGTTGGTGTAGTGCCGCCCGCAGTGCGTTATCCTCTTCCACCAGTCGCGCCACTTCGCGCTCGGCGTTCGCGATATCATCGGCCAGTTTGCCGCTCCGCTCGTCGAGTTCCATGTTGCTGCTGAGCAACCGGGTGCGCTCTATGCCGAGCCGATCCAATTCGGCGGCGATCTCCTCGCGGCGGCGGCCGACTTCGCGCGCCTGTGCTTCCAACCGGGCTTGAGCCGCCTGTTCGGCTCGACGGCGCTCGTCGTGCTCGGCGAGTTGGACGCGTAGGACGGAGTGTTCCTCGGTGAGGTGCGCGACGCGCGTCCGCACCTCCTCCAACTCTCCGCGGGCAGCGGCCAGCATTTCTTCCTGCTGGGCGCGAGCGAGATCCTTTTCCTCGGCCAGCGCACGGCTCGATTCGAGCCTTTCGCGCGAGCGGGCAGTTTCCTGATCGATGCGCTGGAATTCGAGCCGCGCGACGGAAAGCCGCTGGTTGGCGCGAGCCGTTTCTTCGGCCATCTTGCGCATCTCGTGATCGATGGCGAGGGCTTCCTTCTCCTCGCCCTGCTGGCGGGAGCGTAGCCGCTCCAACTCATCGGTCAACGACTGGATCTCGCCATCCAGCGTCTCAATGCGATGCGAGATCTCGTCGAACTCGCGGCTCTTGCGCACGGCAAGTGCCGTCAACTCGCGCAGTTCGCGCTTGAGCGCGAGCGGGCCGCTGCCCGTCTTCCGGCCGCCGCTGATCGCGTGGCCGTGATAGCAGACCCCATCGGCGAGGAGGAAGTAATAGTCGGGATACTGCAACGCGAGCCGCTGAGCCGTGTGGCGATCGGCTGCGACGAAACAGCGCGCCAGCCGCGGCAGCAGAGCGGCGGGCGCCTGGGTGAGCCCATTCGTGAGGTGCAGCACCTCGCTGAGCCGGGCGACGATGCCGGTCTCGGGGCCGATCGGCGGTTCGGGCGACGGCACGCACGCTACGGGCGCGCCCGGTTCGGGGTGGACCAAGAAGGTTGCGCGACCGTCGAGGTCCGAGCGCATCAGGTCGATGCCCGCCTCGGCTTGCGGCCAATCCTTCACAACGACGTATTCCAGTTCCTCGTGCAGGAACTCCTCGGCGGCCTTTTCGTAGGCGGTCTCGACGTCGACGAAGTCGGCGAGCACGCCAAGCGGTTTCAGGTTCTCGGCCTCGCCGCGCTCCAGCGCGCCGAACAGACGCTTGACGGACTCCGTGGTGTAAGCGCGATGCGACAGGATCTCTTCGAGCGAATCCTTCCGGGCCTTCACGCGCGAGGACTCGGCGCGGATCTGCTCCATCTCGCGGCGCGATTCCGCGGCACGGGACTTGTGCTCGTTGAGATCGGCCTCGATCCGCCGGCGCTGCTCGGCGAGCGACTCCAGTTCCATCTGCCGCGACGCCTGCAACTCGGACAGCTCGTTCTTGCGGACGGTGAGCCGTTCCAGATCATCGGTGGCGGCCTCTTCGTCTTTCTTCACGCGGACGGCGTCGCGTTCGAGCGAGCCAAGATGCGTCTCGATTTGGGCGAATTGGTTCTTGAGAGTGGAGGCTTCGCCAAGCAGGCGGAGCACTTGCTGGCGGCCCTGTTCGATGGTCCACTCGCGCTCGCGGAGTTCGTTCTGAAGCTGGTCGCGCTCGGCTGTCTTGGCGTTCAGAAGCTGGCGCGCTTCTTCGACCTGCTGTTCCAACTCGGCAGCGGCCGCAGTGTGGACTTGAATCTCCCCGGCAAGGCGGGCGTCGCGGGCTTCGAGTTCCTGCGATTCGGTTTCTCCCTGCGTGAGCCGGCTCTCGATGCCGGACACCTGGCGCGCCTGGGCTTCAAGCAGCCCGCGCGTACGCTCAGCTTCGAGCTTCAGTTCGGAGAGCCCCTGGCGCGCAGCAGTCAACTCCTGATCGCGCTGATAGAGCGTTTCCTGACCCGTGTGCTGCTCGCGCTCTTTCGCGGCCACCTGCGCGGCAAGCGCCTGGAACTCCTGGTTGGCAGAGCCGAGGTCGAGGGCGATCTTCGCCGCTTCGCGCTCCATCATGCGATAGCGGTTGGCCAAGGTGTGGCGGAGTTGGACCACCATCTCTTCGCGCAGTTCGTGGTAACGTTTGGCCTTGGCTGCCTGCCGCTTTAGCGAATTCGCCTGGCGGCCCACCTCTTCTAGAATGTCGAAGACGCGCGACAGGTTCTGTTTGGCGCTTTCAAGCTTCGCTTCGGCCAGGCGGCGCCGGTTCTTGAACTTGCTGACCCCGGCCGCTTCCTCGATGACGTTGCGGCGGTCCTGCGGCTTCGAACTGAGAAGCTGGCCGATGCGGCCCTGCTCAATAATGGCGTAGCTTTCCGGCCCGAGCCCGGTGCCCATGAAGATGTCCTGGATGTCGCGGAGGCGGGCCTGCTTGCCGTCGATGAGGTATTCGCTGTCGCCGTTGCGGAACAGCCGCCGGGTAATGGTGATCTCGTGGGGATGGCCGTGCCCGTTTGTGTGCCCATTGGCTTGGCCGTTGGTTTGACCGTTCACGGCCGGCTCGCCGGCTTCGCCATTCGCGGCCTCGGCAAATTTGCCGTTGGCCTTGGCCAGCGCCTCGCGCTGCTTGGGCAGATAAGCGCCGTCGGGGTCCACCAGAGTCATCGTCACCTGGGCCATCGAAAGCGGCTTGCGCTCGCGGGTTCCGGCGAAGATCACGTCTTCCATGCGACTGCCGCGGAGAGTCTTCGCCGATTGTTCGCCCAGTACCCAACTTATGGCGTCGCTGACATTAGACTTTCCGCAGCCGTTGGGTCCGACGATTGCGGCAAGTCCATCGCCGCCGAAGCGCATCTCGGTGCGTTCGCAAAAGGATTTAAATCCTTGCAGTTCAACTCGCTTGAGTTTCAGCAAAGGGATCTCGCCCTTCAAAACTGGATTTCCGCCGGGTATACCCGGCAGCTCGGGGGAGTGATTCCATACTACAAGCCTTTTGGCGAAAAGTAAAGCACTGAACTACCTTCCCGTGTAGTCTCTCACTGAAGACCACAATATCTTGTGATCCGCTGGGCCAACCGGCCAAATCGGTCGCGGCGACAGTATGACACGCTTTTGACGCGGCGGATCATCGTTTGGATGCGCCCACCAGCAGGAGGCGCACGTCCATGACGTTGGTGCGGGTGGGGCCGGTCTTCACGAGATCGCCGATCGCGTCGAAGAAATGGTAGGAGTCGTTCTCTACCAGGCGAGTCATGGCTGAGACGCCGGCACCGTTGGCGCGCTGAACGGTTTGTCCGTCGGCGATGGCTCCGGCCGCGTCGGTGGGTCCGTCGGTGCCGTCGGTGCCGCCGCTCAGAACGACGAGGCCCGGATGGCCGGCGATGTCGAGCGCGGCGGCCAGAACGAACTCCTGGTTGCGGCCGCCCAAGCCTTTGCCGCGGATTGTCACCGTGGTTTCCCCGCCCGAGATGACACAGGCCGGGGGACGGAGTGGCTGGCCGGAGTCCTGGATCTCGCGGGCGATAGCCGCATGGACGCGCGCGACGTCGCGAGTTTCGCCTTCAATCATGGTGGAGAGCACCAGGGTTCGATAGCCCAGGGCCTTGGCCTTCTCGCGGGCGGCTTCCACCGCCATGCGGTTGCTGCCGACGATCAGATTGTGGGTCCGCTCGAACGCGGGATCGTCGGGCTTGGGCGTGTCGGGGATATCGCCCGCCACGCCGCGCTCGATGCGCTCCACCACCGCGCGCGGCGCTTTGCCGAGAAGCTCGTAGTGCTCCAGGATCGCGCGCGCGGCGGCGAACGTCGTGGTGTCGGCCACGGTCGGACCCGAGCCGATGGCATCGAGCGGGTCGCCGATCACGTCGCTTAACATCAGGGAAACAAGTGTCGCGGGAGCGGCCAGTCGGGCCAGTTGGCCACCTTTGAAGTCCGACAGGTGCTTGCGAACCGTGTTGATCTCCTTAATGTCGGCGCCGCAGTCGAGCAGGAGCCGAGTGGTCGCCTGTTTTTCGGCCAGCGTCATCGGGGCGCTCGGCAGCGGTGTCAGGGCCGAGGCGCCGCCCGAGATCAGGCAGATCACGAGGTCGTCCGGACCGGCATGACGGGCGATCTCGGCGATACGCACCGCGCCGGCAACGCCTGCGTCGTCGGGCACGGGGTGGCTGGCCTCCTGAATCCGCACGCGCCTCAGCGGCGCGCCGTGACCGTACTTCACCGTGACGCTGCCGCCGGTGATGCGGCGGCCGAGCAGTTTCTCGACGGCTTGGGCCATGGCCGCCGACGCCTTGCCGGCGCCGATGACATAAATGTTCTTAAAGGCGTCGAGCCGGTAGCGCCGTTTGCCGGCCCGGAACACGCTGCCTTCCACCGAGCAATGGCGCAGGACCGCCTGCACCGGATCGGCAGCCTGGAGCGCGGCGCGGAAGATTTGGAGGGCGTGGCGGCGAAGGGTTTTCTCGTTCATGGCTACTAAGGAACACCCTAGCACTTGGCGGCTCAGAAGAGCGGCAATTCGTTGATCTTCGCGACAGCTTCGTTCGGGTCGTCGCCGGTGATTTCGATACGGAAGTCGGCGCGGCTGTAGGACTCGCGCCGGCTGCAATACAGCGCCTCGAACTTCTCGGGGTCGTGGGCGAGCGGACGGTGATTCTGGCCGGCGATGCGGTCGCGGATTCGATCGAGCGGGCAATCGAGCCAGATCGAGATGCCGTTCTCCTCGATCAGTTCGAAGTTGTGAGGTTGGGCGAAAGCGCCGCCGCCCAGCGAGAGAACCGTGGCATCGCCTCGTTGGATGGCGCGAACCCGGCGATCGAGGGCCTCGTGTTCGAGTTGACGGAACACCTCCTCGCCGCACTGGTCGAAGATCTCGGTAATCGTGATTCGGGCTTGCGCTTCGATGTCGTCGTCAAGATCGGCGAACTCCCAGCCCATGTCGTCCGCCAGGAGCCGCCCGATCGTTGTTTTGCCGCACCCCATGAATCCCACCAGGTAAAGACCGGGTGTGCGAATCAACTTGCTCGGCATTGGGAATACCAATTATTTCACGGCTGGTCCGCTGGACCACGTTGGCGCAGCCCTCAGCCGGCCCGCGCAGCCGAGGTCCTGAAAAACCGTCGCTCTCACTTCACCGGCCGCGCGTAAATCCGGCGGTACAACTCCGCGTTGCGCAACACGCTCTGCACATACCCGCGCGTTTCGGTAAACGGAATTGTCTCGATGAATTCGGCCGGCTCGCGGAAGTCGCCCCACGTCTGCCAGAGGTCCACCCGTGACTTGCCGGCGTTGTAAGCTGCCAGCGCCGCCGCCATGTCGCCGCCCAGTGTGTTCAGCATCTGCCGGAAGTAGAACGTCCCCATCCGGATGTTCACCTCCGGCCGGAACAACGACGCAATCCCGTACGGTTGGATGCCAAGCCGGCGGCTGAGCGACCGTCCTGTCGACGGCATGATCTGCGTCAGACCGCGAGCACCGGCGCGCGACACGGCCTGCGCGTTGAACTCCGACTCCTGCCGGATCAGACCGGCTATCAGATAAGGATCGAGGTTTTGCGCCTGGCTGTATTTCCACAGAGTGTCGTTGTAGGGCAGCGGAAAGGCCAGCCGCCAAAACTCCATTGGCGCATCGTCGATTGTCCAGCGCAGGTATCCCGGCGCCAGCGACTTCACCAGCCGCAAGCCGCGCGCCGTCTCGCCGCGCTTCATCGCGTCGGTTCCCAACTCCACCGCGATCACCAGCGAATTCGCGCCGTTCCGCGCCCCGTAGCGAAGCTCCTGTTCGGCCCAGTCGTACAGTGCGGCCGATCGCAGCAGCCGCGCCCGGTCGATCCGGTGCTTGGTCGGCCGATCGATCGAGAAGTCGCCCGGCGCCTCCGGCAGCGGCAACGCGAACCCGTTCAGAAACTCCGTCTCGGGCTGGCCCGCGCCTTTCAATGTGGTCAACCGCTCTCGCGCCGGGAGTGCGTAGAAGTAGCCCGGATAGCGGCTTAGAATCGTCTCGTAGCAGGCGCGCGCCGCCGCCGGCCGCTTCTGCTGCTCCGCCAGGCGGCCCAGAAAGTAGAGCGCCGTGGCCGCCTGCACTGAGTTCGGGAACTTTTCCAGGTGCTCCCGCATCATCGCCTCGGCCTTCGGCGTGCGACGCAGATAGGCGTTCCAGGCCACCTTCCAATGGCAGAACCAGCCTCGGTTGCTGTCGGTGAAGTCCCGATAACAGGCCGTGTAGGCGGGGACGTATTCGGCCGGAGCGTTCACCAGTAACGCGCGGTTGCCTTCGGAAACCAGAGCTTCCAGCCGCCACGGCGATTTCGGATGCTTCGCCTCCAGTGCAGCCAGAGTTTCCTGCCGTTCGGACGCCCGGCCGAGCCGTCGCGCCGCCGCAAAGATGTAATACAGCCGTTCGGCGTCCACTTCGTCGGCCGTCACCGTGAGCGCTCGCAGATGCGTTAATGCCTCGGAATCCTGCCGCGCTTCGTACTGTGCCACGCCGATGGCCACCTGCGCCGCATTGCGGTCCGCCCCCGCCAACCGCGGCGCCAGCGATCGCAGTTCGCTCGCCGCGCGGGATGCGGCGCCGCCGCGAATCATCCGCCGGGCGCGCTCGATGAGCGCCCCCGGCATCAGTGGCGGATAGCTGTCACCCATGCGCTGCTGCAGTTCCTTCAGCAGCACCTCCGCCTCACTGGCTTCCTTCGATACGGGATACTCCAAGTAAACGTTCTGTAGCTCCGAGGCGGCGCCCATCCACATCTCCTGGGCGATTAGAATCCGGCCCAGGAGCAGCCGGGCCGGCGCTTCCGGCAACGAGGCCAGGTACGGACGCAAGTCCCCGGCCGCCTTCGCCGGTTCGCCCGCGTCGAGCAGCAACCGCGCCGCCCGCAACACCGACCACGGCAACAACGGCGACCGCGGGACGGTCCGGTGCACAATCTCAAGCGCGGGGATGGCCTCGCCGGTGCTTTGCACGGCCGCCAGCGCCTCTGCGAGATAGAAGTTCGTGTAGTCGCTTAACGCCGGCAGCGCCGGCCGGGATGCCTGCAAGTAGGTCACCGCGTCGGCGTAGCGGTTCTGCTCCAGCGCCACCCGTCCGAGCGCGAGACACGCCAGAGCGCCGTTGCGGTTGCCGCTGTTGGCTTGCGCGAACGACTTCAGCGCGTTCTCCGTCGCCGCCGACGGCTTCGTCAAATGCGCCTTGGCGAGCGATTCGAGCGGCTGCGCAAAACTGAATCCGGCGCACAACGACGCCAGGACCACGCGGGCAAACAGGAGACCAACACGGCACCTGAGTCGAGGGCTAAACCAGCGGCCCAGGATAGTCCTCCCCCAGCAGTGAGCTGTCCTGGTTGGCAAGCGTCTTCACCAGCTCGCGATGCAAGTAGTCCACCATCGCCGGGTTGGCGTTCAGAAACTGCTCGCGGTACGATTCCCGGCCGCGGTCGATATCCTCCCGCAGCAGCGAGTACAGCGAACGGTTGGCGCGGCCCTGTTTCACTTCCTGACTCTTATATAACCGAATTTCCGCCACCTGCACACGCGCGAAGCGCTGTGCCCGCAGGTGAAGGTCCTGGTCGTCTCGCGACAAGTCCCCCCAATCCGGCGCCGGGGTCTTGAGTTCGTCGAACGCTGCCGCCGGAGCGGCTGACATCTCCGAGGGCGGAGACGCGGCGACAGGCTTCGGCGCGAACCGCGGCAACCAAGCCCCGGAGCCGAGTGTAGCCAGCAGTTCGATTGCGTTCAGGTCGAGATCCGGCCCCTCCGCCATCAGCACCCGAACCACTGCGCCCTCGTGCTCCAGCGGCACCAGGTAAATCCGGTCGCCCGCCGAGCCGCCCAAGCGCTCCGCGAGGACGCCGGAGATCTGGCTTCCCGCGAACGTCGTAATCACCGGTTCTTTCGTCTCGATCACGCTCCTGAACGCCGGCGCTTCTCCAAGGGGAACCGGGGCTCCTTCGATCCCTTCCGCGCCGGCGCCTGCCGCCGCGATCGCCCGCACCGTTCCGTCCGCAACCGCAAACACGGCGCGCCGCGCCGCGAAGGGAACCGCGCCGTCCAACAGCGCGATGGCCCACTCGCGCTCGTCCTGGGCCTGCCCCAGCCGCCGGCCGACCTGGTTGATCCGTTCCGTTAATTGCCGCGCCAAACCCGCGCGCTCGTGAACGAGGTTCCGCTCGTATTGCGCGTGCAATTCCTCGCGCGCCGCTTCCGCATCGGCGGCCATCCGCGACCGAAGCGACTCTAACTCAGCGCCAAACCGCGCTTCGACGGCTTGCTCCATACCCGGCAACAGCTCCCGCGCGATGTCTTCGAAGACATCGCGCAACGCATGCTCCAGGTTGTCGCGCCAGCCGGTCTTCAGTTCCTGCTCGACGCGATCGACGTGCAGTTGCCACGCCGCCGAAAGCTGCTCGTGCGCCGTCGCGTGGGCCGCACGGAGCACCTGCTCCGTGGTCTCCTGCAATAGAGTGCCGGTTTCGGCGTGTAGGCTTTCCATACCTGGCGCGGAATCACTGCGTTCGCACAAATTCTGCCTCTTCGCCCGACAGCCAACCCGTCAGTCGAATCAGTGTAACATCACTCGCCAATTCGAGCTGCAGACGGCCGTCCGTCATCGTTCGGCCCGATCCCAGATATACCTCAAGGCCCTTGGCCGCCGATACTCCCTCTAGTTCCAACCGGAACTGCTCCTCCTCGAAGAGGAGGGAAAAGCATCCGCTCATCGAACTCCACTCGTCCACCGGCGAGGTTCGGATCCGCCGCCCCGAGAACCAGCCGTCCGCTTTCAAGTTCCGCACGAGATCGTCCCACCAGCCCGACGTCTCGACGTGAGCTTCTCCGCGCAAGCGGCCGCCCCGCCACGCGTAGTCCTCCCACTGCACCCCGGCCAAGACGCGTGGAACGCCCGACCGGAAAGTGACGCTGGCCGAACCCTGCAGTGGAGCGCCGTCGAGCCGCGCCCGGAAATCGCGGATTCGCAGCACAGCCTTGTTCCAGCCGAGATCGGCCCGGACGCTCTGCAACTCGTGGCCGCCGGCATCCAGGCTGCCGATCTCGACGTGAGTCTCCAACCCGTCGTTCGGTCCCAGCCACGACGGCAGTGGCGGTGGCCGGCGCTGAAACGTGCGCGCGAGAAAGCCGGGTGAGCTGCGCGGGACGATCGTCAGGAGTGCCGGGAGTTCCGCCAAGTCGAACTCGTCCATGGCGAGCCGGACCGTGTGCGGCTGTGCCGCGGCCGGATCGTAGCGGTACTCCGCGCGCATTGGAATCTCGCCGACGCGCGCGTCCATCTTCGCCAGCGAAAAAGCGTCGCCGCGTAGCGCGAGTGCCGCGCGCCGCAGCACCATTGGTTTGGCGAAACCCTCGATGTTGATCCTCGTGTCGTGCAACTCCATCTCGCCGGCCCACTGTCCGGCCCGCTCGCGCGACTCGGCGTAACGGAGCACGCCCAACCACACGCCGCCACGGCAAAGCGCAAAGAAGTCCGCGGGCGGGCGGACGGCGAATGCCTCCCAAACCGTCCGG
The DNA here is from genome assembly GCA_964413655.1 of uncultured Solibacteraceae bacterium. Taxonomy (GTDB): domain Bacteria; phylum Acidobacteriota; class Terriglobia; order Bryobacterales; family Bryobacteraceae; genus CAYPUQ01. Next base: position 5,180 of record CAYPUQ010000012.1, on the reverse strand, counting down.
AACCGTTCGATTTCGATGCCCGCCGTCGTCACCCGTAGATCCAGGTTCTCCCCGTTGAAGCCATAGCTGCCTTCCATCCGCGCCGCGCTGCTTTCGTCGAGAACCACCCGCGACGGCATCAGCGCCAGCCGTTGCCCACCCAGAACAATGTCGGCTTGCGGCAGTTCGAGCCGCGCCGCTTCGCCCGCCGCCACACTCGCCGCCGAAAGCCGAACCAACCCCGTCAGCCCTGTCGCCTCCGAGTAGCCCACGGCGCCTTCGAGCGATCCATCGGCGGCCACGTGCCGAGGAACGGTGACGCCCAGATTCTCGGCCAACTCGCGAAGGGAATTCAGTGGCACGCCGCGCAACGTGACAAGGCCAGCGAACCGGGGCGCGGTCCAGTAGTCGATCGCGCGCAACCGGACCGAGAGCGGCGCGGGCGCCCCGTCCGCTGCCATGGTATTCAATTCGAGGCGCTCACCGGTCAGGTCGAGTTTCCCGGCCAGCGCGAGCGCCGGGCCTCCTTCGGCGGGCAGTAGCCAGCCCCACCGCTGCACCTCGTCCAGCCGCACCCTTCCTTCGATGTCCAGAGCGCTCGTATCTCCCCGAAGCCGGGCGCTCGCCGCCACAAAACCCTCGATGCCGCGCGGCTCCTGGCCAAACAGGGTCAGCAGGTCCGAGATCGAACTCCGCTCCACCGCGACGTTGATCTCGACGGGTTCGGCCGCACCCGCGCTTCGGATGACGCCCCTGCCGCTCACCCGGGCATACCCGCGAGCCGGACGGTCCGTTCGCGATAGCCCCGCCTCGAACCGGAACGTCGTCGGCTGGCTTGGCTCGCTGCCGCGCCACAGTTCGATGTCGGCGCTCGACAGGTAATAGATCAGTTTGGTCGATCCCATCTTCCAGTTGACCCGGCCGCTGCTCAGCGACACCGCGATGTCAGGCCGCGACTGCCCGTCACCGTCCCACAGCGTTTCGAGCAGCCGCTGCACATTCCAATTGCCGTCCGGGAGTTTGGCGAGGTTGATGCTCGCGCCGTCGAACTCGATCGAGGCCGGCTCCAGGCGGCCCTGCAGCAGGCTGGTGAGGCGCGGCCCGAAATGGAGCGCCGGCACGTAGGCCACCGGTTCGATGCCCGCCGCCGGGTCGTCGTGAATCACCACGTTATTGGCCGTGATCGCCGGGCTGGGCAGTAGCCGCAAACGCACGCGTCCCTGAACATCGACGCGGCGGCCAAGCCGCGCTTCAAGTTGAGCAGCCAGCGGAGCCGCCAGATGGTCGGTGCGCACAAAGGGCGCCAGCGCGGCGGCCGCCAAAGCCAAAATTGCCGCCATGGCCGCCAACCGTCCCCAGCGCCACCGCCTCGCCGGCGGTGCGGACGAACTGACTTCCGGGGTCATGACGCGCCCACAATCCGGCGATAATCCTCCGGCGTGTCGATGTCCCGCAGGATGCCCGGGTCGTCCACTTCGACGTAGAACACCTCCGCATCGTGCCTTCGGATCACGTCCCGCGCCGCGCCATCCGGCGGCAAGGCGAGAAACTCCGGTATCAGCGCCCGCGACACACACACCGGATGGCCCCGGCGGCCGTCGTGTCGGGGAATCGCCAGCAGCGGCCGATCCGCCGCGCTCTCCATCGCCGCGCGCAACGCACGGATCGTGGCCGCTTGAATGGAGGGGTAATCCACCGGCGTGAACATTACCGCATCGGCCCCGTCGCCGATTGCGCGCAGACCACACGCCAGCGAACTCGACTGCCCGTGTTCCGGGTGGGGATTCACAACGAAGCGCGCCTCCCCGGCGCGCCGCACCGCGCTTCGAATACGCTCCGCGTCGTGGCCGAGCACAACCCAGGTGCTGTCGCACGTCTCGCCGAATACTGAGATCAGCCGGTCCACAAACGACTCACTTCCGGCCGGCAGCAGCGCCTTCGGGCTACCCATCCGGCTCGACGCCCCGCCTGCCAGAATCAGCCCGGCGATGTTCACTTCAAGACGGTCCGCAGCGCCGGATTCTGAAAGATCGACTTCGACACCGACCGCCAATCCGACTCCGCGTTCCGTCGCACCGCGATCATCTCGGCCACCACCGAAACCGCGATTTCTTCCGGGCTCACCGCGCCGATCTCCAGGCCCATCGGCGCGAACAACCGGTCGAAGCTCTCGCGCGGGATGCCTTCCTTTTCCAGCTCCTTCATCACGGAGATCGTCTTGCGCTTGCTGCCGATCATCGAGATGTAGCGCGCCGGCGTGCCCAGCGCCCACCGGAGCACCCGCATGTCGTCGCGGTGCCCGCGGGTCACAATAATCAGGTAGGACGTGTCCCGCACGTTCAGTTGCGGAAAGACTTCCTCGTACTCGCCGGCGCAGACGTTTACCGCCTCGGGAAAGCGGTCGCGGTTGGCGAAAGCTTCGCGGTCGTCCACGATCACGGTCTCGAACCCGGCGAGGTTAGCCACCTTCGACAGGCTCTTCGAAATGTGCCCGGCGCCGAAGATGAACGCCCGCGGCTGCGGCACGATCGGTTCGACGAAGATGTTCAATTGGCCTCCGCAGATCAATCCGTTGTCGTAGGCCGCGTCCTGTCCCAGGCTGAATGTGAGATGCCGCGGCTGGCCCGTTTCCATCACTTCCCGCGCCACGTTCCACACCTCGGCCTCGACGCAACCGCCGCCGATCGTTCCCGCCATCGAGCCGTCCTCGCGCACCAGCAGCTTGGCGCTTTCGTAGCTCGGAATCGACCCATTCACCTGCACGATGGTCGCCAGCGCGCACTTCTGCCCGAGACCGCGCAGGCGCACTAATTCGTCGTAGACGTCCATCGGTCACAATTATACCGGGCTGGCGGGTTTTGATACGTTCGTTGGCCGTGCGGCACTATACTGGTGCGAGCTTCTGTATGCCCTTCAATCCAGCCACCGACGCCAAGAAAGTTCAAGGCGATCTCATCACTCTCGGCTACCTGCCGAAAGGCGGCGACGACGGCGTCTGGGGGCGCGGCTCCAAGCGCGCCGTCAAGCGCTTTAAACGCCGTGCTGCCACTTCGCTCTACCGCATTCACGCCGACACCGGCGCTCCAGCCGACGCCCAAGCCGCCGATCTGTTCACCGGCGCCGTCGACGAGGAGGTAACCGACGCCACCCTCCAGGAAATTCAGAAGTGGCTCACCAAGAAATGGAAGGCGCCGCTCGGCCGCTTCAAAATGAAGAACGGCGGCGGCGCTACGCTGCGCGAAGACGTCTTCGACGCCTGGCAAACGTTGGCCACCAAAATCAAGGGCCTCGGCGGCACCATCGACGGTCCGTACGGCGACACGAAGCGCCGCCTCGCCAAGGTCACCAAGGTGGGCGCGTCGAGTTTCTCGTTCCACATCGTCGGCCGCGCCGTCGACCTCAACCAGGCGCTGGGCGGTCCGCCGGACCACCGCTATTTCGTCGCCAAGGACTTCATCGCTTCCGGCAACTTCTGGCGCATCTGGTGTAAGACCGAGAAGCAGGACGGCACCCAGGGCAAGGAGTTCAAGAAGGACGAACTCGAATACTGGAGCTTCTGGGGTAAGTCCGCCCAGAAGGCGCGCCCCGGCTGGTACCTGGACCTGACCAGCGAGATCGTGTCCGACGGGAAGTTCGAACGGATCAAGGCGCACTCCGGATGGGAGAGCAACACCAACAAATCCGAATGGTGGCACTTCCAGTGGGCGCTCGACAAACAGGCTACCTTTGAAGATGAATGCGAAATGGTGGGGATTACCTCACAGGATCTGAAGAATGCGGGCTACGATGAAGCGGATCGCGACCGCGCTCCAGGCTAGTCTTCTCGCGGCGCTGATCGGGTGTAGTTCCAGTTCCCGGGCGCCCGAAGGCGATGTCGGTATCGTCACGCTGCCCGCCGGCACGACCCTGTCGGCCGAGCCCGGTGAACCGCCCAGCCTGCGACCGGCCACGAACCTTGCGTTGGTGCTTGAACGCCGCGACGGGGCCACGCGATTGCTCGCGGCGGACGGCGCATATGGCTGGACCATCGCGACGCTGCCCGCACCCACGGCGGTTAGCATCGAATGCCCGCCGGAGTCGTTCCCGCTCTTCCGTAAATCCCCCGACGAGATCTCGCCCGAGGAAGGCGATTCGCAGCCGGCCAGCGCCCGCAAAGGTACGCTGCTGGGCGCGTCCACCAAGGTTTATCCGAGTTCCCACCTTCTGCTGCTCGCTCCGCGACGGTTCCAGATCGTCATGCCCACCCTGCACGTCCGTTGCGGCATCGAGGGCTACGCTCCGCCGGAATGGATGTGGTTCGACTATTCGTCGCCATCCTTCGATGCGGTTCATGGTCTGGTCCGCCGTCCGTTCTTCGGTCCAATCCGATGGAAGCTGCTTGACGACGATCCGGCGCCCGGCGCCCCAGCCATTACATTCCTCGAAGATCACCTGACGACGGAGCCGTCCGGCACATCATGGACCGAGGTCCACGCCTTTTATCGCGATCCGGACAATCCGGCCCGCACGCTCGCCGTCTACGCCAGCGGCACATCTCGTCTTTACGCCTTCTCGCAGCCCAGCCTGCGGCTCTTCTTCCCGCAATATATGCCGTACCCGACGCGGGTCGTGTCGTGGAAAGGCGAGTGGTTTCTCGAAGTGGTCTCGATCTTCGGCGACGGCGCGTACTCCACGCTGTTCCACATCACCGGCGACGGTAAGGTTGCCTTCCATCCGCTCACCCGTTCCTCCGGCGAACTGGACGAGGATACGCACGCTTCGTGGGGTCTGCTCGACGGAAAGTTGTGGATCGCGCGCGCCACGGGACCGAAGGTCACCCTCGCTGGCGCCGCGGCATCCCTGTACCTCACAGTGCTCGATACGACGCCCGAATACCGGACTCCGCTGGACCCCTCCGCCGCCGTCTTCCCCGCCGCGAGTAACGGCGGCTGGATCACCGCCATCCCGTACTCGAGCGAAGCCGACGCAAAACAGAACGCCGCTGGCAAAGCCGTTCGCCGCTACCCCTGATCGTCGGCTCGTTGTGGAACCGCGCGCTAGCCTTGCGCTAGCGGGAGTTTACAGGATATCGGCCGGTTTTCCCAGCCGCCCGCCCGCATCGCTCGCCTGAGATCTATCCATCTCTCTCAAAAATTGAGAGTTGCGCATTCCGCCGGCCTAATGGCACCTGATGGGTCTTCATGTCTTTTTGTATGACCTAG
>CAYPUQ010000011.1:0-38443 GCA_964413655.1 uncultured Solibacteraceae bacterium | reverse complement strand
ACCCCGTCAACGGTTTTCGAGACCGCCCGATTCAACCACTCTCGCACCTCACCGGGCTGGGGAACATCTTCATTATAAACGACGGTCGCGCGGCCTAATCGGCGGCCATTCGCAGAAGTTGTTCGGCGTGCTTCAGGGCCTCCGCGGTTGTGGTTTCGCCGGAGAACATGCGGGCGATTTCGCGGGTTCTCTCGCTGCCGGTGAGTTCCTCGATAGTCGAAACCGTGCGGCCGTTGGACTCGCTTTTCTCGATCCGGTAGTGATGGCCGGCGAGGCCAGCGATTTGCGCGAGGTGGGTGACGCACAAAAGCTGGTGTGAGGCCGCGAGCTTCTTCAACCGCCGCCCGACCGCCTCGGCCGTGGCCCCGCCAATGCCTGCGTCCACTTCGTCGAAGACCAGCGTCCGGATGGCGGACAAAGCCGCTCGGCCGGCGGGGGGCTTGACAGCGACACAGGTCTTCAGCGCCAGGGCGACGCGGGACAATTCGCCGCCGGAGGCGATGCGATCGAGCGGTTTCGGCTCCTCGCCGACGTTGGGCGAAATAAGGAAACCGACGCGGTCGAAACCATGTTCGCTCCATTCGGCCGATGAGAAACGCACGCGGAAAACCGTCCGTTCCATCGCCAACGACGCGAGTTCCTTTTGCACCTGTTGTTCGAGTCCGGCCGCCGCCTCGCGCCGCCGCTCCGACAGTTTGCCGGCCGCCTCGCGGTAGGCCGCGGCGAGCGCTTCGCGGCGGCCCTCGAGTTCGGCACGGCGTTCCGTGCTGTGCTCCAACGCCTGGAGATTCGCGCGGGCATCTTCCAGGAACGCGCTCACCTTGTCGAGCGTCGCGCCGTACTTGCGCTTCAACTTTTCGAGCGTGGCGAGCCGGCTCTCGACGGCCTCAAGCCCGCCGAGATAGCTCTGCAGCGCTCGCGCCGCCTCGTCCACCGCCGCCTCGGCGGGTCCGAGCAGTGCGAGGATTTCTTGCATCGCCGGATCGATCCGGTTGAGTTCGTCCAGCCGCCGCCGCGCGCGCCCGATGCGGGACAGGGCCGCCTCCGGGGAATCGTACAGCGACTCATACGCCGCCGAGGCGAGTTCGTGCAGGCGCGTGACGTTGCGTAGAATGTTGCGCTCGCCATCGAGTTCCCGGTCCTCGCCGGGCCGGCAGCCGGCGCCCTCGATCTCCTTCACCTGAAAGGACCAGAGATCGGCCAGCCGGAGTTTGTCCTGCTCGCTGCGATCCAGTTCCTCCAGTTCCCGGTTCACGGCGCGCCAGTCGGCGAAGATTCCGGCCACCGTGCCGCGTTCGGCCCCGGCGGCCGCGAAGGCGTCGAGCATATCGAGTTGACTGCCCGCGTCGAACAACATCTGTTGGTCGTGCTGGCCATGGATGTCGCCGAGTAGCGGAGCGATCTGGCGAAGAAAGGCGGCGGTGACGGCGCGGCTGCCGGCGAAGGCGCGCGACTTCCCGTTGGCGAGGATCTCGCGTTCGAGGATCAGTTCTCCGTCTTCGGCCTCCACTCCGCTCTCCTTGAGCAAACGGTGCAGGTCGGGCGATTCGGGCAATTCGAATATGCCCGACACCCGCGCCCGATCCGCGCCGGTCCGGACCATGTCGGACGAGGCGCGCCCGCCATAAAGCAGGCTGAGCGCGTCGACGACGATGGACTTGCCGCTGCCGGTCTCGCCGGTCAGGACGTTGAATCCCTCGTGGAAGCGCACGCGAATCCGGTCGATGACGGCATAGTTCTCGACCCTTAGCTCGACGAGCATTCACCGCAATTATACGGGATGGGCCGGGCGGGTTCCGGCAAGAACAATTTTTGCCCTTTTCGTTTTCCGGCCACACCGCGCCAGGGCCGTCCGTAACATAATAAGATGTGAACTCTGCGAAGAGGAAAGGACGAACCTAAACCTTGCCGATGACTATGCCGCTTCTCGCTCAGGTCAGCCTTGTTGAGATGTTGATGGAAGCCGGGCCGATTCCATTGGGAGCGATGGCGCTGCTGGTCATTATGTCGGTGGTTTCGTGGACCATCGTTTTCGCGAAGTGGAGCGTCTTCCGGCGGTCGCGGTCGGCCAACCAAAGCTTCGTGCGGGCGTTCCGCAAATCGACCGGCCTGCAACAGGTGGCGATGGCCGCCGAACAGTTTCGCGCCGCGCCTTTGGTCGCCGTGTTCGACTTCGGCTACGAGGAGATCGATCGCCAAGTGAAGGCGCACGGTACGCTGCGGAATTCGCTGGCGGTAGAGCGCGCGCTGCAGCTCGGTGTCAGCGAGGAACTGACAAAACTGGAGCGGAGCATGAACTGGCTGGCGACGGTGGCGACGGTGTCGCCCTTCATCGGGCTGTTCGGCACCGTGTGGGGCATCATCGACGCATTCTCCGCCTTGGGCCTGGCGGGCAGCGCGAGCCTGCGCGCAGTGGCGCCGGGCATCTCCGAGGCGCTGATCGCCACGGCGCTGGGCCTCGGCGCCGCCATTCCGGCGGCCGTGTTCTATAACATCTTCAATCACGAGTTGAAAGAGCAGAACTCCCGTATGGACGATTTCTCGCTCGAGTTTCTCAATCTGGCCGAGCGTACCTTTGGAGGTTAACCATGGCATTTAACTTTCAACAGCCGGGCGGATCGCGCCGGCGGCGCCGCGCCGAGGCGCTCTCGGAAATGAACGTCATCCCGCTGGTCGACGTCGTGCTTGTGCTGCTCATCATGTTCATGGTGACGGCGCACGTGATGGAGTTCGGCCTCGAGGTGGAGGTGCCGAGGGTCACACAGGTCCGGGACTCGACGGAAGAACTGCCGATCGTCACGATTACGCCGGACGGCGAACTCTATCTGAACGAAGCGGCCGTCAATATCAACATGCTCGGCGGCGAGGTGCGGCGGCGGTTCCCGGATGCCAAAGGCGTCTACGTACGGGCCGACAAGTCCTCGGTTTGGGACCCGATCGCACAGGTCTTCAGCGCACTCGGCGAAGCCAAGCTCGACGTCCGGGCAGTGACCCAGCCGATGGAAGACCAGCGAAGAGGGCGAAAATAGAAGTAGGGAAATGCGATCTCCGCACGGGATCCTGGATGAACGCGAGTCGCTACGGGCGCCGCTGATCAAGTCGCTCGTCGTGCATTCGGGCCTCGTCGTCTTTGTCGCGCTCTACGGCCAGGTTCAGCTTGGAGCCCGGATTCCGTTCGGGGATCCCACCTCTGCCGGCGGCTCGTCGGTGGCCATCACGCCGGTCTCTAACATTCCCCTGATTTCCCGTCCCGGACGCGAACAACCGCTGGCGAGCGATACCGAATCGCGGCTGCCGCCGCCACCCAAGCAGGAGACAAAGAAAGCGGCGCCAAAGCCGGAGCCGGATGCCGTCGCCATCAAGGGCAAACAGAAACAGGCGCCCCGGAAGACGGCCTCGGCCGCCAAACAGGCTCAGCCGGCGCGGCCGGACCAACTCACCAGCGACCAGGGACAGGCAGCCAGTTCGCCATTGTTCAGCGCTGTCTCGGGCTCGGGCGCGGTCGGGATGGGAACGGGTAACCCGTTCGGCAACCGGTTCGGCTATTACGAGCAAATCATCCGGCAGAAAGTGGCGCAAAACTGGGACCTGGCGCAGGTAGAGGCGCGGGTGACGAGCGCGCCGGTCGTGATTGTATCTTTCGAGATTCTGCGGGATGGCTCCGCGCGGAACGTCCGAATTCTCCAGCGCAGCGGGATTCCCGCGCTGGATTACGCCTGCCAGCGAGCGATCGCGAATGCCAGCCCTTTTCCGCCGCTGCCGCAGGGCTTCGAGCGGAATTCGGCTACCATCGAATTCTGGTTTCAACTAAAACGATGACTTATCTACGACTGACCTATCTGGCGATTCTGCTCGGAGGCTGGATCGCGCTGCCCGGCCAGCAGGCCGACATCATCACTGGGATCACCAGCCCGGAGCGGGCCGCTGCCGCCATCCCGGATTTTCGCGGGAGCGGCGAAGCGCAGGGGCTCATGAACACCTTCAATCAGACCCTGTTCAACGACGTGCAGGAATCCGGCATATTTCGCATGGTCCCCAAAAGCATGTTTCCGTTGCAGGTTCCGCAGCGGCCGCAGGATCTGCAGACGCCGCCGGCCACGGGCGCCCGGCCGGGCGGCGGACAAGGGCTCTGGATGCTCGATTGGGCGGGTCCGCCGGTGAACGCCGACTACCTCGCCTTCGGCTACACAGCCGTGCAGGACAATCAGCTTGTGCTGTTCGGCTGGTTCTACAACGTCAAGCAGCCGGACGTGGCGAACGCGCAGATGATCGGGAAACTTTACTTCGGGCCGATCGACGAAGGGGGTGCGCGGAAGGTGGCGCATGAGTTCGCCACCGACATCCTGGCCCAGTTCGGCGCAACATCGCTGGCCGGAACCAAGATATACTTCACTTCCAGCCGTTCGGGCAGCAAAGAGATTTGGGTGATGGACCACGACGGATCGAATCAGCGCCAGCTCACGCAACTCAACTCGATCAGCCAGTTCCCGGCCGTGTCGCCGGACGGGAGCCGGCTGGCGTTGACGACGTATGCCAAGGGCAACCCGTCCGTGATGATCATGTCGCTCGAAACGGGGCGATTCCTGCCGTTCCGGAGTCCTCGCGCTTCCATGAACGCCACGCCGTCGTTTACGCCGGACGGCCAGAAGATAGTTTTTTCTTCAACGGCCGGCGGGCGCAGCGCCCAATTGTTTCTCGCCAACCTCGACGGCACCGGGTTGGAGCGCATCTCGACCTCGAACGCAATTGAGGTGGAGCCGAAGGTGAATCCACGGACGGGAGCCGAGATCGTTTTCACTTCCGGGCGCAGCGGGATTCCCCAGGTTTATAAGATGAATCTCGACGGCGCGAACGCGGTCCGGCTGACCGCCGGCGAGGGGGATGCCGTGAATCCGTCCTGGCACCCCAACGGCCAAGTGATTGCATTCAGTTGGACCAGGGGGTTCGCCCCGGGCAATTACAATGTCTTTATAATGGACGTAGCGACCGGCAAGCTAGTTCAGCTTACCCATGGCGCCGGCCGCAACGAGAATCCCTATTGGGCGCCGGATGGGCGCCATATTGTATTCTCGTCGAATCGCAGTGGGACAACTCAGATTTATACGATGCTGGCGGATGGAACCAACATCCGCCAACTGACGACGCAGGGCCGGAACGAAAACCCTGTCTGGAGCAAGTAGGCCGGACCTTATCGATTTAGCAGTGAAAAGTTTGAGGGAGATGAACTCGAAATGAATCAGCGAAAACTCTGTTGGATCCTATTGGCCTTCACAGTCGCGTTGTTCGCGGCAGGGTGTAGGAAGAAGGCTCCCGTACCACCACCACCTCCTCCTCCGCCGCCGCCGGAGCAACCGGCGCCGCCGCCGGCGAAACCATCGATTTCTTTCTCGGTGGAGCCGTCGTCGATCCAGCGTGGGCAATCGGCCACGCTTCGTTGGAGCGTGCAGAACGCAACCGAAGTCGCCATCGACCAGGGCATAGGCACCGTTTCCGCCAGCGGACAGCGCCAGGTCTTCCCTAGTGCGAATACGACGTACAACTTGACGGCGAAAGGTCCGGGGGGCGAAGAACGCGCCTCGGCCGCGGTCTCCGTTGTTGAGCCACCGCCGCCGCCGCCGAAGCCGGCTCCAAAGCCGACTCGCACTCTCCAGGAGCGGCTGACGAGCGAGGTGCTGGACATCTACTTCGACTACGATAAGTACGATGTCCGCGAAGATGCCCGCTCGCAACTGTCGCGCAACGCCGATGCGTTGAAGGCGATTCTGGCCGACTTCCCCACCGCCGTGATCACTCTCGAAGGACACTGCGACGAGCGCGGTTCGGCGGAATACAACCTCGGCCTAGGCGACCGGCGCTCCACCTCGGCGCAGGACTTCCTCGTTCAACTGGGTGTCAACGCGAACCGCCTCCGCACCATCAGCTATGGCAAGGAGCGGCCGCAGTGCACCGAGCAAAACGAGAGTTGCTGGCAGCGGAACCGCCGTGTGCATTTCTCCGCCGGCCAGTAATCGGCTAGTCTGAAGAAGAGAGCAATGCCGGCGGGCGCCGTCCATCGCGGCGGCGCCCGCCGCCGATTCCTATTTGACCAGGGAGGTGTGAATGCGTTTCTCCCCGTGGGCGGTTCTTCTGATCCTGCTTCTTCCCGCCGCCTCGCTTGCCCAACGGAAGGAATTCGTCGAGTTGAATCGCGAAATAAGCTTCCTCCAAGAGCAGATCCGCACGATGCAAAACAGCTTGGAAGAGAAGATGAAGGAATTGACGCTGATGGTGCAGCAGTCGCTCGACGCTTCCAACAAATCCACGACATCGATGACGATGCTGGAGAAGGGGTTGCTGGAGAAGATCCAGAGCCAGGAGCGCTCGTTGGTGACCCCGGTGGCCGGCCTCGGCGCCAAAGTGGACCAGATGAGCGTCGAGTTGAGTGCCGTCCGCGAGTCGGTCGCCGAGTTAAACTCGAAGTTCGGCCGGTTGCAGACCCAGATCGTGGACCTCGGCAATGCCGTCAAGATCATGCAGTCTCCGCCGCCGCCGCCGGGTGCGAATCCGGATTCCGCTGCGGCCGCGCCGCCGGGCGTTTCGGCCGATACGCTGTACCGCGATGCGTACCGCGACAAGCTGGGTGGCAAGAACGACATGGCCGTACAGCAGTTCCAGGACTACTTGAACTGGTTTCCGAATACCGACCTCGCCCCGAACGCCCAGTATTTCATCGGCGAGATTCATTACAACCAGGGCAAGTTCGACGAAGCGCTGAAGGCATTTGACACTTTGCTGGAGCGCTTCCCTGACAACAACAAAGTCAATGACGCGCTGCTCATGAAGGGCCGCACACTGGTGAAGCTCAATCAGCGGACCGCCGCCGCCGACGAGTTTCGCGCATTGCTGAAGCGCCAGCCGACCGGCGAGTACGCCACGAAGGCCAACGCCGAACTGCGCGCTTTGGGTTTTAATCCGCCCGCCCGCCGGCCCACCGCGACCAAAAAACGGGAAGAATGACGCTTCGGCTCATTCTCTCCGCGCTGGTGTTGTTCGCTTCCGGCGAGGCGGGAGAATTCCCTCGGTCGTTGTCCGCGTACCTCGGCGCAACACCCAAGCTGGATGGCGAGATCTCCTCCGGCGAGTGGGACGATGCCACACGTTTCTTCGGCACAAAGGACTGGATTCCGCAGTTCAGTCCCACCACCGATCCCAACGATCTCTCCCTCATCGGCTACGTCAAGCACGACGGCAAGCGGCTCTACTTCGCCTTCGACGTTACAGACGACGTCCTGTACGGCCTTGATACGCCGCGCTGGCTTCCGGACGAGAATCCCAAGGCTCACGACCTGACGCCGGAAGGCTTCCCTTGGTTCGGCGACATGATGGAACTGCTCATCAACGCGTCGAACCGCTGGGAGGGCAACGAATCGGCGGCTGGTAATGGGTCGAGTTGGCAGATGATCGTCAACACAACGAAGTCGCGCAAAGGCGGTATCGGCAAGGGAGGCCTGATCGAGGGCGAGCCGCGCCGCAAGCCGGAAGCGTGGAATACATACCGGCGGTGGATCGATACCGGTGCCATGGAGGCGGCAGTGAAGGTCAAGCCCGGCGGCAAGGGCTATGTCATCGAGTGGGCCGTCAGCTTCGATCCGTGCCTCGAAGTGGAGCCCGGCGTCTTCTGGTCGCCGGCGATGGGCGACCGGGCGATGGGCTTGAATATCGCGCTAGGGGACTTGGATGAAAAGGAGCGCGGCGCGGGGAATTTCGGGAACTTTCACCACGAGGATTGGTTCGCCGGCGCGAAGAACGTTCGTACGCAACTCCGGCATTGGGGAACGCTATGGATGAAGTCCGCCCGCCCTTAGAAACGCCGGAGGATCTGGCCAAGCTGCTGGATCACACCCTGACCGCGCCGCAACTCACCGAGGAGCGGGTGCATCGGGGGTATCTGGTCGCGATGAGCCACGGCGTCGCCGCGGTGACGGTGCGGCCGAGTGACGTCGAACTGGCGGTGCGGACCGTCGGCGGTTCCGGCGTGGCGGTAGCGGCTGTCTGCGCGTTCCCGCACGGGAACGCCAGCACGGCGGTGAAGCTCTACGAGGCGCGCGACCTGTTGCGCCGCGGCGCGAAGGAGATCGAGGTGGTCGTGAACACGAGCAACCTGGTGTCGCGCCAGTTCCGCCACATCGAAAACGAGTTGCTCCAGCTTTCGCGAACCTGCCACGGAGAAGGGGCGGTGTTGAAGGTCGTGCTGGAGATCGGCTACCTGGAAGAAGACCATCGCATCATCGCCTGCAAGATCGCGCGGCGCGTGGAAGTGGACTTAATGACTCTCGCCACGGGTTACGGGCCGGTCGCTCCGGGAGTCGACGACCTGCGGTTCTTCGCCGCGCGGCTGGCTGGTCGCGTCAAAGTCAAGGCCGGCGCGGGCGACTGGACGCTCGAAGGCTGTCTGGCTGCCTACGAAGCCGGCGCGGATCGCATCGCCACTGGAGCTACCGAATCCCTCATGGCGGAGTGGAAGCAGCGGCTGGAGGAAAAGACGGCGCCGGCGGCGCCATCCGAAGCCGTTTCGTAGGGGAGGACCGCGCTCACGACAGGCATCGGTGCGGTGGGCTCCGTGATATGCTGTATCGTCGTCTGAGGTCATGCCGTCGCGCAGCAATCTACCCCGCATTTGCATCGCACTTGGGTTTGCTCGTCTCCAGAGCCTACTCGATCATGCCCGCCACGAGGTGGAATCCGGCGAATCGTTCCTCGAGTTCCGGCTCGATTACCTGCCCAGTCCGGACCAGGGAATCGGGGCCATCCGGACGTTTCTCGCCGAGCACCCCAATGTATCGATTCTGGCGACATGCCGGCGGCACCAGAATCAAGGGCGTTTCAATGGAAGCATCGAGGAGCAGTTGCGCGTGTTAGACGCGGCGATCGATGCCGGCGCGCGTGCCGTGGACGTGGAGATCGAGAGTGGGGAACGTTGTGCTGAGCAATTGGAGCCGCTGCGGAACAAGGGTTCGCTGGTTCTTTCCTTTCACAACTTCAACGGTACGCCGGCGCTCGAAACCGTGTTGCGGCGCATGATGCGGATCCCGGCCGATGCGTATAAAATCGTCACCACCGCCCGGAAGCCCTCCGACAATTACCGCGTTCTTTCGCTCGCTCGTGCGAATCCGCGCGTGCCGCTGGTGATGCTGGCCATGGGCGAGCACGGACTGCCAACGCGCGTCCTGTCCACTGCCTTCGGCGGCGTCTATACCTATGCCGCGCCGAACGCCGCCGAGGGTACGGCCTCGGGTCAAATCTGCGCCCGCCTGATGCGCAACCAATACCGGATTGAGAAGTTCAGCAAGTCGGCGCGTATCTACGGGGTGATCGCCGATCCGGTCCGCCATTCCATCTCGCCGGCCGTTCATAACCGCGCCTTCCAGAGCCGGCGGACCGACGCAGTCTATCTCCCGTTTCTGGTTCACCCGCCACAGTTGAAGGATTTCTTCCTGCTCGCCTCCAAACTCCCCATCGCGGGCTTTAGCGTGACGATACCGCACAAGCAGAAAGTGATCCGCTATCTCGATATTGTCGATCCGCTGTCGCGCCGTATTGGAGCTGTGAACACCGTTTGGCGTAAGGCGGGGAAGTGGCGCGGATCGAACACCGACGTGGCCGGTGTCATCGGTCCGCTGCGCAAGCGGATCAACATCGGGAAGTCCTCCATCCTGGTTGTCGGTAACGGTGGGGCGGCCCGCGGCGCGGCGTTCGCCCTGGCCGACGCCGGCGCCAACGTTCACATCGTTGCCCGGAATCCCGATCGGGCGCGCGCCTTGGCGAAGGTCTGTGGCGCCGCGGCCGTGTCGCGCGAGCGGGCCGAATCCATGGATTTCGACGCGCTGGTTCATGCCACGCCGCTCGGCATGTATCCGCACGCGGACGCGACGTTCTTTCCCAGTCGCATTCCCGCCGGCCTCGTGTTCGACATGGTTTATAACCCGCTCGAAACCGCGCTGTTGCGTCAGGCCCGCGAGGAAGGCAAGGAAGCGATCGACGGCTTACAGATGTTCATCGAACAGGCCGTTCAGCAGTTCGAGACGTGGACGGGAGAGACTGCGCCGCGCGCCGCGATGGAAAGGGCCGCGCGCGAGGCGCTTGCCAATCAGAGCGCTATCCATCCGGATTCCTATAATAAGGACTGAATGGAGAAGCGAATCACCCGCCGCGGGTTGGCCGTTGGCCTCGGCGTCGCGGCTGCCACTGTAGCGCAACAGAACCCCGAGGCGCAGGTGCAGAGCGAACGCGAACAGAACCGGCGTGCCGCCGAAACCCTGCGAAAGTTTCCGATGCCCGCCGGAACCGAACCCGCATTCGTTTTTCACGCCTAACCCGCGCCTAACCCTAACCCTACTTACACCATCTCCGCGTGGATGTGATGATCCAGCCGTTTGAGTTCCCGCTCCAAACTGAAGAGTTGTTCCTGCATGGCGCGATAGTCCTCCTCGGCCGCGGTCTCGGCTAATCCGCGAGCGCATTGGGCGAGCGGCACCGCGGCGATCCGTTCGGCCGCTTTGCCCAGTTTTTGCGCGTACTGGCGAACTTGGCCCGGATCGCGGCGCCGCATGGCGGCACGGAGGCGTCCCAACCGTTCGGGCGCCATTTGAATGAAGACCTCGGCCAAACCGAAGATCAGGTGTGGCTCGTCTTCCATCAACCGGCGCGCGAGCGCCGCATCGATCGGTTCGGAGGGCGTTTCGTCGGCGGTAGACTCGCCTTCCGCGCCGGCCCCTTGCACGTAGTGACCCACGGTCTCCAATAGGTCGGCGGGCATGATGGGCTTGGCGATATAACCATTCATGCCAGCCTGGAGGCAGCGTTCGCGGTCGCTGGTGAGAGCGTGCGCGGTAAGCGCCAGGATGGGCAGGCGCCGCCAACGGGCATCGGCGCGAATCCGCCGGGTGGCTTCCAGGCCGTCCAGCACCGGCATCTGGACGTCCATCAGCACCAGGGCGTAGGCGGCCCCGCCATCGAGAGTCCGCAGCGCTTCTTCCCCGTTTGACGCGATCGAGACTTCGTAGCCGGCCTTGCGCAAAACGGTCGACACCACTCTCTGATTAATGAGGTTGTCCTCGACCACCAGCACCCGGACCGGCGCTCCGTTCCTGACCGCCACGCGCGATGCCGGGACTGGCGCGGAAGCCTCCGGCCTCGTCGCGAGCCGCAACGGAATCTCGACCCGGAACTCGCTTCCGTGGCCCAGTTCGCTTTCCACCGAAATGGTTCCGTCAAACAGCCCGACCAGCCGGCGCGTGATCGCCAACCCAAGGCCCGTCCCGCCGTATTTGCGGCTGGTGCTGCCGTCGGCCTGAGTGAAGTCCTCGAAGATGGTGCGCAGTTTCTCGGCGGGGATGCCGATGCCGGTATCGCGGACGCTGAACACGAAGCTCGCAGCGCCGGCTCCGGTCACTTCCTCGCTGTGGATAGCCAGTTCCACCCAGCCGGACTCCGTGAACTTGACGCCATTACTGAGCAAGTTCGTGAGGACTTGCCGGAGACGCAGCGGATCGCCCATCACGTGGCGTTGGACCTGCGGACGAATGCTCAGCCGGACGTCAACTTGCTTGTCGCGCGTGTTCGGATACTGGGAGCGCACGCAGTCCGCCGCCAGTTCGTGCAGGTCGAAGCTTACCTCCTCCAACGTCATGTGGCCGGCCTCGATCTTCGCCAGGTCCAACACGTCGTTGAGCAGCGCCAGCAGCGTTCGCGCGCAGCTATTCGCAATCTCGAGGTTCTCGCGCTGCGGCGGCGTCAGCTTGTCCTCAAGCACGATGTCCACCATGCCGAGGATGCCCACCATCGGCGTCCGCAGTTCGTGCGACACGTTGGCGAGGAACTCGCTCTTGGCGCGGGTAGCGGCCAGTGCGCGTTGCATCGCTTCTTCGAGCGCTTCGGTGCGCTGGCGGATTCTCTCTTCTAGCAGTTCCTGGTACTCGGCCACTTCGCGGCGGGACTCAGCCAGCGCCGCTATCATCATGTTCAGGCTGTGACCCAGATACTCGATCTCGTCGCGCGTTCGGCTGATTCGGATCGGTTCCAAACGCCCCTGCCGCACAGCCTCCACGCCCTGCTGCAAGCGGTGGAGCGGCCGGGCCATCAGTTCATTCGTGAACCGGCCCACAAAGTACGCGGTCACCGCGACGACGCCGACAACGAGTGCGATTTTCCAAACACGGAGCGACTCGATGTCGTGGAAAAGAAAGATAAAACAGACCCAACTGATCAGCAGGAACGTGAAGGTGGAGTATTTGCGCGCAAGGGCACCGTACGGCGGACGGTCCGCCCGGTCTGGCGACACCGGTGCCAGTGGGTCCATCAACTCCATCGTCCCGTAATTCCGCTGAGCTTCCCATCAGGTGTTCGCCTGATTTATCGGGGCTGATAGACTGAGGACGATAACCCATGCCCCAACCAGCGGAGGCATCCCTCCCGTGAGCAATGGCCGCCTGGCAACCAGCCTCTGCGGCATACCCCTCGTCAATCCCATTCTGGCCGCTTCCGGCACGTGCGCCTACGGCATCGAACTGGCCCACTTGGTGGACTGGAGCCGCGTCGGCGGACTGGTGGTCAAGGGACTGTCTCGCGAACCGATGGCCGGCAATCCGCCGCCGCGGATCTGGGAAGCCGAAGCCGGGATGATCAACTCGATCGGCCTCCAGAATATCGGCGTCCGGCGTTTTATCACTGAGAAACTGCCGAAGGCCGCCGCGCTTCCGACGAAGGTGTTCGCCAACGTGTTCGGTTACGAGGTAGCGGACTACGTGGAGGTGGTCAAGGCGCTCGAAGACGCGGAGGGTTTGGCCGGCTACGAGTTGAATGTCTCCTGCCCGAACACAAAACGCGGCGGCATTTTGTTCTCGAACGATCCGGCGCTGCTGTCCGAAGTCGTGGCGGCGGTTCGCCACGCGGTCCGGCGCCCGCTGATCGTGAAGCTGTCGCCGAACGTATCTGCCATTGCCCCGCTCGCCCGTGCGGCCGAGGAAGCCGGCGCGGACGCCGTCTCGCTCGTGAACACCTTCGTGTCGCTCGCGGTGGATGCGCGAGCACGGAGGCCGCGCATCGGCGCCGGGTTTGGCGGTCTGTCGGGACCGGCCATCAAGCCGATTGCCCTCCGTCTGGTCTATGAGACTGCCCAGGCGGTAAAGATTCCCGTCGTCGGCTTGGGCGGCATCGCGACGGGCGAGGACGCGGCCGAGTTCCTCGTTGCGGGCGCGACGGCGGTGCAAGTCGGCACGGCAACGTTCTGGGAACCGGCCGCGACGGTGCGTATCGCCCGCGAACTGGACCGTTTCCTGGTAAGGGAGAAGATTGGCCGCGTCGCCGATCTCATGGGCACGCTCCGCCTCGGTGGCCAGCCGTAAGAATTTCGCCGGCCGCAAGACATTTTTCTCCCTCCGTCGTCAAAACAACAACGAATCGCGGAACAAATAGAACGCAACGCGCGTAACTGTTCCCAAAGAGGCAGCGAGTGGGCACCGGCCCACGCGGGATTCCGGTCCCGCCGCTGCCGCGGCGCCACAACCGAACTACAGGAGACAACCATGACTTCGAGGGGCAGCGGCCTGCGGGCCACAGTGTGTCTATGCATGTTGGCGACGGTGGCGAACGGACAGGTCGCAGGCGATCCCATTGAGCGGAAACTGTGGGAAGGCAGCCGGCTCCGGGACAAGGGTCGGTACGTCGAGGCGGCCGCGATGCTCGAACAGGCCCGCGCCGAGGCGGAGCCGCTTGGCGTGCACGACCCACGTGTGCCCAAGACGCTGAACAACCTCGCCGCAGTCTACTATTCGTTGGGGCGCTATGGAGACGCCGAACCGTTGTACCGGCGAGCGCGGCAACTGTATGCCATCCAGAACGGCGAGAACGATGCGCGTGTCGCCATTTCGGACAACAATCTCGGCGAACTATTTCGCGTTCTAGGCCGGTACGAGGAGGCGGAATCGGCGTTCCAAAGGTCGCTCGCAATCCGCGAAGCGCTGCTGAAGGAGAGCGCCGCCCAGTTGGCCACCACGCTGAATAACGATGCGCTGGTCAAACAGCAGCAAGGCAAGCTGGAAGCCGCCGAGACTGCGCACCGCCGGGCGGCGGCCCTGCAGGCCCAACACCTCGGCCCAGAGCACACCAGCATGTCAACGACGCTCAATAACCTTGCTGAACTGTACCGCCTCCAGCGCCGGTTCCAGGAGTCCGAGGAACACTACCGGCGCGCGCTGGCTATTCGCGAGAAGGCGCAGGGTCCGGACCATCCCGACGTCGCCTTGTCATTGAACAACCTGGCCGCCTTGCTGCAGGATCGCGGCGTCCCCGACGAAGCCGAAACCCTCTACCGTCGCGCCCTTGAGATTCGCCGAAAGGCCTTTGGCGACCGGAGTCCAAATGTCGCCTTGATCTGGAACAACCTGGCGACGCTGGCGCGCGATCGGGGGCAGATGAACGAGGCTGAAACGCTGTTCCGGCGCGCGCTCGAAATCTGGGAAGAGAGCCTGGGCGGCGATCACGTCAACGTCGCCGCTGCACTCAGCAACCTGGCCGAAACGATCACAGCGCTTAATCGCCTTGCCGACGCCGAACCGTTTCATCAGCGGGCCCTGGTAATCTATGAGCGCCAGTTGGGACCTGTGCATCCGGAGGTGGCGCGAGTGCTCACCAACCTTGGTGACTTGTACACGCGCCAGGAGCGGCTGAAATCCGCCGAGTCGGTAATCAAACGGGCGCTTGCGATTCGCGAGAAGCAGCACGGCGCCGGTGCGGCGGCGCTGACACCCTTGCTGGTAGGGCTCGCTCAACTCTGCGAGGCTCAGGGACGGTTCACCGAGGCCGCCGCCCACTACCAGCGAACCGCGGAAATTCTGGAACAGGCGAACGGAGCCCATGACCAACAAGTGGTGGCGGCGCTGACCGCCTACGCCAACGCCCTGCGCCACGCCCGCCGCAACCGCGAGGCGGCCCGCGTCGAGAAGCGCGTGGACGCCATCCGCAGTCTCTTGCCGCGCCGGTAACCCCAGCCTACGCCCGGCGCATACCGCCCAGAATCCGCGCCGGCAGCGCTACCACCGCCCACAACAACTCCAATACGCCCCCACCGGAATGCCCACGATCACCCATTGGCGAATCGTCAGGGATCGTCAGGGCTTGCCGTCCCCCCAGTTTTAAGATCGTCAGGGGCATTGACAGCGGTGCAGTCGAGATGTATAAGGTATTCAGGTCTGAAAACCATTTTGGTGGAGAGAAATCCGTGAATATCTCAGAATCCTCTGAATCACGCTTCGGCAACCGTTGGCAACACATGCCGAGTGCTTTCGGCGTGGCGCTGCTGGTGGCCGCACTAATGGCACTTCTGGCGATAAACCCACCATGTGCTTTCGCGCAGTCCACTATGGGCACCATCACCGGGGTGGTGAAGGACAGTACCGGTGCGTTGGTTCCCGGAATCCGCGTCGTCGCCCGCAACATAGCGACAGGCGTCCAAATGGAGACTGAAACGTCGGCGACCGGCAACTATGTGATCCTGAACCTACCCGTCGGCCGGTACGAGGTGACGGTTTCCACCACCGGCTTCAAAGTCTGGAGCAGGTCCGATATTGCGTTGTCGAGTAACCAGACGGTGCGCGTCGACGTCACGCTGGAGGTCGGTGACATCAGCGAGAGGGTAACGATCACCGCCGCGCCGCCGGCGCTACAGACGGAAACCACCGACGTCTCGACGACCATGGAGAGGAAACTGGTGGAGACCATGCCTCTCCCTATCGCCGGCATTGGCGGCGGAATGCGCAACGCCTTCAGCATTATGATGATGATGCCGCAGGTCAAAAGCGGTAGCGGCGAAAGCGCATGGGATGACTTCCAGGTCGGCGGCGGTCAGCAGCACGACTGGAACGTCAGCGTGGATGGGCTGTCGGTGGAGATGGGCTGGCGCAACCACGTCGGCTACATGAACCGGCTGACGCCGCCGATCGACGCCGTTGAAGAATTTCGGATCGACACCGCCGCGTTCAAGGCCGAGGACAGCCGGGTCAGCGGTGGCAACATCGTTATCGTCACCAAATCCGGCACCAACGAGCTTCATGGCTCGATGTTCGACTACTACCAAAGCCAGCGCTTCAACGCCAACACCTGGCTGAACAACAAACGAGGAAGAGAAAGGCCGGTTTTCCACCGGAACGATTTCGGCGCAACTCTTGGCGGTCCCATCTTCCTCCCCAGGCTGTACAACGGCAGGGACAAGAGCTACTTCTACATCACGTACGAGGGCTACCGCTTTCCGCAGACCTCGGGCGTGAGCGAACTAACGATTCCGTTGCCGGAGATGCGGCGCGGTGATTTCTCGAACTGGGTGCAGCCGAATGGCACTCTGATCCCCATCTACGATCCGATCACCACCGCGAGCGACGGCAAGGGTGGCTTTACACGGCAGGTCTTCCCCGGGAACAAGATTCCCGTTTCACAACTGAGCCCGCTCGCCGTCAACATCGCGCAGTATTTTCCCGATCCGAACGCACCAGGTGTGGACAGAAACTTCTTCACAACAGGCACCGCGCCGCGGAAGCGGATCGAGAACGCGTTCTCGACGAAGCTGGATCACTCGTTCGGCATCAAAAACCGGCTTGCGTTCACTTACAGCACCAACCGTTACTATTGGAACAACTACTACGACAGCGATCCGAACGACCCGAACAATTGGCCGCGCCTGGCCTATCCGATAGCCAGTGGAGGGGGCCGTCTCTACGACCGGGGCGATCAGTACTACGGCCATGTATTCCGCCTCAATGACACCCACATGTTCACGCCGACCCTGGTGAACACGCTAACGGTGGGCTTTCACCGCCTTACCCACCCCGAACACGACGTCACTGCCAGGAAAGAGAACTGGGGCGAGAAGCTGGGCGGCATCGCCAATAATCCCTACTGGAACGCTCATTTCCCCGGTGTGCGCTTCTCCACCGACAACTACTACGGTTGGGAGAGCACGAAGCACTGGGACGAATATCACAACGTGTATGGACTGGACGAGAGTCTGAACTGGATCAGGAGCAACCACAGCTTCAAGTTCGGCTACAGCTACCAGTTGCTGATGCTTAACCGTGACAACCACAACGCGGCCGCCGGCGACGTCTGGTTCCACCGTCTGGGAACGGCGCGGCCCTTGGACAACACCGGCAACTCTGGTAGCTCGTTCGCCAGCTTCATGCTCGGTATCGTGCATAACGGCGGTTTCAGCGTCCCCAACGCAACGCTGATGCGCTGGCCCTATCATGCCTTCTTCGTTCAGGACGACTGGAAGATCACCCCGCGGCTGACGGCCAACCTCGGGTTCCGGTTCGAAGCGAACATGGCGGTCTACGAAAAGCACGACCGCTTCTCCTATTTCGACGCTAATCTTCCGAATCCGGGTGCCGACGGCGTCCCCGGAGCTCTTCGCTTCATTGGGGAGGGAGCGGGCCGCGATGGCAGGCGGACCTATTACCCGGCCGCCAAGGGCTATGGCCCACGAGCGGGGGTCGCCTATCAACTCACACCTTCAACGGTGGTCCGTGCCGGCGCCGGCATGTTCTTTTCCCCAGTCAAATTGAGCGGCAGCACCACCGGTTTCACCGCCTCGCCGGGTTGGAGTACTCCCGATCAGGGCGTATCGCCCGCGTTTCAATGGGACCAGGGATTTCCAGCCTGGATAGCGCCTCCGTTCATCGACCCCAGCTTCAACGTGGGTTTCGGCGTCCGTTGGGACCAACAAGACGACCTTGCCAAGCTCCCCACGAACGCCACCTGGAATCTTGCCATTTCGCGTGAGTTGCCACAGGGTCTGGTGCTCGACCTCACCTACACCGGCAGCAAAGGAACCTATCTGGCGAGCGAACGCGTGAATTACATGCAGATTCATCCGCAATATGCCCAACTGGGCAGCTTGCTCAACAAGCGAATCGACGACCCCGAGGTCGTGGCGCTCGGCTTCACACCACCATTCCCGTCGTTCACGACGGTGATGAGTGTTCGGCCTACTTTGGGCCAAACACTCCGCATGTTCCCACAGTACACCAGCGTGGGAACCGGCGGGATGCAGAACCACAGCGGCAATTCCACCTACCACGCGTTGATCCTCAAGGCCACCAAGCGGTATTCGAGCGGGCTCAGCTTGGTCGGCAGCTACGTGTGGTCGAAACTTCTTACCGACGCGGATTCCGCCGAACCCTGGATCGCCGGGGTAGTAGGCGCCGGCGTTGGCGCTGGGGCCGCCCAGGATCACTATAACCGCCGCACCGAGAAGTCGTACGGCGTTCTTGATTACCCCAACCACTTCAAGGTCACGGCCAGTTACGATCTGCCGTTCGGCAGGGGCCAGCGTTTTGTCACCGAAGGCCTGTGGTCTCACATCGTCGGCAATTGGAACCTGGCCACGTTTGTACTAGCACAGAGCGGTTATCCCATGGGTGTCGTCGACACTGCCTATCCGAACAATCTCTTCGCGGGAACCGCGAGGCCCAACGTGCTGACCCACGACTGGCGCGCGCCGGTCTCGGGTGAAAGGTTCGATCCCGACAAGGATGTGTTCTTTGATCGGTCGGCCTTCGCGCGGAGAACCAATCCCAGTCTCGATCCGTTCGGCAGCGCGCCACGCTTCGTCGGAACGACGCGGATGTTCGGACTGGTGCGTGAGAACGTATCGGTCACGCGCACGTTTCCTCTCCATCGCGAGCGCGTCAACCTGGATCTCCGCTGGGAGGTCTACGACCTGTTTAACCACAAGACCTGGAGCCGTCCCGCCAGTATGGATCTCTCCAACATCACCCAGTTCGGAGTGATTACCGGCGCCGATGGCAACCGAACGATGCAGTTCAGCCTGAAACTGCGGTTCTAGTTCTTATATTCTTATCTTTCCGTGGCCCATTGCCCGCCGCTCGCCGGCGGGCAATGGACCGCAAAGAACGGTGAAAACATTTGAGGAAACAAAGTCATGATTCAGTTCTTTCGTCCACGAATATCGTTGCTAATTCCACTAATGTCGATCGTCTTCGCTCTCGCATCCTGCACTGTCGCCACCGATGACAGCGAGGTCCGTGGCGGAGAGGTCCCGAAAGAAGTGCTGGCCTTCTATTATGGCTGGTATGGTAACCCCCAGGTGAGCGGATCCTGGCGTCACTGGCGTGACGTGAACGAGGCCGCCAAGACCATCGGAGGTTCCACGAACTACCCCCAGTTTGGTCCCTACGATAGCCACGACCCGAAGGTGGTTGACCAGCACTATGAATGGGCCAAGGATGCCGGAGTGACTGGCTTCATTGTCACATGGTGGGTGCAGGGCGACTTCCACGATCAAGGCATGCCCCTGATGCTCGACACAGCGCGCAAGCACGGCATGAAGCTCACCATTTACTACGAAACGGTTCCCCCACGCGACAGCCCACAGCCCGAAGGCGCTGTGAAGGACCTTCTCTACGTACTGGAGAAGTACGGCAAACATCAGGCGTGGCTGCGGGTGGACGGCAAGCCGGTAGTGTTTGTTTACGGGCGCGCGATCAACCAGATCAAGCTGGATGGCTGGAACGAGGTTGTTCAGCGGGTCAACGGCCAATACCCAGGTGGCGCAGTCTTCATCGGGGACAGGATCTCTGAAGAGGCTGCAGCGATCTTCGACGGGATTCACACCTATAACCCCACCGGCCGGATAGCCGGAAAATCGGCGGCCGAAATCCGCGAATGGGCCCGCACAACGTATCCGCAGTGGGTCACCACTGCAGGCAGCAAGATTTCGTGCCTGACCATCATCCCTGGTTACGACGACACGAAGCTCGACCGGAAGCCGCCTCGGCCGACCACGGCTCGCCATGGTGGCGAGACGTACCGAATTCTTTGGGAGGAAGCCCTTGCGGCGAATCCCGATTGGGTACTCATCACCAGTTGGAACGAATGGCACGAGGGCAGCGAGATCGAGCCATCGGCTGAAGACGGCGATCTGGCATTGAAAACGACCAAGCAGTTCGCTCGGAAGTTTCTCAACGCTCGCTGAAATAACATACCGTGCTTGTCTGTCTGCGACGGTTGGGGTCAATAGTGTTTAGCCGTTGACCTCTAGCGACTGAAAGCCTGTGCGAATCGTCTGAGCGGAGGAACTGTCATGAAAAGGGTCATTTCGCGCCGGGCGGCATTCGGTCTGCCAGCGTTAACAGTGGGCGCCGCCACCACGGCGGCAGCCGTTCCCACGGCTGTGGGCTCGACTGTCGGGGACATCGTCGCTGACGCCGCGAAAGGCGACGGGAGAACGGACGACACCACTGCAATACAAAGGGCGTTGAACAAAGCGGGTGGCGCCGGTGGGCGTGTTTACCTGCCGCCGGGTAACTACCTCGTTGCTGGAAGCCTGAAAGTGCCACCCGGCGTTCTCCTTCAGGGTGTCCAGGAGTCGCCGCAGTGGGCCGAGCCATTGACGGGGTCGGTGATCCTTGCCACTGGCGGCCGCGATGCCGAGGACGCGCCGGCCCTGTTCGAAATGGCGGGCTCGTGCGCCGTCCGGGGCCTGACGGTTTTCTATCCGGAGCAGAAAACAACCGGCATCCGGCCGTATTCGTGGACGTTCCACCTTCGGGGCAACGACGACACGGTCGAAAACGTAACGCTGATTAACAGCTACAACGGAATTCGCATCGGACCGGAGCCAAATGTCCGGCACCGCATCCGCAGCGTGGCCGGCTGTGTTCTGCGCCGCGGGATCTTCGTGGACCGGACCACCGATATCGGCCACATTGAAAACGTTCAATGGCACTGCCATTGGTGGTCCGCGAAACGGGTGAACGGAGATTGGAAACCGGTCCACGAGCATATGTGGAGGAACTTGGAGGCCTTCGTTTTCGGGAGGACGGACTGGGAGTACGTCACGAACACGTTTGTCTTCCCCTGTAACATCGGCTACCGCTTCATCAGGACCCAGGCCGGAATGTGCAACGGCCAGTTCCTCGGGATCGGAGCGGACGAGGCGCAGCGCTGCGTATCGGTGGAGCAGATACAGCGTATGGGCTTGCTGATTACCAATGGCGAGTTTGTGAGTATGCACGGAGACGAGCGGGTGGAGGTCGTGGTGGAGTCCGCCTGTACAGGCTCCGTGCGCCTGGTGAACTGTGCCTTCTGGGGTCCCGCGCGAAAATGTGTGGTCTCCCACAGCCGGGGTTGGGTGTCGCTGTCGGACTGCTACCTCATGATCTCCGGCAAATCCTCCTCCAAGGAAGTACCCGGCGAAAACCTGATCGAAGCGGACGGAGGCAAGCTTCAAGTTCGTGGCTGCACGTTTGGCTCGCACCATCGCAACGTCGTTTTGCGGGAGGGCATCGAGCACGCGGTCATTACGGAAAACAATGGCGTCAACGGCGTGGAGATCGTCAACGAGATCGGCGACAAGGCCGTTATCGCCAACAACGAGCCATGGAGAAAACCCGTCTGCTACGGGCAGGAGTGATATCAATGAGGTCTAAAGCGATTGTTCTTTCCTCCTTATTCCTTCCCTTCTTTCTTTCCGGAGCGACTGCCCAGCCGGACCGTTACGGGATATCGAACGACAGCGTTCTGATGCGCCTCGATGCCGACGGACGGCTGGCGGAGTTGACCAATCTCCGCACGAAGCATGCCTACGTCGCGGCGCCGCGAAAGGCGCCGTGGCGCATGTTCTACCGTCACGGCGACGCGCTCGATCTCGAGATCGAGCCGGACCGGCAAAAGGCGGCAGTGCGCCAGCAGGACGGCGAGTTGACGATCAACTACGACTCGCTGACCGCTCAAACCGCCCGCCGCGGTGAAACGCGGGAACTGAAGGTCCGGTTCGTGCTTCGGGCCAGGCTCGCGGACGACCGTATCGTCTGGACCGCCACGGTCGAAAACCGGGAGCCGGAGATCGAGGTGACCGAGATCTGGATGCCCTGGCTCCACGGAATCGGCCATCTGGGTCTTGGACCGGAAGCGGACGTGCTGTACTGGCCGGAAGCAGCCGGCCGCCGCGTACCCAACCCGTACAGCCGCTTGGCGGAGACGGTTGCCAGCAGCGGTGCCGGTTTTCGAGGTGAGGGCCCTTCCTACCGCCTTACTTATCCCTGGGCCGCGAGCATGCAATGGTTCACCCTGAACAATGGTGATGAGGGCCTGTACATCGGCGGGCACGACAAGACCCTCATGACGACCGCCTTGAATGTCATGGCCCACGATGAGCGAGTGCTCTCGGCCTCAATCGTCAAGTATCCGTTCGTGACCACCGGCGAAACCTGGACTTCGGAGCCGGTTGTCGTCAGGCTCTACCAAGGTGGCTGGCATGTGGCCGCCCGCACGTACCGCGCCTGGGCCGATACTTGGATGCAGGTCCCGAATCCGCCAGACTGGATTCGCCGCGCACCCGGCTGGGCGCACCCGGCTCTGGGACGCAAAGGCCAATGGGGCACGATCACCGGGCGCTATTCGGACTACCCGGCGATGCTGAAGGACGCTCGTTCATTGGGCCTCAACACACTGATCGTCTTCGGGTGGGTGAAACAGGGATTCGACAACCGGTATCCGCACTACGACCCGGACGAAGCGATGGGCGGCGCGGAAGGTTTGCGCGGGGCGCTGGCGGATGTCGCGCTGGGCGGCGGCAGGACCATCCTGTACACCCAAGGGCAGTTGATCGACCCGACAACGGAGTATTACCGCGCGGAGGGCCATCGCGTCGCGGCCAAGGATGTCTGGGGATACGAGTACCGTGAGCAATACGCCTTCGGCGGGGCTGCCACCTTTCTCCATACCATGCGAAACAAGTACTTCGGCGTCGCCTGCCCGACGGCCCGAGGCTGGGCGGAACAGTTGCAGTCTCAGTTCGAGATGGTGAAGGGCCACGGCGCGCAAGGGATTATTTTCGACCAGATGGGTGGCCGGCCGCCGTACATCTGTTTCAATAAGGACCACCCGCACGTGAAGCCCTCGCTGGCGGCCGGGCCGGGGAAGGTTGCCAATATGCGCCGTTTGCGGGAGACGATCAAGGCGCGCGACCCGGAATTCCTCTTCGTGATTGAGCTCTTGACGGATTGCTACACGCCGTTCGCGGATATCATCCACGCCTGGGGGCCGGGTTTCTATCCCGCACCTGAATCCTATGGCGCCCTCTTCCGTTACACGTTCCCCGAAACGATCGCAACCAACCGCTCCGGTGGTCCCCACGACAAGAAAACCCAATATGGGCACGCCTATTCGCTCGGATGGCGCTTTGACGCGCAAACCCGCGACGCTCACGACCCCGAGGTAGCCGGCTACCTGGCGCGGCTGTCCGAGTTGCGCTCCAAGTTTCCGGACCTGTTGCTGGAAGGCCGTTTCGTAGACAACGAGAATTTTGTTTGCGACAACAACTCCGTCGCCGCCCACGGCTTCCTGGCCGGCGAGCGGTTGGCGGTAACGCTCTGGAACCCGACCCGCCTACCGCAAAAGGCACGGGTGCTCGCTCCGGGCTACACCATCGAGGAGGTTTCCTGGATGTCCCCAGAACTCACGGGACCGGACCACTCGCTATTGCCCAACGACGTGGCAGTCCTAGTGTTCCGCAAGCGGTAATTGTAGTGAGCGTTTCAGAGAAAGCAGGTTTATCGGCGATGAGATACACACGATTCCTTCTGGCGTTGTCCTTCTGGTCTGCTTCGGGCCTTGCAGGCAGCCCGGCAAAGACGGATGGGGACCCACCGGTCTTCCGCGTCGGCGTCTGCACGCACTTCAGCCAAGGCAAAGGCGAACTGCCTGGCAACCTCGAACTGATTCGCCAGGCGGGCATCCGTTCCATCCGTGACGAGTGTACGTGGAGAGATGTGGAACGGGAGAAGGGCCATCTCGAAATGCCCGGATTATGCGACAAGTACGTCCGCGCCGCGGCGGCCGCGGGCTTGGAGAACTTGCTGATTCTCGACTACGGCAACCGGTTCTACGATGGCGGCGACAAGCCCCTCTCGATGGAGGCGTTGGAGGGCTTCGCACGGTATGCCGAGTTCATGGCCAGCCACTTCAAGGGGGTTGTCCGGCTATACGAAGTCTGGAACGAATGGGACATTGGTATCGGCCGCACCACGCCCGGAACCGCCGAAAGCTATGTGAAACTGCTGGCCGAGGTGTATCCCCGCATGAAACGGATCGACCCGGCGATTACCGTCTACGGCGGCGGCATGACGCCCGGCGGCGTGCGCGGCGGTTGGCTGGAAAACATGCTGAAAGCTGGCGGTCTCAAACACCTCGACGAACTTTCCATCCACACCTATAACTACAGCTACACGGGTCGCGAGCGGACCCCGGAAGCCTGGGCCGAATGGATGAACCAGGTCCAGAACCTCGCGCGCAAGCACAGCGGCGGCAAGGATGTGCCGGTCACCGTGACCGAGATGGGTTGGCCCACACAAATCGACCGTCGCGGCACCCCCGCTGAGATCGCGGCGGCCTACATGGCGCGCATGTTTCTGCTGGCCCGGACCATGCCGTTCATGAAGGGCATCTGGTGGTACGACTTCCAGGACGATGGCTGGCGCCACTCCTACAACGAACACAATTTCGGATTGGTGCGGCCCGACCTGACCCCCAAGCCGGGCTACTTCGCACTCTCCGATGTCGCCGGCCTGGTTGCGACCGCCGAGTACCTTGGGCGGGTCGACGTTGGCGATCCCGAAATCTACATCCTGAAATTCCGCCGCCCGAAAGACGGTGACGTGTGGGCGGCCTGGAGTGCCCACGAAGACCATGGCTGGCAGATCACGCTGCGGACCGAGCGCCCCGCCCGTCAACCGGTCGGGTTGCGCGAGATTGGGCGTGGCAGCCTCCAGCGGAGTTGGGGAGCGCGAGACTGGGCAGGCGACACCAAGGCGGAATCCAAACCGGATGAGTTGAGGCTGGTCATAGGCCCGATGCCCTGGCTGATCACCGGCAACCTTGACGGCGTGGGCGTCACCGCTGTTACCCAGCGCGAATTTCCCGAGCTGCTTCGGGGAATTCAGCACCTTCGCTGAGGCTTCACTCAGTCCCTACGCCCGGCGCATACCGCCCAGAATCCGCGCCGGCAGCGTTACCACCGCCCACAACAACTCCAATACGCCGCCCACGGCGATACCGACGATCCTGAACGGCAACAGAAGCAGCCACACGATCGGATACAGCAACAGCGCCAACAGCGCCAACGGCCAGCACAACACCAGCAGGATACACCACAGAATAAACGTCAGCATCGCGTCACCTGAACAGTAGTACGCGAACTTACAAACGGAAGTTCGGCCAACCCGCGGCCTACGTCCGGACCGCTTCGTCAGCGTGGTACGAACTCCGCACCAGCGGACCGGCCTCGACATGCCCGAAGCCCAACTCTGCACCGAGACGGCGGTAATCGGCGAACTCGTCCGGCGAAATATAACGGATCACGGGCAGGTGCTTCTGGGTCGGCCTCAGATATTGCCCTAGCGTCAGGATGTCGACCCGCGCGTCGCGCAAGTCGCACATCACTGCTGCGACTTCCTCTGCCGTTTCGCCCAAACCGAGCATCAGCCCGCTTTTGGTGGGCACGTCTGGCCGCAAGGTCTTGGCGTGGGCGAGCATGTCGAGCGATCGTTCGTACCGTGCCCCCAGCCGCACCTGGCGGTACAGCCGCGGAACCGTCTCGGTGTTGTGGTTCAACACATCCGGCCGCTCGTCCATTACGATTTTCATTGCGTCGCGCGATCCCTGGAAATCCGGCACTAACACTTCCACTTTGCAGCCCGGAATTCGCTCCCGGATGGCGTGGATCGTGAGCGCGAACAGCAGCGCTCCGCCGTCCTTGCAGTCGTCGCGGTTCACGCTGGTTACCACGGCATAGCGCAGGCCCATCGCCTGCACCGCTTCGGCGACCCGGCGCGGTTCGTCGGAATCCACCGGCTGCGGCGCACCCTTTTGGACGGCACAGAACCCGCAGCGGCGCGTGCAGACATTGCCCAAAATCATGAACGTCGCGGTGCGGCGGTTCCAGCAGTCGCCGACGTTGGGACAGGCCGCGCTCTCGCACACGGTGTGCAGATTCAACCGCGCGATCAGGTCCTTCAGTTCGCGGTAGTTTTCCCCAACCGGCGCCGGTGCGCGCAGCCACGCAGGCCGCGCCACACGGGCCGTTCCGGGGGTTTCAATGCTGACGAGCACTCCCTTTCATTGTAGTCCGGCGTTCCAAGCGCTCCTCGAAAACCGAGTCCTCCTGAAGATTCTCCCAACGCAAGTCGATGCTTCGGGCGGCCTCCAAGGCGGCGCGCGGGATCAGCCCCACCAATTCGCTCCCCCTTATACGAACCCGCCGGCGATCGGCTTCCCGCTTAATGGCGGTGAACACTTCGGCCAGACCCGTTCGTTCGTAGTCGGTCAGGTTCATCGAAACCTGGGCGGCGTTACGTTCGGCGAGGTACAGGCCGAGTGCGCGCACGCAAGGCAGGCCTCCCGAAGATTCGCGGATCGCCGCCGAAATCTCGCGCGCCACCGCGACGTCGGCGGCATCGAGGTGGACGTTCCAGGCGATCAGGAACTTCCGCGCGCCCACCGCCACCGCGCCGGCTGTCGGATGCAGTCCTGGCCCGCCGGCATCCGGCGCCAACTCGCGAACCGCCCGCCGGATGTTGGCCAGCAGACGCCGCTCCGGATCCCGGGCCGCGGATTCATAGTAGTACACCGGCACCTCAAATCGATGCCAGATCTCGCGGCCAGCCTCGTAAGCGAGCGCCGCGCATTCCGCCATAGTATAGTCGCGAACGGGGACGAACGGCAGAACATCGAGGGCGCCGATGCGCGGATGTACCCCCTGATGGCGGTTCACGTCGATCTGGCGCACGGCCTCGCCGCAGAGGCGCAGCGCAGCCTCAACTACCGCGCCAGGCGGACCGGCAAAGGTGAGGACCGTCCGGTTGTGGTCAGCATCGGTATGCCGGTCCAACAGTACGGCTTCGGTGACGCTCTCAACCGCCGCTTCGAGCGCGGCAATCACCTCCGGCCGCCGCCCCTCGGACAGATTGGGCACGCACTCCACTAGCGGCTTACTCACGCGACTCCATTCGAGGATACAGTGTCTCGCCGTGACGCATCGTCCAAGCGAGAAGGTCCATTCCGAAATGATAGGGGATCTCGCGGTAGTCGCCGGCGTTGATCATTAGCAGGTCAGCCCACTTGCCGAGTTCGAGCGACCCGACCTCACTCCCGAGACCCACTGCCCAAGCGGCGTTAATCGTGCAGGCCGTGAGAGCTTCGGCCGGCGTCAGCTTCATGAAGTTGGTGGCGAGCGACAGGATGAGAGGAATGCTGCAGGTGGGCGAGGTTTCGCTGTCGAACCCGCTGGCTAGCGCTACGGCGGCGCCGGCGTCCACCAGCGCGCGCGCCGGCGGATATTTGGGACTCCCCAGGTGGAAGCTGCGGCCCGGCAGCAGCGTCACCACGATTGGGCTCGCGGCGAGGGCCCGCGCCTCGAAGTCGGTGCAAGCGGTGAGGCCATCCAGACCATGAGCTCCGGCCGAACACGCGACATCCACGGCGCCATCGGGGGCGGCCGGACTGGCTTCCACCCGAACCGGGAAACCGAGGCCACGCACCCGGTCGATGAACAAGCGCGCGGACTCGGCGGGGAAGCCCTCCGGCCCGCAATGCACGTTGACGAACTGCGCCAGGCGGCGGCGCTTGACGAGCGGCAGCATGTGTTC
Organism: uncultured Solibacteraceae bacterium; assembly: GCA_964413655.1. Lineage (GTDB taxonomy): Bacteria > Acidobacteriota > Terriglobia > Bryobacterales > Bryobacteraceae > CAYPUQ01. The sequence continues at coordinate 10,748 of CAYPUQ010000011.1, read as the reverse complement.
CGCCAGCCAGTCCAGGTACGACGAAGGCCGCCCTTCGAATTCCGGCGGCAACGCTCTGGCGCCGTAAAAGGAGGGTACAATGCTCAGTGGCCGGTCGTGAAGGGTGGTCAGCACTCGCAGCGTCTTCAACTCCGTTGCATCGTCGAGGCCGTGGCCCGATCGCGCCTCCAACGTCGTGGTGCCCTCGCGCACGAAGTTGCGTAGCCGGCGCCGCGCCTCAAACTCCATCCGCTGCCCCGTCGAAGCGCGCATCAGCTTTACCGGCTCGGGCAGGCGCGCGGAATGTTCGTCTTCCGGGGGCGCCGCGGCCATTCCGAACCGCACCGGCGGACAAACCAAGTGGGTGTAACAATCGACGAAGCCCGGCAACACAACCTTCCCGGTGGCGTCGATCTCCACGGCGTCGCGCGATGCCTGCAGCATCTCGACACGGCGGCTGGGTCCGACTTCCATAATTCGGCCGTCGACGACGAGCAGAGCGCCGTCGGGAATAATCGACAGGTCGTTCATTGCGGCGCCGCGCCGCGGGCCGGATGAGCCGCGGAGCGTTAAGAGTTGACGCGCACCCCGTATGAGGTAGGCCGTGCTCATGACAGAGCAGACCGTGCTTCCCGGTCGACGGCGGGCTGCAGTTGGACGCGTCCGGTAAAGACCGGCGTCATCCCAGGATTCTCCAGCGACCGTGTCAACTCAGGCGCCGAGATCCGCTCACCGTCGGGCCTTTCGAGCCACGACCGTTACGGAGTGGTCCCTCAACTCGTAGCCTTCACGACACGCTCATCTAGGACAATAACCAGAATAGCGATGTCCAAGCGAAATGTGGCGCCCCCGCCGAAACCGAAGACGCCCAAGGCCGGCACGGATACCCTGAAAACCCTTGATCGGGTGATTTCGAAGGCCGGAATCGGCTCGCGCACGGAAGCGCGGCAATGGATCGGCGAGGGCCGGGTGAAGGTGAATGGACGCGTGATCCAGACCCCGGACCACTGGGTGAACGTGAATCGCGATGCCGTCACCCTCGACGGCCGGCCGGTCCGCGCGGGCCGGAAGATCTACGTGCTCCTGTATAAGCCGAAGGGCTACCTCACCACCTATCGCGATCCCCAGAAGCGGCCGACCGTCTACGACCTGATCCGCGACATCGAAAAATTCGTCGTTCCGGTGGGGCGCCTCGACCTCGATACGAGCGGTCTACTGATCCTCACCAACGACACCCAGTTCGCCGAACGGCTCACGAATCCCGATTTCAAGGCGCCCAAGACGTACCTGGTGAAGGCGGCGGCCTTGCTGGCGGACGAACAACTCGACCACCTCCGGCGCGGCGTGGAGTTGTCAGATGGCCCAACGCGGCCCGCAACGGTGGTGCGTGTCCGCGACGGCGCGCGGCACACTTTCCTTGAACTCACGATCACCGAGGGCCGTAATCGCCAAGTACGGAGAATGCTGGAGGCGGTCGAAAGCCGGGTGCTGAAACTGGTGCGGACGGCCATCGGGCCACTCCACATCGGCGGTCTACCGATCGGCAAGTGGCGGGAACTGACGCGCGCCGAGGTGAGTGGGCTGCTGAAGATCGCCTCGCGCACCGATACGGGCGTTCGCGGTGCGGCATCGTGATAAGCTGCTTCACATGAGCAGAAAGGCATTGTGGGGATGGGTGGTGGTTCTGGCGGCGGCTGGCGGGTTGATGCTTTGGGCGCAGAGCAAAACCGAGGCGCCGAAGTATCGCACGTCCCCAACGGGCTACAGCGATACGCCGGTTTTGCCCGGCCAGAAGTGGAGAGTCCACGACATCGAACGCCCTCGCCCGCGCGTGGTGACGCCGGCATCGGAGCCCGGCAAACCGCCGTCGGATGCGATCGTCCTATTCGACGGCAGAAACCTGTCGCAGTGGTTACAGAACCACAAAGGTCAGGTGCGGGAGCCGCAATGGAAGGTCGAGAACGGCTACATGGAAGTGGTGGGCCGTACTGGCACTGTCTTCACCAAGGATAAGTTCGGCGACTGCCAGCTTCATATCGAGTGGGCGGCGCCAACCGAGATCGACGGCGACAGCCAGTGGCGCGGCAATAGTGGCGTCTTGTTGATGAGCCGCTACGAAATTCAGGTACTCGATTCGTACAACAACCCCACGTATGCCGATGGCCAAGCCGCGTCGATCTATGGCCAGTGGCCGCCGCTGGTGAACGCTTCACGGAAGCCGGGCGAGTGGCAGAGCTACGACATCGTCTTCGAAGCGCCGCGCTTCGAAGGGGAGAAACTGGTGAAACCGGCCAACGCGACAGTTTTTCACAACGGCGTGGCTGTGCACCACCGGCAGGAGATTATCGGCCGTATGGCGCATAAGGTGGTTGGCACCTACGCGCCGCACGCACCCGAAGAGCCGCTGGCGCTTCAGGATCACGACACCAAGGTCCGCTACCGGAACATCTGGGTCCGGCGCCTGGGCCGATACGACGAAGGCCAATAGGGTTGGTACTAGGCTTCGTTCGGAGGCGGCTGGTACCGGGGTATTCAGTCTGAGCGCCGGGAAACCGGGATAATAAAGGATTGGCTGATCGTTTCACAAGCCATCGGAGGCGAAAACGCGAAGTCCAGGAGGGGACAAGCGGATGAAGAGGTCGGAGAACCCCCAGGGCAGGGGGAACTCTTTGCGGCCGGTTGTCGTAATCGGCGCCGGACCCGCCGGGTTGAGCGCCGCCTACGAGCTCTCCCGCTACAACCGCTCCAGTCTGATCGTCGAACAGGACAACGTCGTCGGCGGGCTCTCGCGCACCGCCGAGTATAAGGGTTACTGCTTCGACATTGGCGGGCACCGGTTCTTCACCAAGGTGACCGTGGTGCAGGAGATGTGGCACGCGGTCCTGGGCGCGGACCTCCTGAAGCGGCCCCGGCTTTCGCGCATTTACTATCAGTCCAAGTTCTTCAAGTATCCGATTGAACCGTTCAATGCGTTGACGGGGCTTGGGCCGGTCGAATCCCTCCACTGCCTCCTCAGCTACGCCCGGGCGCGGGTAGCGCCGCATCCGGTGAACGGCGACCTCGAATCGTGGCTGACCAACCAGTTCGGACGGCGGCTGTACGAGATCTTTTTCAAGACCTACACCGAGAAGGTGTGGGGGATGCCCTGCACCGAGATCGGCGCCGAGTGGGCGGCCCAGCGCATTCGTGGCCTCTCGATGCTCACCTTGCTGGGTAACGCCTTCGGCCGCTATCTGCCGGGGGAATCCCAGAGTACGCCGAAAACGCTGATCGAGGAGTTCGAGTATCCGCGCCGCGGTCCTGGCATGATGTGGAACCGCACCCGCGAACTGGTGGAATCTCGCGGCAACCGGGTGCTGATGAGTTCGCCTCTCTTGCGGATTCATTGGCGCGACGGACGGGTGCTGTCGGTGGAGGCGGGCGATCATCGAATCGAAGGCGACCACTTCATCAGCAGCATGCCGATCCGGGAACTCATCGCCGCCCTCGTTCCGGGACCGCCCAAATATCTCGAGGACGCGGCGGAGAGTTTCACCTACCGCGATTTTCTGACGGTCGCCCTGGTGATCAAGCGGCGGGAACTCTTCCCGGACAACTGGATCTACATTCACGATCCCTCCGTGAAGGTAGGCCGCATTCAGAACTACGGAAACTGGAGCCAGGACATGGTACCCGATCCGGCCACCACTTGCCTGGGCCTCGAATACTTCTGCTTTGAAGGCGACTCCCTGTGGACCAAGCCGGACCGGGATCTCATCCGGCTCGCCACGCACGAGGTCGCCCAACTCGGGCTGGCGCGGCCCGAGGACGTCGTCGATGGAACGGTGGTGCGGATGGAGAAAGCCTATCCCATCTACAACAAGACCTATCCGGATGGACTGCGCGCAGTGCGCCGGTTTCTGGAGTCGGTACCTAACCTGCAATTGGTCGGACGGAATGGAATGCACCGCTACAACAACCAGGACCACTCGATGCTGACCGGCATTCTGGCCGCACGCAACATCCTCGGCCGCGGCCGGTACGACCTGTGGAAGGTCAACGCCGACACAGACTACCACGAAGACGGATTCCGGATCACCGAAGCCGAGTTGGCGGCGCTGGAGGAAACGCAGCCGCTGGCGCCGGAGCGCCGGTAGCATGGCGGATGGGGTCGCGCTTAGCGTCGTCGTCCCCTGTTACAACGCCGGCGCCGATCTCGATGCATGCCTCCGGTCGCTGAAGCCCCGGCTGGCCGAGCGGGACGAGTGCATCGTCGTCGATGACGGTTCGACCGACGGCTCGGCCGACCGCGCCTCCGACCTCGGATTCACCGTCGTCTCGACCGGCGGGCGGAGGGGACCGGCTGTCGCGCGGAACCTCGGCGCGAGGCACGCGCGCAACGCGGTGTTGCTATTCCTCGATTCCGACGTTTCGGTCCACGACCCAACGCTGGAAAAGTTCCGCGGGTACTTCGGAGACGGCTCCGAACCAGCCGCCGTGTTCGGCAGCTATGACGACTCACCCCACGCGAAGGGGTTGGTCTCCGAGTATCGCAACCTTCTTCACTGCTACACCCACCACACGGCGCGGCAGGATGCCTGGACCTTCTGGGCTGGCTGCGGGGCGATGAGACGGGATGTGTTTGAGCAACTTGGCGGCTTCGATGAATCGTTCGGTGGACCGTCCGTCGAAGACATCGAGCTGGGCTATCGCGCGACGCGGGCCGGTTTCAAGATCCGGCTCGATCCGTCGATCCGGGTCCAACACCGCAAACGCTGGACGTTCTTCGGAATGATCCGTACAGACGTGTTTTGCCGCGCGATTCCCTGGACACGGCTCATTCTTCGCGACGCGAGCCTTCCGAACGACCTCAACGTTCGCGCCAGCCAGCGCGTGTGCGTGGCACTGAGTGGCTTGTTGGCCGCGTGTCTGGCCGTCTCGCCGTGGATGCCGGTTCTACTCGCGCCGGCCGCCGCGGCCACCCTCGGTATAGCGTGGGTCAACCGCGACTTCTACTCGTGGCTGGCACGGCGCAAGGGCTGGAGTTTCGCGTTGCGCGCGATTCCGCTGCATATTCTGTACTTTTTCTATTCGGGTGTGGCCTTTCTCTATGCGTTGCTGGAAGAGCGCGCTCGCCGGATTTCGCCGTCCGGGTAAGCATTATGCGACATGACGCGACAGGCTGTTGGCCCCTCGGCCGGTCCGCTGGAGGAGGACTGTTCGAGGCTCCGTCCGAGGGCGATGCCAAGCGCGTGAGCCAGCCGCCACCGCTTGGTGAGCATCTGAGCGACATGCAGTGGGCATTGGGAGCCGCACGGAAGCCTGCGCGCTCCAGGAAGCTTGTATTTTCGGGCCACTCTTGTGGTTGGCTGGGTCGGGCGGACCCGTCAAGCGGGCTGAACTGGACCCCGAGCCGCCACCCCTGCCGCCGCCACCTCAGCCTGGGCCGGCGAGCCGCTGGGCGCCGCAGTTCTCGGCGGCGCGTGGAGTTGGAACGAGTAGCGCATCACCAGGGGTAGCGCCTGCCGGAAGTCTTCCACGTTCACTTCGCGGAGCCGGCCCGCGTCCAGCGCGGCCAAGGCCCGGCCGAGCCGGCTCCAGTCCGAATTCGGGCCGCTGTCCAACGACCGCGCAATGGCCGCGAGTCCCTGCCAGTTGGTGGGTCGGTTCGTCAGAACCTCCTCAATGAACCGGCCGGCCGCATCCGGCGCACCCGTCATAAGGCCGAGGGCCATCATCGCGGCCGGGTACCGTGCCTTGCGGCGGTCGCGGCCGAGAAAGGCCGCCAACTCTTCCTCGTCCATGCCCGCTTTGACGAGCCGGTAGCAGTTAACGAATCGTTTTACGGCGCGCGGCGACCGGCCGATCAGTTTATCGAGCACCTTCATCATGTTCACTTCATCCTCTTCCAGTTCCAATCCTTTCGGCGTCAGATCGACCTGAGGCGGTGGTTCGGCGGTTTGTACGACGGCCCGGGCAGGCCGCGTTGGTGGTTCGTCCAAGACCGTCGCTCGCTCCGCCTCTGCGGCGGCGGCCGCAGTGGGTCTGGGAGCTGGTTCGCCGTCGCTTACCGCCGCACTGGTTCGAGCCGGTGCGGACTCGCGATGCGCTACGCTGGATCTGGTCAAGCCATCAATCATGCCCGCGCAGCCATAAACACGGGCATCGCGAATCCAATAGGGGATCTGGAAGATTTTTTCCAGGTAGTCGTGTGGCGAGGCGCCATCGTGGTCGGATGAGTCCGCCAACCACGCGTAGTTCTCGCGCAGCGCTTTCCGCACCCAGCGTGCATCCACCCCGACCACGACTGCGAACAACGGAAAGGCGAGCAGCAGGTGGATCGCTTGCAGCACTTCCACCACCTGCCTAGGCGGGCAGCGGTCCAGGTCGTCGATGTACAGCACGATCCGGTTGACCGTCTTCGCGTCGTAGTTCTCGGTTCCGGTTTCCTCGGCCGTCCGTTGACTCTCAAACAGCCCCGCCAGTTTCTCGAAGTCCCTGCGGACGACGGCGATGATGCCGAGATGCTTGCGGTAGTCGTCCGACCGGGTCCGGTCCTCGACGAAGCGGCGAAGCAGCGCGTCCGGCGCGAGTTGCGCCAGTTCCTCCCGGTCCCGCTGGATCGCCTCGTCGATCTCGGCGATCTCCCGCTCCAACACCTTTTCCTGCTGGTCCTTCTGCCGCAGCCGGCTGTCGATCTCTTCGTTTCGTTCGCGCAGCCAGGCTACATAGCGGAGGCCCTGCTGAACGAGGGGCAAAACCGCAACTGCCGAAGCCAAGGCGGTCGCGATGGCTTCGCCCGCCCATCGGGCGGCCAAGGCGCCCAAGCCGACGGCGGCGGCGAACCACAACAGTCGCACCGGCTCCCGGCGCAACTGGAACGCTAGATACCGAAGGGTTCCAGGGAGGCTCTGTAAGCCGGTCAGCGTCTCGCGGGCCTGTTCGAATGCCTGCTGGTCCACGCCCTTTTCTCGTAGAAACTCGACGATCTTTCCAGGAGCTTCTTGTTTCGCATCTTCACGCAGCCAGCCAAGCAGCCGGCGGAGATCCAGCCGGCGCGCCTCGCGCACCTCCCGCAATTCCCGCTGCCGATCGGTCTTCTTCGCTTTCAGGTCCTCGGACTCGAAGATCCGTCGCAGCAACTCGGTCCGGCGCTTGTCCACCTCGGTCGCGGGCTCGTCGTCGCTCAGCTGCAGATGAGCGAAGATGTGCTCCACCAGGCTGGCCCACAGGTTGCCTTCGATGTAGTGCCAGGCGTTGAACTCGATCTGAACGATGTTCTTGTAGAAGGCAACTTCCCGCTGACGCTTGCCGGAATCTCGCGCGCTCTTGGAAAGTTCGGCGACGCGGTCACGGAGCTTGCGCATGAAGAAGGTCTTCCCGGAACCCCACTCGCCGAATAGACCGATGGAGAGCGGCGGCTTGACGCTCCACGCCGCGATTAGCGAAGCCAGACCATTTACCTCTTTGTGGATATCGAGGAAATCTTCGCCGGACGGATCGTCGGAGTGAAAGCCGGGCTGGATGGACGTGAGCCGTGGCGCGCCGATCCCGAGTGCGCGCCGCCACGTGGTTTTGTCGTCTTCGGTCGTTTCGACCACAACACGGAAGAACTCACTGCGTAACGCCTCGACATCGGCGCCAGCGTCGTGAAGCCAGCGTATCGCGCCTGTGTCGGTTCGTGGATCGAGGAGCGCGCCGAGCAGGTGCCGCGCTCGAAGCCGGCGGACGCCCTGAGTTCTTTCGGCCAGACCAACCGCAGCCTGCAGGGTCGCGTGGGCGTTGGCGCTCATCCGGGCCGGAGAAGTCTCTTCTTGTGGTTTCGGGAAGTAGCGCTTTCGGGCCTCGTCATACGCGTCGCCGTTCCGGCGCAGAAACTTCAGGAGAAAGCTGCAGGTGGTCTCGCTTCCCTCGATCTTTGCGCCGAGGTCGGCTATGGCGATCAGAATGGAGTCCGTCGTGAGCAGGCTTCCTCCGGGCCGCCGCCCCGCCAACTCACGGGCACGGCGGATTGCGGATTCGGCTAGCTCGGACATTGGGAATCCCGCCAGCCTGTCGATAGGAACTGTCCTGCTGGGCCGCTCATCGGGCTCCGGTTGAACCCCGGTTTCGGCCAGAGCAGCTTCTATGATCGCCCGGGCCGCTGCGGGAAGCGTCCCCGACCACTCAACCGGTTCGCTCGCGAACTCGGGCCGCAGTTCCGTCAGAAAGCCAATCCTCTCGGTGTCGATGCGCACCACGAAACGCCGCCGAGCCTTCTGAACGCCTTCCCGCAGCAGCCCGAGCCAATCCTCGCCGGTCGTCGCTCGCGAGGCGACCAGGACCACCACGCTCGCCGCCATTCGCTCGACGATCTCCTCGGACCACTGCGCGCCTTCCTCCAGATCCCGCGGCACGCGGATCACGTCAAGTACATCCTGGACTTTCCGCGCCGCGATCTCGTTCAGAATCGCATCACGAACGCGCTCACCCCATGTCTCGTCCGGCGCGTGATAGACGAGGCAGATCTCCTGCTTGCCCCGCGTCATGTGTCTATTAGGTGACACCAACGTCGTCCGCGTGTCAATCCGGCTGTCGCGATCCGGTCAGCAGCACCTCGGCCCACAGCAACACAACCAGCAGCAGCACCATGAACGTGCCGAGCATCGGAACGATCATGGCGAACTGGATGCCGAGCCAGTCGACGAGATAACCGAGCGTCCAGGGCGCCAACAGCCCGCCGGTTACCGCCAGCGAAAACAGACCATTGTAGAAGCCCGGGTGGTAGGAAGGAAACCGGTGGCCGATCTTCTCCACCACCAGCGGATAGGTCATAGAGAAGCCGCCCGCAAGCAGGGAAATTCCCACCCCGGCCCCAAACAGGTTATTGGTGAAGGTGAGGATCACGCACCCGGCCAGCGCCGAGGCGGCGCTGAAGATTAGCAGCCGGCCGTGTCTGATACGCGGCAACAGGCCCTGCGCGGCGACGCGGCCCAACAGCAGCACGGTCCAGTAGGCGGCCAGGACAAGCAGCGACGTCGATGGGCTGACGCCGAGGCGCTGGATCAGGAAAATCGCCAGCCAGCCGGCGACGCTCCATTCGTTACCCGTCTGAAAGAACAACAGCAGGCTGAATAGCACCGCGCCTGGGCTCCGGATGTCGTGCCAGACGTCCCGCCAGCTGTGCTCTTCCTTGGCCGGCGGCATGGCAAAGCGCGATCGCGCGTAGAGTCCGGCCGCAAACCCTGGGATCAGCGCCGCCAGAATCATTTTGCTCGGCACTGTGTAGATGTAGAATGTGCCGGCCGCCAGCAGCACCAGCGTCAGGCTACCAAGGCCGAAGAGCACGCCGGAAAGGTTCACCGCCGCGGCCGGGTCGTGCTTGTACACCGGCGTCATAACCCGAAAGGCCGCGCTGGAGAGAATCCCGGCGCTGAAACCCATTACGACAATGCCGGCGGCGCGCCAATACCAGTCGACAGGTGGGGCCGATAGTGCGAGTGCAACGAACGAAAGCGAGGCAAGAACGCTCCCAAGTACCAGCGCAAACCGAGAACTGCGCCGCCGCAGAACGAACCTGCCACCACGTCCCGACAACAGAAGGCCAAGGTTCATCGCCAGGAAGTAGGCGCCCATGACGGTGTACTGGTGGCGAATGTGGTAGCCCCAGACGGGGAGGATGGCACCTGGCAAAGCCATCAGGAGGCCGACGAGGAAGAAGACCGAAGGTGCGGTCCGGGCAGCGGCTGCCTGCAACCCGGTGGCAAGTGAGGGCGCCGGGCCGACATGCGAGGTCGGGCTGGACGACACCACCGTATTCTAACAGCCGGGGGGCAGTGACTCGCCGCTCAAGACAAGAAGGCCGCCCCGAGGAGCGGCCTTCGACGGAAACGAGATGGAACGTTTAGCCTTACGATCGGTTCTTGAGATGACGCCAACGCCGCCCGGCGAACGCGAGACCCAAGCCCGTCAACATCAAAACATACGTGCTTGGCTCTGGAACTGCCGTCAGCCTGAAGATCATGTCGTTGTAGTCTCCGACACCACCTTCAGCGCCCGCAAGTTGACCGGTCGTCTTATCTTCCACACCGATGTAGAAGCTGTCCGGCCCCTGGAACACAGCGAACCGGCCCGATTGATTAACACCGGAAACGCTGCTCAAATAAGCGCTGGCGGCGGAACCAGCCGGGCGAAACTCCAGCGCGAAACTTTCACCCACGTTCCAACCCCAAGCGCCAAAGTCCAGCACAGTCGCCGCTCCAGCCGTGTCGGCCCCTGCGAAGACTTGCTGCGAGACACCCTGGTCGACATTGTAGAACCAAAGCTCATTGGTGCCGGCCTGACCGGCAATCTCAAGTTGCATGGTGGCCAAGGAACTGATTGTAAAGCCGAAACTGAATGCGCTTGGTGGCGCACCGGCATCGGCGCCGCCAAGAAACTCCAGTTGGCCCGGCCCGTCCATGCCTCCGCTGAAGAAACCAGAATTGGTCAACCAGTAACCGATGTTCTTCTCGCTTCCATCCTGGCTTACCTGATCCCAGAAACCCGCTCCACCCGCTTCATCCAATGCACCCTGCCACGCAAACCATTGATTCGCCCCGATATCAATGGTTAAGGGTGTGGCGGAAGCGGCAGAAACTGTCAGCAGAGCTACGGCACACAACGCTCCGATCTTGCCTAGACTCGCTGTCACGTTTTAAATCCTCCTAACCTTTTGAGTTGACTGAAACAACCCGCCTACAGGATAGACCTATAGCGGAGACCAAAACACACCTTAGCCTAACATAGGCGGACACTTCATACAAGAAAAA
>CAYPUQ010000010.1:9780-38588 GCA_964413655.1 uncultured Solibacteraceae bacterium | reverse complement strand
AACGAGGGCCAGTTGAGCTTCGTCCCGGCCGTGGTGAGCGAGGAGTCGGAGCAATGAGCCGAATATTCTTTGCAGTGGCGGCGGGTGCCATTCTCGGGTCCTCGTTGCACGCGCAGACTCCCACCCCCACACTCAGCTTCGTCTCACCGTTGTCAGTCACGCAGAACAGCAGCGGAGACTTGTTCCTGTCCGGCTCCAACCTCCGTTTACCGTTTGACGGTGTTTCGGCCTGCAGCACGTTTGGTGGTGCTGTACGGGCCCGCGTACAGTTCTTGAACGGACAGGGCCAGGTCATTGAAGAGGTCATACGCGCCGCAAACACGATCAACGACACCTTCATCTCCGATATCCCCTACGATTCGACCGTTACCGCATTGGAAGGCACCTATCAAATCCAAGTCGTCTATGACAGTGGCTCGCTGTCAGATGACGTTTTTGTTCCCTGCCTGACGACGAATTCTCTCCCGTTTAGCGTCTTCTTCCCTGGAGCGCAGATCTTCACCGTGACACCCGATGCAGTCGACGTTGGCAGTAGCGGCACCCTGAATTTCACCGGCGCCGATTTGCGCTATCCGTTCGAGGAACTCGGGTGTACTTCGGCGCGAGTGGTCTTCGTTCAAGGGGAAAGCTTCGTCACCACTATTCCGCTTTCCGACAACCAAATCACTAACACGGCGATCAGTAGTGTCCCCTTCGGCACGGGGCTCACAAGTGAGCCAGGATTCTTTTACGTCTACATCGAATGGCAGGATGACGGGGAATTCTGTGCCGAGAGCTATCAATGGCTGCCCTTCCAGGTCGTGAGGTTCCCCTCCGTCAGCTCCATCGTCCCCAACCAGGTTTTCGTCGGCAGCACCGGCACCGCAACCATCACGGGTAACAACTTCATCCCCGACGACTTCTACACGACGGTTAACGTCTTTTTCCGGCTCGGTCAAACGGTCGTCCATGAGGTGCAGGTTCAACCACAGTCGCCTACCACTATCACGGTGCCATACAACTTGGCGGTCACCACGACCGCCGGAGTCTACCAGGTTGGCGTGCGCTTCGACCAGGAATTTTTCGACAGCTTCTCTGCCAGATCCGCTACAGCGAACCCTCCTCGGGTTAGACACGCGGCAGCCGTCCGCGAACAGGACATCGGCCTGGAGCAGACCCCGATTCAATCGAACACCGTGCCCTTCACGGTCGTCCCGGTTCCGGTTTGCCCGTTCAACCTGCTCTCCATCAATCCGTCATCCGCCGTCGCGGGCAGCGCTGGAGTGAACGCGACTATCGCGACCAACGCAAGCCCTGCCCAGTTCACCGCGCAGATCCGGTGGACCATGAACGGCGTCCCTACGACAATCGCGGCAACCGGCAGCGACGCTCGACAGATCTCATTCCTCATTCCCGGCGCATTGCTTACCCAGTCCGGCCTTGCGTCCATCTCCGTCGTCCTGACCACCAGCCAGTGCGAAGCGGTCACCTCCAGCAACTCGGTCGGCTTTGAGATTATCGAAATTCCCGAACTCACCGGCGTCTCGCCCTCGTCGGCCGAGGTCGGACGTGGCGATCTGAACATCACCATTAATGGCAGGCGCTTCCAGAGCGGTGACGTCCTCCGGTGGGAGTTCGAAGGCGTCCGCTATTCGATATCGACGAATTTCGTCTCCCCAACGCAAATGACCGCCACCGTGCCCGCGGCGCGGTTCACCCGGACCGGCGTGGCCTTCCTCGCCATTGAACGCGGCAACTTCGCCACTGGCGCGCTTCCGTTCGCCATCCTCGACCGGATGCGCATTACGAGCTTGAACCCGGCCAGCGTCCCGGCCGGGATCGGACCGTTCACGCTCAACGTGCTCGGTAGCGGCTTCGACCAACGCACGCGCATCCGCTTCGGAACCACGACGATCCTCACCATCTTTGTCAGTTCGACCGAATTGCGGGTTTCCATCCCCGGCAACCTGGTCGCCGAGCCGGCCGTGATACCGGTGACCGCCGTCGGCCTCTCGCCGGCCAGGGAATCGAACACCGTGGAGTTTCTCGTCGAACGGGCGCTACGCATCACCACCATCAATCCAGCAGCAGCCGATGAGGGTACCGGACCGGTGGCGCTGAGTATCACCGGCGCCGGGTTCGCCTCCGGCGCGCAGGCGTTTCTCGGCGAGACCGGACTCTCGACACAGTTCGGCAGCCCGGCACAACTCTCCGCCACGATACCCGCATCGGCGCTCGATCAGCCGGCCACTCTCCAGGTGACGGTGCGCAATCCGGACGGCGAAACCTCGAATGCCGTGCCATTCACGATCCGCGCCGTCTTCCGGCTCGATTCGCTATCCCCCACATCCGCCATCGCCGGCCAGCCGGCCTTCCAGTTGGCTCTCGGGGGGCGTGGCTTCGCCAGTGGCGCGACCGCCACCTGGAACGGCACGAGCCTGACCACCACCTTCGGCAGCCGGACCAGCCTCACGGCAAATGTCCCGGCGGCGCTGATCGCCAATCCGGGATCGACCACCGTAGCGGTGGTCAATGCCGACGGATCGGTTTCCAACGCGCTCACGTTCACCATCCAGTCGGAGCCGCTCACGCTGTCCTCCGTTGCGCCGCCGTCGGCGGCGCTCGGCAGTCCGTCCGTCACGGTTACGCTGTCGGGTACCGGGTTTCGCCCCGGCGCGTCGGCGCTGTGGAACGCGACAACGTTGGCGTCGCAGTTCGTCAGCCGGACCGAGTTGACCGCGACGATTTCCGCCGAGTTGCTGGCGCAGCCGGGCTCGAACGATATCCGTGTCCGGAATCCCGACGGCCAGGTCGCCGGACCCGTTTCATTTGTCGTGACGGTCCCGCTGCCCGGCCTCAACCTCACTGGCCTGAACCCAACGCCGGTGCCGACGCAGCCGACATCGGTGGGCGTCCAACTCGGAGCGGCCGCGCCGGTCAACATGGCCGGTACCCTCGCGCTCCAGTTCGCTCCGAACGCCAACGCATTCCCGCCGCCGACGGAGAACCGGCAGCTCGCGTTCGCCGCCGGCGGCAAGGCAGTCGACTTCACCATCGGTCTCGGTGAGCAGAACGCCAACATTCCGAACGGCGGCGCAATCCAGCAGGGCACGGTGGCCGGCACGATCACCGTACTGTTAACGCGTCTCGTGTCGGGATCGTCCAGCCTTCTGCCGCCCGGCGACCAGATTGTGCGCACCGTTCAGGTGCCGCGCCTGCCGCCGGTGATCGTGCCCGGCTCGGTGCGCTTCGTCAACCCAACCGCCTCCGGCTTCGAGATCGAGTTCACCGCGTATTCGACGCCGCGCGACGTCACGAACGCGCAGTTCAGCTTCGCGGGTACGAACATCGAGGGCGACACGGCGTTCACCGTTCAACTGGGCTCGGCCGTGGCGGCCTTCTACGATACAGAGGAAGGGCGGGCGAACGGCAGCCTGTTCCGCGCGCGGATTCCCTTCACGCTGAGTGGGGGTGCGATCACCGCGATCCAGTCTGTAACGGTTCGGTTGACCAACTCGGTGGGAACTTCGGAGCCAGTCACCGGAACCCGCTGACGGGCGGCTCCTCCGCCTCAGCCCGCCTGGGCTAGTGGCGGCTCCGCCTCCGGCTTTTCGATCAGGACCCGGACGATGCGGTGGCGGTCCATTTCGAGGACGGTGAAGCAGGTGTCGTCGTGCGAGACTTGGTCGCCGAGCTTGGGGATCTCACCGAACCGGTAGAGCAGGAAGCCGGCGAGGGTTTCGAAACCGGCGTCGGTGGGCAGTTCGATGCCGTACTGGGTTTCGAGGTCGCGTATCGTTGTCGCGCCTTCGAGTTCGAGCTTGTCCCAGATGAGCGGGAACGGTTTGAGGCCAAGGTCGTGCTCGTCCTCGATTTCGCCGAAAACCTGTTCGAGCACGTCCTCCAGCGTGACTAGTCCGGATACCGTGCCGAACTCGTCAACCACGAGCGCCATGTGCGCGTTGCCGTGCCGGAAGTCCTGAAGGAGTTGTGGCAGCGCCTTGGTTTCCGGAACGAAGAGCGGCTGGCGGAGCAGGCGGCGGATCTGAAACGGTGGCGCCTGCCGGCGGCGCTCGTTCGCCTGGCGGCGGAGGTACCAGACCTCGAGCAGGTCCTTGAGATAGACGATCCCGAGGATGTTTTCCGGCGCGTCCTCCCAGACCGGGACGCGCGCGTGCTTGTTCTCGCTCATCACTTGGAGCAGGTCGTCGAGCGAGGCGGTGACTGGAACCGATACCATGTCGTTGCGCGAGACCATGATCTCGCGCGCGCTGATTTCCTTGAGTTCGAGAATTCGCGTCGCGGCCCGTTCCTCGAACTCATCAAGGTGGCCATGGCGGCGGCTGGCGGTAAGAACGAACTTGATCTCCTCGGGCGTATGCGTGGCGGCCGAGGACTCGCCGCGCAGGCCAAGCGCGCGCGACACGGCCGAGGCCGACCGCTCAATCGCCGTCACGAACGGGCTCGCGATCCGGTAGAAGAGTAACAGCGGCGGGGCCACCAGCATCGCCAACTTGTCCGCCTTCTCGATGGCGAGGTTCTTCGGCACCACTTCGCCGAGGACGACATGGGCGTAAGTAATGAGCAAAAACGCAACGGCGAAGCTGATGCCGTGGAACACGGCTTCGGTCTGCGGCGTGACCAGCGGCCCGATGAGCCGGAGCAGCGCGGCATAGACGGTACCTTCGCCGGCCCAGCCCAAGCCGAGGCTCGTGAACGTTACACCCACCTGGACCACCGACAACAGCCGCTCCGGGTTGGCGAGCAGATTCAACGCGGCCTGCGCGCCCACCTGTCCTTCTTCGGCAAGCTGCCGCAGCCTGGACTGGCGGACCGAGATCAGCGCGACTTCGGCGCCGGAAAAGAAGGCGTTGAGAGCGATGATGAGGGCGACGAGTAGGAATCGGTATCCTATGGAGATGTCCATGGCGGAAGGCGGCCAGGCGCACGCGCACGCGCGGAACCTGGGCGCGGCCGGCACTCAAACGTGACCATCAATCGTTTCCTCAAATATATCAATCTGTTGATCGGGGCGTCGCTGGTTGCGGTCCTGGCCGGGTTGTGGTGGTTCGTTTGGCGCGCGCTGCCGGTGACCGCGGGCGAGCTGTCCGCGCCAGTGGCGGCAGCCGTGCGCGTCGGCCGCGACGAGAACGGCGTTCCGCATATTGCCGCCGAATCGCTGGAGGACGCCCTCTTCGCACAGGGATTCGTCACGGCTCAGGACCGCTTCTTCCAGATGGAGTTAGTGCGGCGGCAGGTGGCGGGCGAACTCGCGGAGATTTTCGGCCCGCGTGCCGTGGCGAGCGACATCGAGTTCCGTCACTTGAACCTGTACGAAATGGCCCGGCGCCTCGCCCGCAACATGCGCGCCGGGGATCGCGCGGCGATGGCAGCCTATGCGCGCGGGGTGAATTACTACCTCGAATCGCACCTCGACCGGCTGCCGGTGGAGTTCCGCGTGTTGCGCTACGACCCAGCGCCGTGGTCCGTCGCGGATTCGATCCTCGTTGGACTGAACATGTTCGTGGGGCTCAGCTCCACGTGGAAGAGTGAACTGCTCAAAGAGCAAATGAGGGAGGCCGGCGATCCGGCCAAAGTGGACTTCCTCTTCCCGCTCGGCGGCGGCGCGGAGCAGCCGGGATCGAATGCATGGGTGATCGGTGGCGCGCACACCGCGTCGGGCGGGCCGATCCTGGCCAACGACACGCACTTGCAGCCATCGCTGCCGGGCATCTGGTACATGGTGCATCTGGAGGCGCCGGGGCTCGCCGCCGCGGGTGTCAGCCTGCCGGGGTTGCCGGGTGTGATTCTCGGGCGGAACCGCCGCATTGCGTGGGGCGTCACCAACTTGCACTTCGACGTCCAGGACCTCTACCGGCTGGAGGGCGAGGAAGCGCAATCGGCGGTACGGGCCGCGCGCGTGGAGCAGATCCGCGTCCGCGGCGGGCAGCCGGTGCAGGCGCCGGTCGTGATGACAGTGTACGGGCCGGTGGTGCATCGCGACGAGAAGCGCTTGTACGCGCTACGGTGGCTGGCGGCCGGCATGCAGCGCTACGAGTATCCGATTCTCGACATCAACCGCGCGGCGAATTGGGAGGAGTTTCGGGCGGCGCTGGCACGGTTCCCCGGTCCGGCGCAGAATTTCCTGTACGCCGATGTGGAGGGAAACATCGGCTACCAGGGGGCCGGCGCGCTGCCGGTGCGGCGAGGCTGCCGCGGCGACGTTCCAGTTACGCGCGAGTGCGAGTGGTCCGGCGCGATCCCCTTCGACCAACTGCCCCGTGCCTTCAATCCGGCCGGTGGCCGCATCGTCACGGCGAACGAGAATCCGTTCCCGCTGGACTACCCGTATCCGGTTCGCGGCCACTTCGCAACGCCGTACCGGAGCCGGCAGATCGATGCCCGGCTCGCGGCTCGCGACCAGTGGCGGGCCGAGGACATGCTAGCGGTCCAGATGGACGTGTATTCCGCTTTTCACCACTGGTTGGCGCGGGAGTGTGTGGCGGCGCTCGGCCGGAGAGAGCAGGTCTCGCCGGATTTGGCCGAAGCGGGCGCGCTGCTAAAGTCGTGGGGCGGCCGGATGGAAATTGGCGAGGCCGCGCCGGTGATCGCGGAATTAACGTTTCGGCAACTTCGGACGGTCATCGCGGACAACGCGGCGCCGGGCAAAGGCGCTGAGTACGAATTCCAGACGAGCCCGCTGGTGGTGGAGCGCCTGCTCCGCGAGCGGCCGGAAGGCTGGTTCGACGACTTCGACGGCCTGATTGTGGAGTCCCTGGAAAAGGCCCTGGCGGAGGGCCGCGACCGGCTGAGGCGGGAACCGCGCCGGTGGAACTACGGCCAGTTCAACGCGTGGCGAATGGGACACCCGCTCTTCGCCGGCATCCCGATCGCGGGGCGTTACATGCGCATCGGTCCTGTCGCGATGAGCGGCGCGGCGACGACGGTGAAGCAGGTGACAGGTCGGGTGGGGCCGTCGATGCGGATGGTGGTCGATCTCGGCGACCCGGCGTCGTCGCTATTGAACGTTACTACCGGGCAGTCCGCGCACTTCCTGTCGCGCCACTATCGTGACCAGTGGGACGCCTTCTACACCGGCAGGAGCTTCCCGATGCGATTCGACGCGGTCGAGGCGCGGAAGACGCTGATGCTCCACCCGCGCTGACCAGGCGCTCTACTTGATCCGGTACTCGGTATCCGAGATCTTTTCGCGATGGGCGTCGTGGCAGCCCTTGCAGGATGCGCCGAGGTTCTTCATGCCGGCCGAGACGCCGGTTTTGTCGCTGGCGCGGGCGGCGGTGGCGATTTCGCGCGAGGCCGACTGGGCGTCACGGCAGGTCTTCAGCGCGACGTCGGAGTTTCGCTTCGCCCAGAAGACCTCCACTTCCTTGTAGATGACCTCCAGCTTGGTGGCGCTCTGCTCCACCTCGACTCCTTTGCGGAGATTGCCCAGGAGGTCGCCGGATTCTTTCATCCACTTCCGATGGAACTCCGGCGGTTCCTCGCTGGCGTGCAGCGGAGACAGGGCGGCGGCCAGAGCGATCGTCAATGCAATTCGGCTGAGCTTCACTTTCGAGACCTCTCAACGGGGGTTTTGTGTGTTCGCGACGGGTGCCACGAATTCTCGATTGTACTAAAAAGAGAGCCCGGAACGAGACCCTACTTGGCCAGGTCGACGATGGCGTAGACTGCGAACTCCTGGATGGTGAACTCGGTGAAGCCGTCCACTACCTCGATGTCCTCCAGTTTCGCGGCCACGGCGTCACCGTCGTGGTTGACCATGCGGATCTCCGGCCGCTGCCACGCGCCACGCACGCGGATTCGCACCGCATCGACCGGCCGCTGGCCGTAGTTGAGAAGGTGAACCCGGCCGCGCGAGGCGTCCGCGCAGAGCCGCCCGAGAATCAGTGACGTGCCGTAAATCCGCAGCGACCGCTTCTCGTCGCCCAGGCGTTGCCGCGCGAAGTCGGGGTACGCGGCCGGATTCTTCGGAGCGCCCTTCTCACCTCCGAGGCGGAGTTCCACCGGATGCTGGCCCGCCGGCTTAGGGATCACCCGGAACAGGAGATTCATCCGCGCCATCATGTTCATCGCCTCGCCGCCAATGGCCGTGCCGTCGTCCACAATGCCGATGTCAGCCACCGGTGGCAGATTGACACTGCTCGCCGCACGCAGAAGCTTCAGCATCTTTCCGAATACCGGCAAATCCTCCGGCTCGATCTTCATCACCGCGTCGGCGTCCCAGGCGAACGCCTCCGCCATCGCCAGCGGTACTTTTCCCGCCGGCAGCGTGTAGGAAAACGTAGCGTCGCGCCGCCGTTCGAACCGCCATCCATTGGCGTCGATCCACGCGAGCCCGGTCGCCGATGCCACGCCCACGCGCGGCCGGACGCCGGGAACCATCGCGCGCTGGGCGCCGGCCGGAGCCGCGGCCACAACGCGCTCGATTCCGTGTTTGGCGGCCTCGCCGTCCGCCGGTCCTTCCCAGACGAGTCCCGGCAGCACGGCCGCCAGCAGCAGAAGTCCCGTCACAGCGTGAACTCCTGGCGCTTGATTTTCGCGATATCGTAGGTGCCCAGCCCCAGCGACGCCGCATATTCGATGTGGCCCGGCTCGCGGATGAAGTTGTTCGCGTTGGCGTCGTGACGGAAGCCGCGCCGCTCCCCTCGCTCCCGCCCGCGCTTCAGGCTCGCCTCCGACCGGTCCCAGACCGAGATCGCGCCCTCGGTTTTCCGCTTGGCTTCGATGTCGTCGAGCAGCAGGCGGTCCATTGCCACGGGGTCGGTCCCCACCCAGACCTGCTTCGGATAGTAGCGGAACTTCGGCTCGGGGGCGAACGGCCCGCCGTGCCAGACGCCCTTCAGCCCGTCCATCACATGCAGCACGGTCTTCGAGCGCAGCGGCTCCAGCGCCGCGAGCGTGCCGATGAACGTCAAAGTATGGGTCTTCGTATCCCGATGCGATCGCGCGATGTTCTGAAAACTACCGTAAGCGATGTTTTTCAGGCAGCCGGTCACACCCGACGCTCCGTGGTCCTTCATGTTCGGCACGTTGACGATCTTCGTGAGGCGCTCGGTCACCAGCCGAACCAGGTGCGACCGCGTGTCGTCCTCACCGAAAAAGTTGACTTCCACGTAGGCCTTCGGATCGTAGGCGCGGATGGAATCGCGGCTTGGCTCCACGGCGAGTACGCTGACGCCATCCGGCAGCCACGGCTGGTAGTTCGCTGCCTTGACCTGGTTGGGAAAACGCTCCCACACCAGGATGTTCTTTGCCGGGATATCGACGGCCATCAGGTTTTTCACGATGGCCGCGACCACCGACGGATGCGACATGATCTGGGGCGCGCCAGAGCAGTTCACCTTAATGCCGACAACGTCGCGAGGGTTAAAAAATCGCCGCCAGGCATCGGCTGCCTGCCCTTCGCCGGTCAGGGCGGTCATGCTGCGATCGAGCATCGCCGCCACCACCTCGGGGTCGGCTTTATCCGCGGCCGGATCGAAGCTGCGCTCGGCGCGGGTGGAGACAACGGCGCCGGGAAAGATCCCCGGCATCCCCATCTCGCCTTCGGTCCGGTAGGGCGTCACGATCCGGTAAACAGGGCGGTCGACGTCCGCGGCGGAGCCCGGTCGCGCCAGCCCCAGCGCGGGGGCTATTTGGAGAAAGTTGCGCCGTTGCATAGAATCTCTAATTGGAAGTTAGCATGTTCGCACGCCGCAAACGCGGAGTACCCCGTAGTTTGCGGTTTCAATAGGAGGTCCATCATCATGGCTGACACCCCGCGGAAGACCCGCCGGAATCTACTCGCCGCCGGAGCCGTGGCCGCCGCCGGCGCGGCCGCCGCCAAGGCCCAGTCCGGTCCGGCTAAGAAAGTCCACTACAAGAGCGGCAAACCGAAGTCCACGCCGCTGTTTTCGGGCGCAGTGTCCTACGGGAACCTGCTGTTCATTGCCGGCAAGGGCGCGCATTTCGAAGGCGACATCAAAGCCCACACCAAGCATGTTCTCGACGAGATCGAGAAGGAACTCGTGAACGCCGGATCGTCCATGGAGAAGGTTCTGAAGTGCAATGTCTACCTCAACGATCTGAACGACTACCGGGCGATGAACGAGACGTTTCGCGGGCGCTTTGGACCAGAGCCGCCGGTCCGCACCACCATCGCCGCGGCTGGTGGAATTCCCGGCAAATCGCTGGTCGAGATCGACGTGATCGCCTACATCTGACAGATCTGGATTAATCTGTACGAATTCACTGAAAGTCGGCACGGATTGAGCTTTTATTAAATAAAGCGAGATTTGGCCGCCGTAGGCGTACAATAGGAGGGAAGGCGGGGAAAGGAGGTATTGATGAAAGCTTCCGAAGGCATTCTTCTGCCTTCACCGGCCGTCGAACCATTGCCAGCCGCGCGGCAGACGCTCACCGATCAGTTCTACGACACGTTAGCTCACCCCGCGCAGAGCGTTACGGTTCTCTCGCTCAGTCCGATTGAAGAGGACCACCGGCGGCTTCGGAACATCTTCGAACATTCCAAATGGCGGCTAACAATCGTTAGCGACTACGGTGCCGCCTGTCAACACATGCGCCACACGATCACGCCGGTCGTCATTGCCGAGCATGATCTGGGGACAACCTGCTGGAAAGACGTTCTGCGCCAGACCTTCACGATCCAGCATCCATCGCCGAGGCTCATCGTCACGGCGCGGCTGGCCGACGACTCTCTCTGGGCCGAGGTTTTAAATCTAGGCGGCTACAATGTGCTGGCCAAACCTTTTGACGCGCGTGAGGTCTTCTGGGTGGTCAGCCATGCCTGGTTGGACTGGAAATCCGCTTACGAAAAGCACCTCCGCGGCAAGGCGGCCGTAAGAGACAACGCGATCGCCCGTGCCGCCGGCGCCTGATTGGCTCCCGAGGGTTCATTTCAGGATTCATTCTGGAACCGCGAAAGAAGAAGGCCCCTTCTGGTGGCCTTCTTCTTTTTGTTTCGTTGCGGACGTATTGGTACGCCGATTGCTGTTCACGTAAGCCGTGAACGCGAGAATGGCTCAAGGCGCGAAGGTTGATCCCCTTCGGACCCCTTTCTTCAGCACGATAGACCCTCGCTGGACCCACCTCGGCATTCCCACCCCAACCATCCTTCCCAACCAGCTTCCTTGGGCCTCTTCTCCCGTTATGCAGATTTTTCCGCCATCCCCAGCGATCTGGTAAGAGTTTCCCCGGCCCGTGTAACCCAAACCCGGTTCATGGAGTCTTTTGGCGTAGCATGATCCCGCCGCATTTGTTATAGTCTTTGCATCAGCAGAAAAGGCGAGATGCCGTGCAGTGGTTCTTCGTGTTTGTCACATGAATCTCGCAATCCAACGAAAGGAAGGTGTGGCGTGAGTTCGAAGAAGGAACTGGAAACCACAACCACGCCCGAGCGCGGGTTTTCCCGGCGCGGATTCCTCGGAGGCGTAGGAATAGGCGCTGGGGCGCTCGGAACTGGTGTTCTACAACAGGAAGCAACCGCCGCCCCGCCGGGCGTTACCGGACCCGGCGAAGTGGAAATCACGCTCAACGTGAACGGCCAGGCAAAGAAATTGAAGGTGGAACCGCGCGTGACGCTCCTCGATGCGCTCCGCGACCGGCTCGATCTAACCGGCGCCAAACGCGTCTGCGACCGGGGCACATGCGGCGCCTGCACCGTCATCGTCGACGGCAAGGCGATGTATGGCTGCACAATGCTGGCGATTGACGCGCAAGGCCGGAAGATTCAAACGATCGAGGGCTTCGCGAACGGCTCCCGGCCGCATCCAATCGTACCCGCTTTCTCCAACAACGATGCCCTCCAGTGCGGCTATTGCACGCCGGGCTTCGTCGTGGCGGCGAAGGCGTTTCTCGATCGCAACCCCAAACCAACGTATGAACAGGTCAAAGCGGGCCTCGGCGGCAACCTGTGCCGCTGCGGCACCTACGTCGGCATCCGCCGGGCTGTTCTCGAAGCATCCAAGGAACTGAAGGGAGGTCGCAATGCCTAACTACAGTTGGCCGCCAATGGAATCCCGCAAGGTGATGGGACGGCGCATCACCCGCGTGGATGGCCTCCAGAAGGCGAGCGGAAAAGCCAAGTACAGCTCCGACGTTCATCCGGAAGGGCTGCTTTACTCGGCCATTCTGCATTCACCCCACGCGCATGCGCGGGTGAAGTCGATCGACGCATCGGCCGCCGAAAAGATGGCCGGCGTCACCGCCGTTCGGGTCCTCGTCGAACCCGGCGCGGAGATTCAGTGGTCCCAAGCCGAGGTGGCGATCGTCGCTGCCGAACGCGAGGAGATCGCCCGCGACGCCATCCGTGCGATCAAGGTGGATTACGAAGTCCTGCCGCACCTGGTCCGCGAAGACGATCTGCAGAAGGCCGGTAGCCGCGCGAAGCCCGCCGGCGAAGTCGTTTCGGGCGACCCCGACCAGGCATTCCAGCAGGCCGACGCGACCCACGAGGGTGACTACGGCATTCCGGTGATCACGCACTGCTGCCTGGAACCGCACGGCCAAGTGGTCGCGTGGAAGGGCGAGCAGATCGAGTACTGGCCGTCCACGCAGAACGTTTCCGCTATCGGCAACGATCTGGCGAAGAACCTCGAACTCGCCGCCGGCAACGTCCATGTTCAGCAGGAGAATATCGGCGGCGGTTTCGGCAGTAAATTCCAGTCGGACAAGTGGGGCGTCGAAGGCGCCCGGCTTTCCAAGGCGAGCGGCGGCCGTCCGGTCAAGACGTTCCTCGAACGGAACCCGGAACTGACCATCGCCGGCGTCCGTCCGTCGGTCTACGCCAAGATCAAGATCGCGGCGAAGAAGGACGGCACGATCACCGCTTGGGATTCCCGTTCGTGGATGACCGGCGGCTACGGCGGCGGCAACCTCAACGCCGACCTGCTGCCGTACGTTTACCGCAACGTCGAAAACCGGCGCATCAATCACACCGCCGTTCAGACCAACAACGGGCTGTCGCGCGCTTGGCGCGCGCCCAACCATCCGCAGCTTTCCTACGTCACCTGCGCGGCCATGGACGACCTAGCCGCCAAGCTGAACATGGATCCCCTGCAGTTCTTTATCAAGAACGCCAACCTGACGGTGCGGCCGGAAGTCTACACGGCGCAACTCAAGAAAGCGGCCGACATGATCGGTTGGTCGCGCAACTGGCACGCCCGCGGCGAAGCCGGCAGCGGACCGGTCAAGCGCGGCCTCGGCATCGGCGTCGGCACTTGGGGTGGCGCGGGCCACAACAGCCAGTGCCGCTGCGTCATTAATCCGGACGGCACCGTCGAAGTCGAACTGGGAAGCCAGGATCTCGGCACCGGCACCAGGACTATCATTCTCCAGGTGGCCGCCGAAAGCCTCGGCCTGCCGATGAACGACGTCAAGCTGAAAATCGGCGATAACAGGTACCCGGTTTCCGGCGCCTCGGGCGGTTCGACCACGGTCGGCGGAGTCGCCTCCTCGACCCGGAAGGCGACGCTCAACGCGCTGGAGAAGTTGTTCGAGAAGGTGGCGCCGTCGCTCAACAGCCAACCGGATCAGCTTGAAGCCGTGGACGGCAAGATCCAGGTGAAAGGCGACGCATCGAAGAACCTGACCTGGAAGGCCGCCTGCCAGAAGCTGGGCGTTACCAGCATTTCCGAGGTGGGCGCGCATAGCCAGAACAACCCAATGGGCCTCTCTACCGGCGGCGTCGGCGGCGTTCAGATCGCCGACGTTTCGGTGGACGTGGAAACCGGTATCGTCAAGATCAACAAGATCGTTGGCGTCCAGGATATGGGCCTGGTCATCAATCCCAAGACCGCCGACAGCCAGATGTACGGCGGCATTATCATGGGCGTCTGCGCGGCGCTCATGGAAGAACGCGTGATGGACGAGATAACGGGCCGCTGTCTGAACGCCGAGATGGAGTTCTACAAGCTCGCCGGTATCTCCGACATCGGCGAAATCGAACTACATTTGGACATCACGCCGGATCACGATAAGCGCGGCGTGATCGGACTCGGCGAACCGGCGACCGTGCCCACGATCGCGGCCATCGCCAACGCGGCGACCAACGCGATCGGTGTGCGGGCACCCACACTGCCGCTACGGCCGCGGCAAGTTTTGGCGGCGCTCAACGGAAGGAGGACTGCCTAAAATGCAAGCCTTTGAATACGCCAATCCAACGTCGCTGAAAGAGGCGCTCTCCCTGCTTGGCAATTCCTGGGAAGACGCCAACGTGATGGCGGGCGGCACCGACCAGATCAGCTTGATGAAGGAATACCTGCACACGCCGAAACGCGTGGTCAGCATTCGCGGCATCAAGGAACTGGGTGGGATCAGCCGCGTCTCGGGCGGAGTCCGTATCGGCGCGGCGGCCACGGTCGACGATCTGGTGAACAACCAGTTCGTGCGGTCGGACTATCCGGCGCTGGTGCAGGCGGGCAACGGGATCGCCAGTCCTCAGATGCGCAACATGGGCACTGTCGGCGGCGACCTCTGCCAACGCCCCCGCTGCTGGTACTTCCGCAACGGTTTCGGCCTGCTGGCGACCAAGGACGGCCGGAGCCTGGTGGAAAACGGCCAGAACGAATACCACGCCATCTTCCATAACGGGGCGGCGAAATTCGTCTCGGCTTCGAGCTTCGGCCCGGCGCTCATCGCCTATGGCGCGAAGCTGAAGATCGCTTCCGCATCGGGCAATCGCGACGTGGACGCCGCGGCGTTCTTTGTGACGCCCACTAGCGACACGATGCGCGAGACCGACCTCAAGCCCAACGAGATCCTCACCGAGATCACGCTGCCGGCTTCCAAGGGAACCCGTAGCGCGACGTACGAGGTCCGCCAAAAGGACGCTCTCGACTGGCCGCTGGCGGCCGCGTCGGTCGTGCTCCAGATGAAGGGCAACACGGTGGAAAGCGCCAGTATCGTGCTGGGCCATGTGGCGCCAACGCCACAGGTAGCGGCGCAGGCGGCGCAGATGCTGGCCGGTAAGACGATCACCGAGGACGTGGCCGAACAGGCCGGCAAGGCGGCCGTTCAGGGCGCCAAGCCGATGAGCGGCAACGAGTACAAGGTTCAGCTTGCCAGCGTCGCGGTGAAGCGAGCACTGCTGCGCGCGATTGGCAAGGAGGTGTAGCCGGTCATGGAGCGGTCCAGCCTGACCAATATCGAAGACGACCGCTGCGACAATCTCCGCTGGAAGGGGCTCTTCATCGACGCCCCTTCCGACCCCATGGTGACCGACAGCGGTGACCGTCTTTTCTGGTGCCTGAAGACCCAGAACTGCTTGGGGCCCGACGGCCAACTCGTCGACGAGTACGAGTGCAACGAGACCCGCAAGTGCTATCGACCGTTTTGAGTGCAGGTGGGGTCCTGGACGGCCCCACCTGCTAAACTAGGGAACAGGAGGCAATCTGGGATGAGATCAGTCGCGACTGTAACATTGGTATTTCTTTTGACGGCCTCGCTGGCGTTTGCCGCGAGTGTGCCGACATCCGTTCGTGGAGACTACATCGAGGCCCGCACCGCCGACGTCTTCACCGGCGCCTGCTTCGCCAACTCCGAAGTGGGGTTGACCGGAGACTTGGCCGTTCTTGGCTGGCGTATTCAGGAAGGCGCTTACGCGGGCGTGAAACTGGACGGTCTGACCGTGGTGGCTGTTGTGAAGGCAAAGGCGACCCTCGGCGACGTGAACGCCGAGCCGTATCCGGTGAAGTCCGCACTCATCATCGATGAGAGTGCGACTCCCGAGCAGCGCCTGGCTCTGAAGGCGTTCGCCCAACGCATGGGCGGCGACCTGCTGGCCGACGTCGTGAAGGTGGACTATGCGCCGATGACTTTTGACGTCGAGGGCAATAACGTTCACCATGCGACGGCGAAACTGACGGCGGGCAATCTGGCTACCATCCAGACCCGCGCCATCGGCAAGGGCGATCACGTTTGCTCCAACGAAGAGGTTTGGTACCGTCCGCTGACCAAGGTGGATCACGCCATGCCGGCCATCGCCATCGCGCACAACTACAAGGGCGACGGTCTCGGCACGCGGTGGAGCAGCCCCGACAAGCGCAGCGCTTTCGTGGCGAACTTCCATTTCAGCGAATAGACCGCGTCGACAATTTGATTCCTTCCGGGCAGAGGCGTGGGTCTCTGCCCGGTTGCTTTTTGGCCACTCGCTGTTCACGATGGGCCAAGCGATCGGGAGATTCTCGAGCGGTTGGAGAAGGCTGACAGCCCATGGATATGGATTACGCCCACTTCGTTCCCAGCGACGCCAAATCCGCCCGCGCGAGGTCGTCGGGCGTCATCGCGACCCGAAATTCAACCTCGGCATTAAACCTGAGAAACGAGGGCTCCGCCAGCCTGGGGACGTCGGAAGGATCGTTGACGTTGACGACCGGGACGCCGCCACGACGGCCGTCCTGCTCGGAGAAATAGACCCGTCATATCGAGCAGAGCGAGTTTCGCGCTTGAGATCCGGCACCTGATTCACTTCTCGCACCGGATTATCGTCCGCCCGGACCACAGAAGCCGGCGTCCGGTGATGTATCCCACTGACGCCCTGGTGGGTCGCCCGTGGGTCGCCCTGCACCGCGCCGGGCCACAGTCTCCCAGTCCGCGGCATTTCAGATAAGATGGGCTCTCATGTGCCAACGCCCGCGTTGCCTCGTATGCCTCCTGCTGCTCGCTGTCTCGGCGGCTGCTGGACAGTTGCGCGTCGCGGCCTTCCGGGCCGATGCCACACCAAAGATCGGCGAACCGGTGGCCTACGCTCCGGCACGGTCGATTGAAGATCCGCTGAGCGCGCGCGGCATTGTGATTCTGAGCCACGAGAAACCGGTCGTCCTGTGCGCGGTGGACTTCATCGGCATCGCAAACGAGGGCCACATGTATTGGAAGACCGAGTTGGCCAAGGCGGCCGACACCACGCCGGACCGCGTCACCGTGCATACACTGCATCAGCACGACGCTCCGCGGATGGACTTTACCGCCGAACGTTACCTGAAGAGAGTGGGACTGGGCGGAAGGAGTTTCTCCGACGGCTTCGGCCGCGCCGTCGTGGCACGAACGGCGGAGGCGGTCCGCGCGTCGCTGCCGAAAGCGCGGACGGTCAGCCATATTGGAACGGGCAAGGCGAAAGTGGAAAAGGTCGCGTCGAACCGGAGAATCCTCGGGGACGACGGGCAAGTCAAGTACGGACGGATGAGTTCGTGCCGGATTCCCGAAGCGGTCGCAGCGCCCGAAGGAACCATCGACCCGTACCTGCAACTCGTGAGCTTCTGGGACGGCGACGAGGCGATCGCTTCTCTCACGTTCTACGCTACGCATCCGCAGAGCTATTACGGCAAGGGCGATGTGACGGCGGAATTCGTCGGACTGGCGCGCGCTATTCGCGAGCGGGAGATGCCGGGTGCCGCTCACATCCACTTCAACGGCGCCGGCGGCAACGTGGCGGCCGGGAAATACAACGACGGGTCGCCGGAGATGCGCCCGGTGTTGCGCGATCGTATGGCGGCCGGAATGCGCGCGGCCTGGGATGGGCAGCAGAAGGTCGAGGCGCCGCGCGATACGCGGGCTTGGGTCGAGTGGCGGACAACGGAGGTTGCGCTGCCGGTAGGCAGGCACCTGGTTCGAGAACCGCTGCTCGCGAAGTTGAAAGACGCCGGCGCGGAGTATCCGGACCGGCTCGGCGCCGCCGTCCACTTGGCCTGGCTCGAACAATCCGCGGCAGGGCGCAAGACACAGGTCTCGCTGCTGCGGCTCGGAAGCGCCTATCTTCTTTTCCTGCCCGGTGAACTGTTCGTCGAGTATCAATTGGCTGCGCAGCGAATGCGGCCCCGGGAGCCGGTGATGACGGCAGCCTACGGCGACTATGGCCCCGGCTACATCGGAACGGCTATCGCGTACACGCAGGGTGGCTACGAGGTGAGCGAGCGGGCTTCCCGCGTGGCTCCGGAAGTGGAAGATGCGCTGCTGAAGGCGATGAGGAACCTTCTACACTGATGCGCCTCAGGGTTCCCGCCCTCCCTGGCGTGAGATAATGATCCGGCTGATGCGACTTCCGTATATGCGCTTGGAGACGCCCTGATGGAAACGATCGACGTGACATGGTGGATGTGGCTCGTGTTCGGGCTGATGCTGCTGGTGGGAGAGATCCTGACGCCAGGAGGCTTTTTTGTTTTCTTCTTCGGCGTTGGAGCGCTGGTGGTGGGACTCCTCGGCGCGACCGGCATGGACTTCCCGCTATCCGTTGAGATCGTCATATTCCTCGGTTTCTCGATACTTTCTCTGGTCATTTTCAGAAAACCGATGTTGCGGCGGTTCCGCAAACCGGCCAGCGACGCGGCGGTGGATTCGCTGATCGGCGAGATCGCCGTCGCCTTGGAGGACATCGCGGTCAACTCCATCGGCAAGGCCGAACTGAGGGGAACCGCGTGGAACGCCCGCAACACCGGACAGGATCCGATCGCGCGGAAACAGCGCTGCAAAGTCGAGCGGGTGGAAGGCCTGCTGCTGTTCGTCCGCGGCGATTCGTGAAAGCTTCGGGCTCAGGCCCGGTAATCGACAAAACAACGAAAAGGAGGAGCCCTTCAAAATGGAAGGATCTCTCATTGCCATCCTGGCAATCGCGGTGCTGGTGCTCATCATCCTGGCCAAGACGGCGGTGGTGGTACCCCAACAAAGCGCGTATGTGGTGGAGCGTCTCGGCAAGTACGCCGGCACGCTCGATGCCGGATTTCATCTGCTAACGCCGTTCGTCGACATCATCCGGTACCGGCACTCGCTCAAGGAACAAGCGATCGACATTCCCGAGCAGATCTGTATTACCCGAGACAACGTGCAAGTGGGGGTGGACGGCGTGCTCTACATGAAAATCCTGAACCCGGAGCGGACCAGCTACGGGATCTCGAACTATGTCTTCGCCATCTCGCAACTCGCGCAGACGACGCTGCGGAGCGAGATCGGCAAAATCGACCTGGACAGGACGTTCGAGGAGCGCACGAACATCAACACGTCGGTGGTAAGCGAGCTGGACAAGGCCACCGAGTCGTGGGGCATCAAGGTGCTGCGCTACGAAATCAAGAACATCACGCCGCCGCACGATGTCCTCCAGGCGATGGAGAAGCAGATGCGGGCCGAGCGCGAGAAGCGGGCCGTCATCTTGCAGTCCGAGGGCGCCCGCGACGCGGCGATCAACAACGCCGAGGGCGACAAGCAGAAGGTGATCAAGGAGTCGGAGGCCAAGCGGCAGCAGCAGATCAACGAGGCCGAGGGCCAGGGACAGGCGATCCTCACGATCGCCAACGCGACGGCGGAGGGAATTCGCCGCATTGCGGAGGCGATTAACCTGCCCGGCGGTTTCCAGGCGGTCAACCTGCGCGTCGCCGAGCAGTACATCACCCAGTTTGGCAACCTGGCGAAGAAGGGAAATACGCTGGTCGTTCCCGCGACACTGAGCGACCCGGCGTCCATGCTGGCGACAGCGCTGGCGATCATCCGGCAGAATCCCGAGGAAGAAAGCCCGAGTCCGGCGCCGGGCGGTTTTCGCCGGTGATGACCCGCGCTGAAGGGCGCTAATGCCAAATCAAAATGGTGGCGGTTCGTAGGAGTCGCCACCACCCCCGAGGCGGACGCCTGCCGCAAGCCTTTCCCTGGCTCTACTGGACCGCGCGGCTGACTCGCGACTCCGCGCAAGCACAGCGCCTCCTTTGACCTCGTGGCCACAGTGTGAGACCGAGAAGGCGTGTTTGGGGGCACGGGGCGCCCGGCAGAAGTAGGAAAGGGCAAACCAAACGCTCTAGCGGCTGTCAACCGCCGCCAAAGTGCCCGGCCTGCCCCACACGAAAAAGCTCGAAAGAGAGGAGCCTACTGCAAATCCTGAATGATACCAGCGGCGCCCGCAGGCGTGCGGGCAGCTTTGATTTTCTTGGTCTCCAGCGTCTTCTGGACCCAATTGTCAGCGGCGTCCGTGTCCTTGCGATATTCCTCGACCGTGTCCTGAAGGTCGGCGCGCTCGCGGTGCAGCAGATTCATATAGGCCATCGCGTCGTCGTATTCGGGATCGATCTTGAGCGCCTGCTCCAGGTTGGCGATGCCCTGGTTCACAATGTCCAGGTTCACCTCCCTCACTTCCTCACGGACCTTTCTGTCGCGGATCGGACCCGGATCTTCAGGCTTCATTCCCAACTTGGCGCGCGCTTCCATGCGCTTCTGGAAGGTACGCGTCCAGGCGATGACGCCCAGGGTGTAAAATCCTTCCTTATTCTGCGGGTCCGCCTTTACAAGGCGGTTGTACCAGTCCTCGGATTCGTCGAACTTCTTCTGGTGGAAGTAGAGCGTGGCGATCGAAGCCATCGCCAGACTGTTGTTTTGGTCGAGCTCGAGCACCCGCTGGAATTCGTCATGGGCCTCCTGCGCTACCTTGAGATTCTCGGGCGATTCGGCGCCGGGAATGTACTGGCTCATGTAGGCGCTGGCGAGGTAGAGGCGAGCGGTAGGAAAATCGGGGTCCAGCTCAACCGCCCGTTTGAAGTAGTCCACAGCGTCCTGATACTTCGCCGTTTTGAAGGCCTGGACGCCCTTGTTCAGACTGTCGCGCGCCCTGAGCTTCTGGCATCCGGAGCCGGCCACCATCAGCCCAAGCGAACCGGCTAAGGCGGCGATGAGATAGATCTTGGATCGCATTGTTGCTCCCTGCGAATGATTCAACCCGGAGCAGTCCGTTACTGGCCCTGCTCCATCTTCGGCGTCATGAGGCCGACTTTGTCAATTCCCGCGCCCTTGGCGATGTCGATGGCGCGAGCTACATACTGGAACTCCAAGTCCGGGTCGCCCTTGACGAACACAACACGTTCGGCGCGCGTCTTGAAGATCTCTTCCAAGCGGGAGCCGAGGCTGTCTTCATCGGACGGCTCCTGGTTAATCAGAAGGCTCCGGTCGCGGTTGATCGTGATGACGACCGTCCGCTGGTCGGCTTCCGACTGCTGCTGGTTCGGGGGCGCCGGCTGCGGTACCAAGCTCTCCAGTCCCTTCGGTGTGAGCGGCGTGATAACCATGAAAATGATCAGCAGCACCAGCAGGACGTCGATAAAGGGCGTCATGTTGATATCGGCCATCGGCCCGCCGCCGCTGCTTACTTGCATACCCATAATGAATTCGTTCTCCTTCCCGTTTGGATTCCCGCGTTATAGGGACGCGGCGCCTTCCGTGGGGATCTCTTGTCTCTCGCTGTCGGTCAGCAGGCCAAGCTGGTCCACGCCCGCCGAACGTAGCGATTCGATCACTTCCACCACCCGCTCGTAACGAGCCCGGCTGTCACTCTTGATGTAGCAGGTCTTGTCGAGCCGATTGGTCAGCATGTCCCGCACCTTGCTGGCTACCATGTCGGGCTGCATGGGATCGCTGCCGAGAAAGACCTTCCCGTCGCGCGTGACGGCCACCAGGACGGCATCCTCTTTATCGGCGTCCGCCATGGCGATAGGGTTCTTGGTCTTCACCAGGTCGACGCTGACACCTTTCGAAAGCATGGGGGTGATGACCATGAAGATGATGAGCATCACGAGCATGATGTCGGCCATCGGCACCACGTTAATGGCGGCGACGACGTCCGCGGCTTTTTTCTTTTCCATAGCGTCTGTCTCCCCTGCGCCTGGACCCGGCTGTTTCCGCCCCGGCCGGCGGATCCGATGAACTGGACCACCGGCCGGCGACGGAGATCAACTCGCCAGGCACTCACTCTGCCCGCTCGCGCTGGAGCGGGTTAGGATCTATTTGCCCGCGGCCGCCTTCTGCTGCGAGCGCTTCAGGAAGTAGTCGATCAGCTCGGAGCTGGAGTTGCCCATCTCGACGTCGAGCGATTCCAGCTTCGTGGTGAAGTAGTTGAACATCCAGACGGCCGGAATGGCGACGAACAGACCGATAGCGGTGGCGACCAGCGCTTCGGAAATGCCGCCGGCGACGGCGCCGAGACCGGTCGACTTCTCGGTCGAAATACCCTTAAACGCGTTGATGATGCCGACGACGGTGCCGAACAGACCAACGAACGGCGCCGAGGAGCCGATGGTGGCCAGCGAGCTAATGCCGCGCTTCAGTTCGGCGTGGACAATGGCCTCGGCCCGCTCAAGAGCGCGGCGGGAGGCTTCGATCTCTTCCCCCGGGATATCGGAGCTCATCTGGTGAGCCTTGAATTCCTGGAGGCCGGCGACCACCACCTTGGCGAGATGGCTCTTTTTGTAGCGGTCGGCGATTTTGATGGCTTCATCGAGTTTGCCTTCGCGGAGCGCGCCCGCGACGGCCGGCGCGAACATCCGGGACTGCTTCTTGGCGGCGCTAAAGGCCATGAAGCGGTCGATCATGACGCCGATGGAGTAGGCGGACATGATGAACAGGATGATCACGACGGCTTTCGCGAGGAAGCCCATCTGGTTCCACATCGACTCTACGTCGAAACCGACTTCCTGCAAGAGCAGGAAAGCCATACCGTGCAATTCAAAAAGCATATTCATTCTCCTGCGAGTTGATTTATTCTCAGCACGACCCCGAGCCTGGCGGCTACTGGGTCAACGTGAAATTCACGTCGATCTGCGTAATGACCTCGACCGGCTCTCCGTTGAGGAGGGTCGGCTGGTAAACCCATTGCTTCACCGCATCCTGCGCCGACTGCACCAGCAGCGGGTGGCCGCTCACCAATTGGAGGTTCTGGATGGCGCCGTCCTTGCCGATGACGGCGGTGAAGCGAACAACTCCCTGAATACGGGCCTGCCGGGCCAGCGGCGGGTAGACCGGCTTGGGCTGGCGGACCAGTTTCGCCGCCTGAACGTTACCACCGACGCGGATACGTTGCGGGGTAACCGGCTTCTTCTCTTCCACCTTGGGCGGCGGCGGCGGAGCGGCCGAAGGGACCGATCCGATGATGCCGCCGATGACGCCGCCGGCGGTACCGCCGGGCACGCCACCGGGAACACCACCAACCACGCCCGCGGCGGCAGCCGGCGGCGGCAGTTCGTCTTCCTTGATGATCGCGATATCCTTCGGGATGGACTTCGGCGCCATCAAACGGCCGGCGTCGAACTGGCGCGGAATGACCTTGACGATCTTCACCGGCGCCGCGGCCGGCGGTGGCGGCGGCGGTGGCGGTGGCGGCGGTGGAGCAAGGAAACTGCTCAACTGCACGCCGGGCAGCGTCTCGAAGTAGATCATCGGCAAGATCACCATGACGATTAGAAGGCCGATCTGGATCATCGTCGACATGAAGACTGTCCAGGCCTTTCGAGTCCGGCCTTCTTCCATAATCAAGCTTTGCTCAAACATCTCTCAGCCTCTCCCTTCCCCCGCGAACGCGGCTCGCGGTTGCCTCCGTACAAAGTCAACATCACTCACTTCGCCGCCCTCGAAGCGGCCCGTTTTGCCTCGCGGGCGGCCGGCGCCGCCGCGACGGCGTTTCGCTTCCGTCTTTCCACCACACCGTGCCAGTAAACCACAATCGGGCTGGCGACGAAAATCGTCGAATAGGTGCCGACGATAATCCCCACCACCAGGGCGAATGCGAAACCGTTCAGCACCTGCCCACCGAACAACCACAAGCTCAACACCGCCAGAAACGTCAAGCCCGATGTGAGCACCGTCCGCGCCAGCGTCTGGTTGATACTGATATTCACCAAGCTCGGATAGCTCTCCTTGCGCATCAGCTTCAGGTTTTCGCGGATGCGATCGAAGATGACAATCGTATCATTCATCGAGTATCCGACCAAGGTCAAGAGGGCCGCGACGACGGTCAACGAGATTTCCTTGTCAAACAGCGAGAACAGCCCGAACGTGACGAGGACATCGTGAAAGACCGCGACAACGGCGGCCACGCCGTAGATCCACTCGAAGCGGAACGCGATATAGACAAGCATGCCGGCGAGCGCGAACAGCGTGGCCATGACGGCCTGCTCGCGCAACTCGGCGCTGATCTTCGGACTGACGATATCCACCGAGCGGATCGCGAAACGGCCGAGCGCGAAATCCTGCTTCAGCACTTCGACGATCTGGGGCGTGACGCCGGCGACCGAGCTCAATTGGCCAATATCTGTGATCAGACCCGAGCGCGGCGGCGTATCGCGGAACTCCAGCATCCTTCCCGCCAGTTCCCGAGTCTCCGGTGTAGACATCGCAATACCGGCCCGTTGGAACGGATCGAGCAGCCGATCCGTCAAGCTGTCTTGGCCGAGCGAATTGAGATCGGGTTTCCCTTCCGGCGCGCCGTAGACAGCCGCCAGCGCCTCAATGACGCTTCGCCGCGATTCCTCGAGTTCCTGCTCGGATCGCATTTCCGTACCGATCATCAACTCGTTCGTTCCGACGACCCGTTGGACGACAATCTCCCCACCGATGCGCGCGGACAGCGCCTTCCGGACCTCGTCTTCGCTGGGCCGCTCGGCAAATTTCACATTCATCAGCGTGCCCCCGCGGAAGTCGATTCCGTACCGGGGACCGCCATGCAAAGCCAAACTGACACCGCCGGCCGCAAGCAACAGTAGCGAAAAGATAATAAAGGGCGTTCGTTTGCCCAGAAAGTCAATATTCGTTTTCTTGAACAGCTCCATGCAGCACTGTCAGCCGGGGTCTGTCTGAACCATAGACACCGGCGTTACCCATTCTGTTCCCGTGGTCCGACCACAAAAACCTATCACAACCCGTTCAAATACTCAATCTCTCCATCCGCGGGTTCCGGAGCACGCTCCACTGGAACATGGAGCGGGAGACAAACACGGCCGTGAAGACGTTGGCGATCAGACCGATGACGAGTGTCACGGCGAATCCCTTCACGGGACCGGAACCGAAGATGAACAGGAACGCGCACGAGACGACCGTCGTCACATGCGTGTCGATGATCGTCAGGAACGCGCGGTTGAAACCGGCGTCGATGGCCGCGGGAATAGCCTTTCCGTTAGATAACTCTTCCTTGATCCGCTCGAAAATCAGCACGTTGCTGTCCACCGCCATACCGATTGTGAGGATGATGCCGGCGATGCCGGGCAGCGTGAGGACAGCTTCAAAATACGCCAGCACCCCGATCAGGATGAAGGCGTTAAGAATGAGCGCCAGCGTCGCGTTGACCCCGGCGCGGCGGTAATAGAACAGCATGACAGCGATCACGGCGATCAGGCCGGCGATGCCGGCGATAAAGCCCTGGCGAATCGAATCCGCGCCGAGCGAAGGGCCGACGGTCGATTCCTGAAGATAAACCAGGCCGGCGGGCAGCGAACCGGCGCGCAGTACCAGCGCGAGATCGGAGGCTTCGCGTTCGTCGCCGGCGCCGGTGATGCGGCCGCTGTCGTCGATGCGGCTCTGAATGGTCGGGGCGCTCCGCACCATGCCGTCGAGCACGATGGCGAGGCGGTTGCCGACATTGGCCTCGGTAAACCGCCCGAAGCGGCGCGCGGCCTCTTGCGAGAGCGTGAAGTCGGTCTCCCACCGGCCGAACTCGTCGCGGCTCGGACGGGCGTTGCGGAGATCGCGGCCGGTGACGACGGGCGTCCGGCCAATAATGTACCATGCCTCGCCCGCTTCGCCGCGCACGGGTGTCGACTTGACGAGCCGCGTGTTGAGCGGCAATACGCCGCCGTGGCGGGACAGGGCCTCCTGCTGGTTCGGGAATGGACCGTCCTTGACTTCGCACAGTTCCAGGACGGCGGCGGTCTGCAGGATCTGTTTGACGCGAGCCGGGTCGTCGACGCCGGGCATCTGAATGATGATTTCGGCTTCGGCGTCGGTGCGGCCGCGCTGCTGGACCGTGGCCTCGGTGAGGCCAAGCCCGTTAATACGCTTTTCGATGGTATTGATGGCGCGCACGACTGTCTCGTCGCGGATCGCGAGCGCCTCGGTCTGTTTGATGTTCAGGCGATAGTCGGTCTGATTCACCGCCGTCAGGTTCCACGGGGGCAGCAGATCGAGCACGGACTGGCGGAAGGGGCCGGTCTGGTCGAGAGGCACGCCCTTAATGTCGACCTGAATCGTATCGGCATCGTCGATGGTCTGTGGGTCGTTGCGCTCCATCGACGAATAGCTGATGCCCTGCTTCGTGAGTTCTTCCTTCAAGCGCTCGATGGCCTGATCGGCTTCGGTCTTGAAGGCGTCCTGAACCTGGACCTGGACGACCAGGTGGCTACCGCCGCGGAGGTCGAGTCCCAACTTGATGTTCTCGCGGAAGTTCGAGACGAGTTCGTCCTTCGACTTCGGGACTCCGACGATGAAGTACGTGCAAGCCAGCAGGACCACCAGGATCATGATGGCCTTGTATTTGAGGTTCCTGTACATGATTGTTACTTGCTCGCTTTGTCCTGGAGAAGATTCGAAACCGCACTGCGGGTGACCAGGATTCTTGTATTATCCGGCTTCACGCGGAGGATTAGGGTCTCGTCCTCGCCGATAGAGGTAATGGTACCGACCATTCCGCCCGTGGTGACGACGGTATCGCCGTTTTTCAGCTCGCGGAGCATTTTCTGCTGGGCCTTGCGCTGGCGCTGCATGGGCATGAAGAGCAGGAAGTAGAAGATGGCGAAAATGAGCAGGAGCGGGAGGAACCCCACCAAGGGGTTCGGCGAAGCGTCAGATTGTAGTAATAAAGCCAGATACACGATAACCTCGCGGCGGACACGGCTCCCAGACGGCCAGCCCGTACAGTTGATGGCCGCCCAGGTACAGCGGGGAAATCAACGACTAGAAGATGAGGATACTACAGGGCTTCAACCGGTTGGGAGCGCAAGTCCCTCAGATGGTCCGGAAACGCTCCAGCCATTATAGCCTCTCTAATTTGGCGCATGATGTCAAGGTAACGCCGGAGATTGTGGATGGCGCCGAGGGTGCAAAAGAGCATCTCGCCGGCCAGGAAGAGGTGCCGGAGGTAGGCGCGGGAGAAGTTGCGGCAGGTGTAACAGGCGCAGGACTCGTCAACCGGCGCCGCATCCTCCTTGTAGCGGGCGTGCTTGATGACGAGTTTCCCCTGGCGGGTGAACAGGCAGCCGTTGCGCGCGTTTCGGGTGGGCATGACACAGTCCATCATGTCGATGCCGCGGGCGGCGTATTCCGGCAACTCCTCGGGCGTGCCGACACCCATGACATAGCGCGGGCGGTCCGCGGGAAGGAATGGGGTGCAGGATTCGGTCATCTCCATGCTGAGGGTGCGCGGCTCGCCCACGGAGAGCCCGCCGATGGCGTATCCCTCGGCGTCCAGTTCGCGGAGGCGCTCGGAACATTCGCGGCGGAGGTCGGCGAACATCGAGCCCTGCACGATGGGGAAGAGCGCCTGGCGGTCCGGAGCGCCGGGCTGAACCCGGTAGTGGCGAAAAGCGCCACCCGCCCAGCGGATGGTCCGCTCCATGGATTGGCGGGCCGCTTCGTGACTGGCCGGATAGGCGAGGCATTCGTCGAGGACCATCATGATGTCGCTGCCGAGGGCGATTTGAACATCCACCGTGGACTCGGGCGTGAAGACGTGAGGATCGCCATTGAGGTGCGAGCGGAACAGCACGCCCTCGTCGGAGACGCGAGTGAGATGGCTGAGGCTGAAGGCCTGGAACCCACCGGAGTCCGTGAGAATAGCTCGGGGCCAGTTCATGAAGCGATGGAGGCCGCCCAGCCGATTGACGGTTTCGTGACCGGGACGGAGATAGAGATGGTACGTGTTGGCGAGGACGATTTTGGCGTCCAGTTCGGTGGCCAGGTGGTCTGGAGTAAGTCCCTTGACCGTGGCCTGGGTTCCAACCGGCATGAAGACCGGGGTTTCAACGATCCCGTGCGGGGTGTGGAGCAGGCCTGCCCGGGCGCCTGTGACGGGGCACACGGCCTGGATTTCGAAGCGGAGGGCGGGCACTTAGTTCAATTTTAGGGCTTGGGAAAGGAACTGCGCGCACCGGTTCATTGGAGCCGCTGTCTCGCCCGGGCTAAGCGTCCCCCAGTTGGCTCGGGCGGCCACGAGAGCGAGGCCGAGTGAGGGGATCATCATCGCGCAGTTGCCTCGGGCGCCGATGCTCATGAAGGTATCGGGCGGCGCGGACGGCCATGTAACGGCATCCGGGTGGAGACGGCCGCTGGCGTTGAACCACCAGTTCGATCCGTAGATGCCCGCGCCAAACTCGGTGAAATGGTCCGAGCCGCCGCCGAAGGTGCCAATGCCGAGGTAGTCGTTGGTTTCGGCCTTCGCGGTGTGGGCGAGGCCACGCGAAACGTGTGGGCGGCAGTAGCGGCGGAAGAGGCGTGGGGGAAGAAGTTGGACGCCGTTCCAGTTGGCGCCGCTGAGCCAGAACCAGGCGATGCGGGCGAAGTCGCGGACGGAGGTGTGAAGGCGGCGCCGCTTTTCGTCGAAGTGGAGCCCGTCCTCGAAGCCGAGGGCGCCGAGACGCTTGGCGTTCATGGCGGATTGGTCCGGCTCTTCGCGGAAGACGCGGTCGAAAAGGGTGAGTTGGTAAAGTTGGATGGCGTAGTCGTTGTAGGCCCAGGCCTTTCCGGGTGCTTCCGGACGGGCGTAGCCGCTGGTCATGTTGGCGAGGTGGGAGAAGCGGATGCCGCGGTCCTTCGGTTGGAGGTTCCAGCCGTAGCGGTCGATGGTGGTTTCCAGCGAGGAAGCTTTGCCCTCGCCGATGGCGAACAGGAGCAGCGTGGTAAGGACGGGTTTGGCGGAGGAGAGCCAGTCACCGGATTCGGCTTGGTCGCCCCAAGCGGCGACCACCGCGCCGTCCTTGACGATGCACCCGCGTCCGGCGAGCAGTTCGGCGATCTGGTCGAGCGGGCGGGGGTCGAGGCCGACTGCGCTGGGCGACCGGGTATCCCAGGTTCGGCCAGGGAACCGGCGC
>CAYPUQ010000010.1:4268-9680 GCA_964413655.1 uncultured Solibacteraceae bacterium | reverse complement strand
CACCGCATCGCGCTGACGGGATCAGCCGTCGAGCCCATCGAAAGCGGAATCGAGGGTGAGTTCGAAGCCGGGGAGGAGTTCGGGGTCGGAGATGGTCTGGCCGGAGGCGTAAGTACGCGAAGTGCCGTCGGGGTAGTTGACCACGACGACCCGGTCGGCGGGGTACACGAGCCAGACCGAGCGGGCGCCGTGGGTGAGGTAGGCGCGGACTTTGTGCATCAGGTGATCGGCCGGATCGGAAGAAACGATCTCGATCGCGAGTATAGGAGCGCCTTGGAAGGGGCCGTCACCGGAGTGTTGACGCGGCATCTGAACCGAGAGATCGGGAATAACGCCTTCATCATCGGTCAGCCGGTACAACGATTCCGAGTGCAAACGGCCGCGACCGGTTTCTCTTAAGAACGGCGCGAGCGCCATGATGAAATTCGCCTTGACGATTTCGTGATTCCGGTTGGCCGAACCCATATCAACCAGTTCTCCGTTGATCAGTTCCTTGCCATAGGCCTGCTCGTTCGTGAGCTGCATGAACTGCTCAACGGTCATGCGCGTGGCGGTAGCGCCCATAGCTGCATTATAGAATGGCGGACGATGCGAAGACGCGGGTTTCTGGGCCTCCTGGCTGCTCCGTTCGCCGCCGTGCGGGCGGCGGACGAGTGGATGCCGAAGCTTTCGGAGAACATGGCGGATCTGAAGCCCGCGAACTTGCGGTGGCTGGCCCAGATCGGGTGCAAGCACGTGGTCTTTCAAGGGACCGACGGGGTGGATACGGAAACGAAGGGCTACTGGTCGGTTGCCGATGTGCGGCGGGCGCAGGACGCGTGCCGGGAGGCTGGCTTGGCGCTCGAGTCGATGATGATCCCGCATGGGTTCTACCGCAACGCGATGCTCGGGCGCGAGGGCCGCGACCGCGAGATCGAGAATGTGCGGCGGCTCGTGCGAGCGGCGGGCGAGGCCGGGTTGCCGATGCTGGAGTGGCGGTTCAAGCCGGACTTCTACTGGGACGAGCGCGTCGGGTATTTCCGGGAAGAAGGCCGGGGCGGCGCCGGGTACAAGGCATTCGACTACAGCCGCGTGGCGGACAAGCCTCCGTTCGAGGAGATTGGGGCGGTTTCCGAGGAGGAGATGTGGAAGCGGCTGCACTACTTCGCGCGCCCGGTGATCGATGCGGCGGAAAAGGCCGGGGTGCGGCTCACCATGCATCCTACCGATCCGCCGGTCCCGTCGATGCGCGGCGTCGCGCACATCTTTCATTCGCCCGCCGCATTCGTTCGCTACCTTCGCGAACTGCCGAGCCGGTGGAGTGGCATCACCTTCTGCCAGGGGACCTTTACCGAGATGGCCGGAGTAGACGTGCCGGCGGAGATCCGGCGGTTCGGCGGGCTCGGCAAGATCTTTCTGGTTCACTTCCGGGCGGTGCGCGGCAAGGCGCCGCGATACACCGAGGTCTTCATCGACGAAGGCGACGTGGACATGCTCGCCGCGATGCGGGCTTACAAGGAGGCCGGGTATACCGGGCCGATCGTCTCGGACCACACCCCGCGCATCGAGGGCGACACGGGCTGGGGCCACATCGGTCGGAGCTTCTCGCACGGGTACATGCGCGGACTGGTGCAGGCGGCCAACCGGATGTAGAGGCCTATTCGAGCAGCCCGTCGATAATCTGCTTGAAGGCGAGGAAAGGCTGGGCGCCGACGAGCGTTTCGGCGGGAGCGAAGGACTTCGGGTCGCCTGTCTTGCCAATGAAGAAGCTCGGCGTGCCGTCGACGCCGGCTTTCTGGCCTTCGGCAAACTCCCGCTTGACCTGTTCGACGTACTTCTCGCTCTCCAGGCAGCGGGCAAAGCGAATGCCGTCGATGCCAATCGCCGAAGCGTGCTCGCGCATGTAGCGCATGTCGACCTGGGACGGGTTGGCGAACAGGCGGTGATGCATCTGCCAATATTTGCGCTGATCTCCGGCGCACAACGCGGCCGCCGCGGCCTTGAGAGCCTGGGGGTGGATCGACTCCAAGGGGAAGTTTCGCAGCACGTACTTGACCTTGCCGGTGTCAATGAAGTGTTCCTTCAGCAGCGGCAGCGTGTTCTGAACGTGGCGGGCGCAGTATCCACACTGGTAGTCGGAGTATTCGACCACGGTGACCTTGGCGTCCTTGCTGCCCATGTACGGCGACGCAGTGAGGTCGAGCGTGAGATTCTGGGCGCAAGCCGTTAGGGAAAGCGCAAAAAGGGCCGGGAGGATGGAACGAAACGTCATCGACTACTTTCAGTGTACGCCGCCCGGTTGACGGCGGGCGCGAGCGCCGTGGCCGCCCAAGCGGTGGCGGCAGCGGAGATCCACTGATCGTGGCCGAACGGGAAGCCGCTTTCGAAGTACGGCTGGAACTTCGGCGCCCGGCTCCGGACGTACCATGAGCCGTCGGGGTATTGGTTGGCGAGCAGGTAACGGACGCCCCGCTGATAGGCTGGGGCGGCCGGCGCCAGAGCGCCCGCGGTATGGAGTGCCCACAGGGCGCTTCCGGTGGCGTATGCGTCGCTGGTCAGGTGCGGGTTGCCCGCCCAACCGCCATCGGGACCCTGAAGACGGAGAAGAGCCTTGGCGGCAGCGTCCCGCCGGGCGCGGTCCGCGCCGGACCAGTACAAACCGAGGAGCCGCCACACGGAATCGTCGGTCACCGCAGGTTCGGCTTTCTCCAGCCAATGGCGGGCGCGCGCTATGCGTGCGTCGAAATCAGCCTTGCGCGCCGGCGGACCGTACACCTGCAGCGAGCGCAAGGCCATGGCCGTGCGGGCGATATCGCTTTCCTCCATCGGCGACCGGGCGATGCCTTTCAGCGACCAGGAACCGTCGGCGCGCTGAGTGGCCGCCACATTGACAGCGATCGTGTCGGTCATCGCATCGGCAGGGTATCGTTCGGCGGCGAGGCCAAGGAGAGCGCTCGCTTGCAGGTCGGGCGGCGCGGGTCCGTCGATGCGCTGGAGCAGCATTTCCTGCATCACTGTCCACTGTCCTTTGACTTGCTTGACGGTCTCGGCGGCGGCTTCCTCATCGACCGCGATAC
Organism: uncultured Solibacteraceae bacterium; assembly: GCA_964413655.1. Classification (GTDB taxonomy): domain Bacteria; phylum Acidobacteriota; class Terriglobia; order Bryobacterales; family Bryobacteraceae; genus CAYPUQ01. The sequence goes on along the minus strand of CAYPUQ010000010.1, from coordinate 6,624 downwards.
CCGCGGCGCGGGCCGCCGCTGCGGCCATGAGCGCGGCGTTCTGGTGGTGACAGGCGGTGCACCCGCTCTGGCGGAAGAACTCGGTGTTAGACCGTTGCAGGAGGGCGGCCGCTCGCTCCACGGCCTGGCGTGGGCTGGCTGGATGTTCGGTCGGCGGAGGCGGCGGTTCGTACGGCACGCCAGGTTTCGCGCCTGCTTGATTGAGGAGGGCGAGAACGCGAGGATTCGAAAACTTGTGAGCCCAGTCGAGGGCCGTTTCGCCGTTCTGGCTCGTGGCGTTCACCGCGGCGCCCCGCGCCAGCAGGAACCGGACGGCTTCGGGGCTCTGCGTCTCGGAACTGACGGCGAGCATGAGCGGCGTCATTTCACGGACGTCGCGGGCGTTCACCTCGGCACCGGCATCGAGAAGGAGTTTCGGAATCGCGGGCCGGCTGTTGTGGGGGACGGCTAGCATCAGCGGTGTCAGCGCACGGAGAGCGATGTCGCCATGACGGACCTTCGCCCGGCTGTCTGTGTTGGCGGCGTTGGGGTTGGCGCCGTGAGCCAGCAACAGGCGGACGACGGCCAGATTTCCGTTCGCCGCGGCCATCATGAGGGTCGTGAAACCGTCCTCTCCGGGGGCATTGACGTTGGCGCCACGCTCCACCAGGAGCTTCGTAATCTCGAAGTCGTCGGCGGCCCAGGCCGACTGGAAGAGGGCGGTGTTTCCGCTCTGGTCGGCGGCGTTGAGATTGGCGCCGCGGTCGAGAAGAAGCCGCACGGTCTCGACATTGCCGGCGTAAGAGGTGGCAGCGATCAGCGGAGTGCGTCCTTGCTTGGTGGCCGCGTTCGGGTCCGCTTCGTGCTTGAGCAGTAACCGGACCTTGGCCGGGTCGCCAGCGGCCCAAATCAGCGCGGTGGCGTCAACCCGGTTCTTGGCGTTCGCCTCGGCGCCGCCTGCGAGCAGGATCTTCAGCGCATCGACCGTGCCGAACACGGCGGCGTGCATCAGCGGTGTCGCACCCCGGCGGTCGCGCGCCTCGAGGTCGGCGCGGCTTTCGATCATCGCGCGCAACGCTGCGAGATCGTTGTCGCGGACGGCTTGAAACAGATCGGTTCCGGCGGCCTGAAGCCCGGCGGATAGACACAGCACGAGTCCCAGCGACGGAGTGCGCATCATCCCCTCCTCTCCCCCATATACGCGGAATTCGCGGCCGAACCCGTTGAAGTAATGTTAGCGAGTGGGCAGGCGGTTCACAAGTGGGTCCTTTCCTGCGTGCGCACCATGCCGGCTTCCCGGTCCCGGTCAATCGCGGTGATCCGCAAGACTTCCTCTCCCACCGCGGAGGCGAAGATGACGAACCGCGGGTCGGACTTCGCGAAAGCGTGCCGAAACCTCGCCAGCGAGTCGCAGTGCCACTGCGTGCATGTACTCGACCGCATGCCTTTTGGCAGCGTACAGCCCTTTTCGCCGTGAAATACGCAGGAGTGTTCGGCCGTCAGATCCGGCATGTGCGACAGGTAGTCCTCGACAACCTGCTCGACGGTCTTCTCCGGGTGCTCGCACAGGTAGGCGTCCATGGTCGCGGCGTCAATATAGGCCATGTTCTCAGCGCCCCAAAGGCAGCACCTGCCCCGGCAGGTTGCGCAGCCGGCGCCCAGCAGAGACAGCTCCTCCGCTGAAAACGAACTGGGGACCGGCCTTTCAGGTCGCGGGTCCTTGTCGCCGTCCGGCTCGCGGCTGGCGGCCTGGCGCGCGAGCCTCTCCAGATGCCGCCGCATCGCCTGCATCGACTGCTGGGCCGGCGGCGCCAGCGGCCGGCCATTGGCTGGAACAACGAAAACGCTGGGCGAGTCGACCCCTTGCCGGCGGAACGTTTCATCAACCCGTGCCGAGACACGCTGGATCCGCGCCGTTTCGGCGCCGGCGTGTTGCTTCGCCTCGGCCAGCGCCTTCTCGCGCAGATTGTGCTGATGCTTCCCGCGCAGTTCCTCTTCAAACTGCCGCCGGCACGCCGGGCCCTCGCAGAGTGAATCCTTGCCGGTCACATAGTTGGCCAGCTCTCGGTTGCATACCCGGCAGAACGAGACGCGCTGCAGCACCTTCAGCCGGTAAGCCGCCCTGCATTCCTGGCGCTCGCAGAGTACGCCGCTCAGTTTCTCCGGCAGCGTGAGCGAAGCGCCGCAGATCGCGCAACCGCTCTGGCGGAGGCGGACCACTCCCTCATATAGCCACTGGCATTGCGGCGAACCGCAGATTCTGCGCCCCCAGGCGGCCAGAGGCACCGCGATCGGACCCTCGCAGATTACGCACGCCTGGACTGCGTCGGTCATGCCGGTATCTTAGCGAGTTCCGATGGTCAGGTACGCAGTCATG
>CAYPUQ010000010.1:0-4168 GCA_964413655.1 uncultured Solibacteraceae bacterium | reverse complement strand
GCGGGGATCACCCGTGCTGAGAATCCTGCCGAAGTTAACGCTATTCTGCGTGGAATTAGGGTTACCAAGTTTCACACGGTTGAACGCGTTGAAGAACTCCGAGCTGAATTGCAGGGCATGGGTCTCCCGGATCTGAAAGTCCCTGTTCACTCCCAAACGTAAACTGGATTTCGCGCGGTTGAATTGAACTAGCTGGCGAAGCGCTTCACCCACTCGCGGAGAGCGGCCGGCTTGGACCCCGGCCGCTCTTACTTTTTCGGGTGGTGGTTGCTGTAACGTGATGAATATGGGAGCGGTGATTCTGCTGCTGTTGTTGCAGGCGAACCCCGAGGCGGTACTGAAGGAGGCGATCCAGCTTCACCAGTCCGGACGGGTGGAAGCCGCGATTCCGAAGTACCAGGAATTTCTGAAGCTGCGGCCAGGGACCGTGATCGCCGAAAGCAATCTGGGCGCAGCCCTGGCGGCAGCAGGGCGCTTCGCCGAAGCGGCAACGCACTACCGGAAGGCGCTGGCGGTAGACGCCTCGAATTTTCCCGTGCGCCTGAACCTCGCGCTGGCGCTCTACAAACAGGGCCAACTTGACGACGCGGCGGCGGAACTGGAGACGCTGCGCAAGGCGCAGCCCGGCCACCCGCAGGTTGCGTTGCTGCTGGCGGACTGCTATCTGCAAACCGGCGAGAACGGGAAAGTCATTGCGTTGCTCGACCCGATCGAGAGGAACGAGCCTGAGAATCGGGCTGTCAACTATCTGCTCGGCACGGCGCTGATCCGCGACAACCAGGTGGCCCGCGGCCAGACGATCATCGACCGGATCATGCGGGACGGCGAACGCGCCGAAACGTTGATGCTGCTGGGCGCGGCGCAGATGGCGGCGCAAGAGAACAGGAAGGCGCTCACCACGCTGGCGCGCGCCATCGAGATGAATCCAACCCTGCCCGGTCTGTACTCGCTGTATGGCCAGGCAAAGGCCACGGACGGCGATCCGGAAGGGGCGAAAGCGGCATTCAATGCGGAACTCACGCATAACCCAACGGACTACGACGCCAACCTTCAACTCGGGGCGCTTTATCGTGTGGAGAAGGATCTCGAAAAGGCGGAGCTGTACCTTCGGCGAGCGGAGCGAATGCGGCCGCGTTCGATTGCTTTGAAGTATCAATTGGGCAGCTTGGAGATGGCCTTGGGGCATCTCGATGGGGCGCTACGCTATCTCAAGCAAGTGACGGAGGAGGCGCCGGAGTTCGTGGAGGGACACATCACCATCGCGACCCTGTACTACCGGATGAAGCGGAAGGAAGATGGCGACCGGCACCGCGCTATCATCGAAAAGCTGAACCGGGACCAGCAGAAAAAGGAGCTGAAGAAGCCGTGACGGGATGGTGGGCGGTGGCCAGTCTCTGCGTGGCTGGTTGCCTGTGGGGGCAGGCCTCGCCAGCGGCGCTGCTGAAACAGGCGCTGGCGCCGCGCGATGCGAATCGGCTGGAGGAGTCGGTCCGCCTTTACGGCCAGGCGTTGAAGCTGCAACCAGAGGCCGCCGACGAGACCAATGGTCCGGGCTGGGCACTCCTAGCGTTCTGCGAGTTTCGGAACGGGAAGCACCAGGCCGCGTTCGATCATATCGTGCGCGGGAAGGCGCTCGGCATTCCGGAACGCACCGAGATCGAACGAGTGGCTCACTACCACTATTTGCAGTTGACCAACAAGACCGTACAGTTCGAGTTGGGCGCGAGTCTGCTGAGCGAAGCGGCGCGCTCGCAGCCGGAGCTTCCGGCGCTAGTGGAGATGGCGGGCGCGAATGCATTGCGTTTGCCGTTGCTGCCGCCGGAGATTCCGGCAGAGCGGCGCGAAGCTGTGATGCTGGCCGGACGGGCGGCGGTGCTCGCGTGGCAGCCGCGCGTCCCGGAGGCGAAGCAGCTCGCGCGCGAGCTGCTGGAGAAGTATCCCAAGGTGGCGAACGTCCGGTACCTGATGGGCTACCTTTGTCTGATCGACAACGAAGAAGAGTCGGTGGAGTGGTTCCGGAAGGAGATCGCGATTTCGCCGGGTCACATTCAGGCGCGATTGCAGATCGCCTATGAGTATTTGAAGCGCGGCGAGGCGGACAAGGGGCTGCCGTATGCGCGCGAGGCCGTGCAACTGGCACCGGCCGATTTCATGGCGCACAACATCGTGGGACGGCTGCTGCTCGATTTGGGGAAGGTGGATAAAGCGATTGGGGCACTCGAGGCGGCGTTGAAGCTGATGCGCGCCAGTCCGGAGACGCATTACAGTCTTGCGTCGGCGTATAGCCGGGCAGGGCGCAAGGAAGAGGCGGCCAAGCACCGGGAGTTATTCGCCGAATTGGACAAGGCGAGGAAAGAGTGACCTGCGCGAGTGTGACTGAATCCGAAGTGGGGCAGGCCCTTGGCCCGCGGCGGCTTCTCAGGCCGCCTGCCAGACGAGGCCGCCAGTGAGGCCCCTCAGCCGGCGGCAATGGCTGCGGATGATGGCGGCCGCGGCGGTTCCGATCTTCGAGGAAATCCCCGCGGAAAAGAGCGGCATCTCCTGGGTCCACGACAACGCCTTGTCGGACAACCGGTACATGCCCGAAGCCATCGGACCGGGGTGCGCTTTCCTGGACTACGACAACGACGGCTGGATGGACGTCTATCTCGTCAATAGCGGACCGGCGCCGTTCTGGCAGCCGAAGTCCCCGGTGCGAAACGCGTTGTACCGGAACAACCGGGACGGCACGTTCACCGACGTCACCGAAAAGGCGGGCGTTGGCGGCGGCTTCTTCGGCATGGGCGCCGCCGTGGGCGACTACGATAACGACGGCTGGCCAGACCTTCTGGTGACCGGTTTCGGCAAAGTGATCCTTTACCGTAACAACCGGGACGGCACGTTCCGCGACGTCACGGAAAAGGCGGGCCTCGGGCCGGCGAAGCTGGTTTCCGAATGGACGACGAGTGCAGTCTGGTTCGATTACAACAACGACGGCCTGCTGGACCTGTTTCTCTGCGCGTACCTCGAATTCGGTGCGAAACCGCCCTTCGCTTCGTGCGGCGATAACCGAATCGGACGCAACTACTACTGCGTGCCGCGAGTGTTCAAACCCGTCACCAGCATGCTGTTCCGCAACAATGGCGACGGGACGTTCACCTACGCCAGCGCGGGAACGGCCATCGAGCGGGCGCAAGGCAAAGCGCTGGGCGTGGTGGCCACCGACTTCAACAACGACGGCTGGATGGACCTGTTCGTCGCCAACGACACCGTCCAGAACTTCCTGTTTGCCAATCGGGGGCCGGGTCAGGATGGCAAGTGGGAATGGGAAGAAATCGGGTTGCCGGCCGAAGTGGCGTACGGCGAGAATGGCCAAGCCCGCTCGGGCATGGGCGTGGATTCGGCGGACTTCGACAGCGACGGATGGATGGACCTCATCGTCTCGAATATCGACCAGGAAATGTACGCCGTCTACCGGAACAACCACGACGAAACCTTCGCTGACCTTGCGCACCGGCATGGGGTCGCGCAGGCTACGCGGACGATGAGCGGGTGGGGGTTGAAGTTCTTCGACTACGACAACGATGGGAATATCGACCTTTTTCTGGCGAACGGGCATCCGGACGACATGATCGAGTTGTACTCGGAGAACGTGAAGTATAAGATGCCGCTGTTACTGTTCCGCCACGATGGCCAGCGCCTGCGGAATGTCAGCGCGGAGGCGGGACCGGCATTTCAGCGGCCACTGGCGGCACGCGGCATGGCGGTCGGTGACTACGACAACGATGGGCAGTTGGACGTCTTGATCGGGTGTAACGGTGGTCCGCCGGTGCTGCTGCGGAACAACGCCGGGCGAGGGAATCATTGGGTGGGACTCAAGCTGGTCGGTAAGACCTGCAACCGCGACGCAGTCGGGACACGGATTACCTGGTCGGCCGGCGGAGTGCCGCGTTCGCGGTTGAAGACCGGCGGAGGGAGTTACCTGGCGAGTCACGACCCGCGCGAAGTCCTAGGCTTGGGGAACGCCGAAAAGGTGGACTGGGTTGAAATTCGCTGGGCGCCGCCGAGTAAACGGGTAGATCGATTGGAGAAGCTGCCTGTCGACCAGTACCTGACAGTTGAGGAGGGGCACTCCTAGCTACTAGTGGATGAGGGCGCTCGACTCGGCTCAAGCCAGACCATTGCCTGG
>CAYPUQ010000009.1:13890-39391 GCA_964413655.1 uncultured Solibacteraceae bacterium | reverse complement strand
GGCGGCAGCCAGCACGATCCGGCAGCGCAAGGCGACCTGCTGAGGAGTACCGTGGACGGCCACCCATTGCTGCTGGTGGCTTCTGGGCAGACCTGTCGGTTTTCGACGGGTCAGAAAACAAAGTTTCCAGCGGCGACAAGACAGGGGATGATCCCGTGAGCCTTTCCTTTGAGCCGAGTGCCAACTACTACGTTCTTGTGAAAAAGTCCAATTGGTACAAGGACGACAGGAAGAACAGCCCCTATGAGATTGAAGTGCGTCGAGAGTAGGAGGTGCCGCCCTACGGCCGCCCTCGCTTCCGCTCCTCGAACCGCTTCTGGTTTTCCTCGCTCAAACGTGGGTACACCTCGTAGATCGAGTCCCCTTCGAGCATCCGCAACTGTTGGAACTCCTCGCGCTCCACGCGCGCCTGCGCCTTCTCGATCACCTTCTCCACCACATCCGCCGGGATCACCAGGATGCCGTGCTCCTCGCCGAACAGGATGTCGCCGGGAATCACTGTGACGCCGCCGATCCGCACCGGTACCTGGTAGTCCACGCTCATCAGGTGCGGGCTCACCGTGCCGGCCTGCCCGCGGCGCATGTAGATCTGAATCGGCAACTGCGCAAAGCCCGGCACATCGCGGAACGCGCCGTCGGCCACCATGCCCACGCCGCCTCGATACGCGAGGCGGGTCGCCGTCATCGCGCCGGTCACCGCCGAGCGCGTCTCGCCGCCCGCGTCGAACACCAGGATGTCGCCGGGCTCCGCCTCTTCCGACGACCGGTAATTCAACTGCGGCCCAGCGGCGTACAGCTTCTCGCGCAGGTCCTTCCGGTTCGGCAGATAGCGGACGGTACGCGCCCGGCCGATCATGCGAACGCCGGGTTTGAGCGCGGTCAACTCATTGATAAAACAGTTCTGGTAGCCTTCCTCGGACACCCCGGCCCAGAGAGATTCCAGTTTCAGCTTCACCAGCTTGTCGAGAATCGCCCGGTCCGCCGCGCCTAGTTTGGCCGCGACGTGTTCCGGTGTCCGCTGTTCGGGTTCCGGCGCCAGCTTCACCTGCGCCACCGCCAAGCATCCCCCGAACAAGCATGCAGCGAAGGCCGCGCATCAACGGTGTAACATGAGCACCTCCACCAGTGGTTTCAGACACGAAAATCCGAAACTACCGTCAGATTTTTGGTATACTGAGGGAGATTTACACAAAGGAGTCTCAATGAGCCTATCACAGGGGAAAATCGCCCACCTCAAAGCTCTCTCTACCAGCGGCGGCGTCATCGCGGCGGCGGCGATGGATCAGCGCGGCAGCCTTCAGAAATCGATCGCGGCCGCCCGCGGCGTCGACAAGAAGGAAGTCACGCCCGAGATGATGCAGGAGTTCAAGACGGCCGTCTCCCGCATCCTCACGCCGCACGCCACCGCCATCCTGCTCGACCCCGAATTCGGCCTCCCTGCTTCGAAGGCTCGATCATCGAACGCCGGCCTCCTCCTCGCCTACGAGAAGACCGGGTACGACGCCACCCAACCCGGTCGCCTGCCGGACCTACTGGACCTGGTCTCGGTGAAGCGCATCGTCGACTGGGGCGCCGACGCCGTCAAGATCCTTATTTACTACACGCCGTTTGACGATCCGAAGGTGAACGACATTAAGCATGCCTTCGTCGAGCGCATCGGCGCCGAGTGCGAGACCCACGACATTCCGTTCTTCCTCGAATTCGTCGGCTACGATCCCAAGGGCGGCGACGAAAAGGGCGTTGAGTACGCCAAGGTGAAGCCCGAAATCGTGGAGAAGAGCATGGAGGAATTCTCCAAGCCGCAGTATCGCGTGGATGTTCTCAAGGTCGAGGTGCCGATCAATGCCCACTTCACCGAAGGCAGCAGCGTCTACAAGGGCGAGAAGGCCTACACGATGGAGGAAGCCCTCGACTACTTCCGCCAGGCCGCCGCCATTGCGACGAAGCCCTTCATCTACCTCAGCGCGGGCGTCAGCAACGACCAGTTCACCGAGTCGCTCCGCATGGCCGGCGAAGCCGGGACGGATTTCTCCGGCGTACTGTGCGGACGCGCGACCTGGAAGGAGGGCATCCCCATTTATGGCAAGCAGGGCATCAAGGCTCTCGAAGACTGGCTGTCCAACGAGGGCGTCAAGAACATTAACGCTGTCAACGAGGCCCTGAAGCCGGCCAAGCCGTGGTGGCAGAAGCTCGGTATTACCGTCAACTAACCCACACCACACCGCCGGCGGGACGCCTGCCGCGATCCCGCGGCGGTAGAATCGAAGCGCCATGAAAAAAGAGCAAGTCCTCTCGTTCATACGCGAGGTGGGCATCGTCCCCGTAGTCCGCACCACCTCGGCCGAAACCGCCATTAAAGCGATCGAAGCCATGTACCGCGGCGGTATCCGCGCCGCCGAAATCACCATGACCGTCCCCGGCGCCATCAAGGCCCTCGAGAAGGTAGCCGATCAGTTCGGCGACAAAATCGTCCTCGGCGCCGGCACCGTTCTCGACCCCGAAACCGCCCGCATCTGCATGCTCGCCGGAGCCGAGTTCTTCGTCACCCCCGCGTTGAATGTCGAAACCATCGAGATGGCACGCCGTTACGCTAAGGTCATCTGCCCCGGCGCTCTCACGCCCACCGAGGTGCTCACCGCCTGGGATGCCGGCGCTGATATCGTCAAGGTCTTCCCCTGCGGCAATGTCGGCGGTCCCGCCTACATCAAGGCGCTCAAGGGCCCCTTCCCGCAGATTGAGATGATCCCCACTGGCGGGGTGAACCTCGAAACCACCGGCCCCTTCCTGAAGGCCGGCGCCTGTGCCGTCGCCGTCGGCGGCGAACTGGTCAATGCCAAACTCATCGCCGCGGGCAAGTACGACGAGATCGAAAGCCTCGCCCGCCATTACCTGGCCGAAATCGCCAAGGCGCGCAACGAACTGAAGTCCGCCGCCTGAACCTGTTAGAATTCGGAACACTATCCGCTATGCCGATCAGTAAGGAACTCCTGGAGATTCTCGTTTGTCCAATCTGCAAGACCCCCGTGGAACTGCTGGCCGATGAGAGCGGTCTGCGCTGTCCGCAGTGCCGGCTCGTCTATCCCATTCGCGACGAGATTCCGGTCATGCTGGTGGACGAGGCCCAGAAAGAAGAAGAGTAGCCGGGCGCGCACCCGGTCCCGGCCGCACAGCCCGGGCCGTATTCGATGAAGACCGTCCTTGAGAGCTTGCCGGAACGCGCACACGTTCTGATCGTCCGGTTGCGCTCCCTCGGCGATTGTGTTCTGACCACGCCCGCCATCGAAATCCTGAAGCACGCGCGCCCCGATCTGCGGATCGCGATCATGGTGGAGGACCGCTTCGCAGCCATCTTCCACGGCAACCCGCACGTCGATGTCATCCTGCCGCCCTCGCGCCGCGGCGCGCTCACGTTGCATCCGAAACTCGCGCTTAACTTCCACGGCGGCACGCGCAGCATACAGATCACCGCTTGCTCGCTCGGCCGCTTCCGCGCCGGCTTCGCCCATCATCGCGGCGCCTGGATCTACAACGTCAAGATTCCCACCGCCCAGGAGATCCTCGGCGTGCGCCGCAAGGTCCACACCGCCGAGCACCTCGCCTCGGCCATCTTCCACCTTGGCGCTCCGTTTCGAGAGATTCCCCGTGCCGGCCTCTTCACGCGCCCCGTTCCGCCGCGCCCCCGCTACGCGGTCATTCACCCGCTGGCGTCACAACCCGATAAAACCTGGCCCGCCGAACGGTTTCGCGAAGTTGCCCGCTATCTCCAGCGCGAACACGGCCTCAGCACCGTAGTCATCGGCGGAAGCGACGACGATCTTACGCCCTTTCCGGACTTCGAAGTCCTGCAAGGCGCGCCGCTCGAAGAGGTGAAGGAGTTGCTGGCCGGCGCGTCCCTGTTCATCGGCAACGACAGTGGACCCGCCCACATGGCCGCCGCGTTCGGTAAACCCGTCGTCGTGTTGTTTGGCTCCTCCGACCGCGTTGTGTGGGCGCCTTGGCGAACCGTCTCCAAGTCCCTGGTTGACGAGGTCTCCATCTCGCACATCCTTACCGAGCAGGTCTCCACCGCCGCCGATCTCGTCCTCAAGCAGCAGGTGGAGGCATGAACGAACTCGTCCGCCTTCTCCGCTATACCCGGCCCTACACCGCGCCCGTCCTCGCATCCGTCTTCCTGATGGCCATTGCCGGAGCGGCCCACGCACTCATCGCGCTGCTCATCAAGCCGGTCTTCGACTACGTCCTGGATCCCGCCGCTCCCAACGTTCCCGTTCAACTCTTCACCCTGCTTGGCCGGGCCGTTTACCTCAACGATTTGGTCCCCGGCTGGATCGGCAACGTCTGGACCATGGTCGCGTTCTGCATCCTGATGGTCTTCATCACTAAGGGCGTTTGCGAGTACCTCGGCAACTACCTGGTCAACTACGCGGGCTATTCCGCGATCACCGATCTCCGGCAGGAGGTGTTCGACCGCGTCCTGCGCCAGGACGCCGCCTTCTACGAGCAGAACTCCACCGGTCAGGTGATGTCGTCGATTATGAACGACATCGAAAAGATCCAGGTGGCCGTCTCGCACATGCTGGCCGACTGGCTCCGGCAGAGCTTCGCCGCGCTCGGTCTACTCTACGTCGTCCTCCAGACCGACTGGAAATTGGCCCTCGTCAGCCTCACCCTCCTGCCGTTCGTTCTCGTGCCCACCGTCCGCATCGGGAAGCGCATCCGCCGCACGACGCGAAAGGCGCAGGACCATGCCGGCGAGCTCAACCAGATCCTCCAGGAAACCCTAAGCGGCCACGTGGTTGTGAAGTCGTTCCAGGCCGAACACCACGAATCGCGCCGCTTCCGCGCCGCCTCACTGCGGCTGAAAGCCAGCAGCCTCCGCTATGTGCTCCAACAGGCGCTCGCCTCGCCGCTCATCGAGTTCTTCGGCGCCATAACGATCGTCGGGCTGCTCACTTACGCCCGCAACCGCATCACCGCCGGCGAAATGACCACCGGCGAATTCACCAGTTTCCTCGTCGCGCTGCTCATGCTCTACGAACCCGTCAAGCGCCTCACTGGCATTCACAACATCTTCCAGCAGGCCCTCGGGGCATCTCAAAAGGTCTTCGAGTATCTCGATCGCCAGGCCTCGGTTGCCGAAAAGGACGGCGCCATCGGCCTGCCCGGCTTCCGCGACTCGGTCGTTTACGACAACGTCTATTTCCGCTACCCGAACGCCAAAAGCGGCTTTACTGTCTCCGGCATCGAGTTCGACGTCAAGGCCGGCGCGGTGGTCGCGCTCGTTGGACCGAGCGGCGCCGGCAAGACCACGCTCACCAACTTGCTCGCCCGCTTTCACGACGTCAACGCCGGCCGCATCCTCATCGACGGTCACGACATTCGCGATCTCACGCTGAAGAGCCTCCGCCGCTTGATCGCTTACGTCGCGCAGGACACCTTCCTGTTTAACGAGACCGCGTCGAGCAACATCCGCTACGGCCGGCGCGAAGCCTCGGAAGAAGAAGTCCGCCAAGCGGCGCGGAACGCGATGGCCGAGGAGTTTATCCTGGAGTTGCCGGACGGCTACGATACGATCATTGGCGAGCGCGGCGCCAAACTCAGCGGCGGCCAGCGCCAGCGCATCGCTATCGCGCGTGCATTGCTCAAAAATGCGCCGATTCTCGTCCTCGACGAGGCCACTTCGCACCTCGATACCGAGTCGGAAATGCTGGTACAGGGGGCACTATCGAACTTGATGGCAGGGCGCACGGTGTTCGTCATCGCCCACCGTCTCTCCACCATCCGCCGCGCCGACAAGATCGTGGTCGTCGAGAACGGACGCATCCAGGAAACCGGCCGGCATGAGGAGTTGCTGCACCGGGGCGGCACTTACCAGCGGCTGCACGAACTACAATTCCTGGAGGCGGATCCTCTGGCTAACCCATGAGCACCACGACGGCTTCGAGCCGCATCCACTCGATGACCGGCTTCGCACGCGTGCGGGTTCCGACCGCCGCCGGCGAAGTGACGATCAGTCTGCGTAGCGTCAACCATCGCGGGCTCGACCTGCATTTCCATACCCCGCCGGATTTCGATCCGGTGGAGGGTAAGATGCGCAAACGCATCGGCGAATGTCTCAAACGCGGCCATGTCGACGTGCGGATCTCCGTGCAGCGCGGCGTGGACCGGGCAGCGCCTCAATGGAACAGGGCGCTGCTCGCCACTTGGTTGGCGGCCTTTGAGGAAGCCCGGCAGAACTACGGCTTCGACTCCCGTCCCGACCTCAATTCCGCGCTACGGGTGCCTGGCATGCTATCGGCCACGGAAACCGAGGACTTGTCGCCGGAGACCGAGACGGCGATTCTCGACGGACTCGACGAGGCGTTGCGTCAGCTCAACGAGGTTCGCGCCCGGGAAGGCGCGGAAACCGCCGCCACGCTCCGGGCCATTGGCGCCCGTATCGGCGTGGCGGCTACCGGAATCGAATCCATCCGTGGCGGTGTCACTGCCGCCCTCCAGTCCCGGCTGAACGAACGCCTCGCCGAACTGCTGCAGGGCGCGGCGATTGACCCCCAGCGCGTCATTCAGGAAGCGGCCGTACTGGCCGACCGCAGCGATGTCGGCGAAGAAACCACCCGATTGAAAATCCATTCCACCCGGCTGGAAGAGTTGCTAGCCGCTGGCGGCGAGATTGGCAAGAAGCTTGAGTTTCTCCTCCAGGAGATGCACCGCGAGACGAACACCATCCTGTCGAAATCCAACGCGGCGGGTGAGGCGGGCCGCGAGATCACCCGGATCGCCCTGGAACTGAAATCGGAGATCGAAAGGATTCGCGAGCAATCGCTCAACCTGGAATGACTGGAATCTTTGACGGTTCTGCCTGTGGGGCAGGGCCATGCCCTGCGGCGGACCCCCGGTCCGCCGGAACCGGGCGGCCCGAGGGGCTGCCCCACGTATCATGACTGGAATCTTCATCATTTCGGCGCCATCGGGCACCGGCAAATCCACCCTGCTGAAGAAGCTGATCGAAACGGACGGCCGCCTGCTGTTCTCCGTTTCCTACACTACCCGTGCGCCCCGCGGGGCTGAGAAGCAGGGGGAGAGCTACCACTACATCAGCCGCGAAGAGTTCGAAGCCCGCATCGCCCGCGACGAGTTCATCGAGTGGGCCGAAGTCTTCGGCAACTACTACGGTACGCACCGCGGCTACCTCGACCGCGCCACAGCCGAGGACCGCGATCTGGTGCTCGACATTGACGTCCAGGGTGCGCGACAATTAATGGAGCGAGTTCCGGACGCTGTCAGTATTTTCATTCTTGCCCCCTCCCCGCAAACCCTGGAAGAACGGCTGCGGAAACGCGCGGAGGACCCTGAGGAAGTGATCCAGCGCCGGTTGCGCCAGGCCGCCGAAGAGATCAGCCAGTATCGCCATTACGATTATGTCGTTGTGAACGACGATGCCGCCGTAGCCGCCGGGCGGTTGGCGGCCATTCTCAGGGCCGAGCGCAGCCGCAGTAAACGGATGGAAAGCCGGATTCGGCCGATTCTCGATAGTTTCGGAGCCATTTCGCGATAGGAGTTGTTTCGGATGAGCGAAACCAACAAGAACGCCCAGTACGCCATTCCCGACGACCGGGAGCAAAGCACGTACCGCTATATCATCGTCGCCGCCAAGCGCGCGCGGCAGTTGCAGGCCGGCGCACGGCCGTTTCTGCCCACTACTTCCAAGAAGCCGACCGTGACGTCGATGGAGGAAGTGCGCCGGGGCTTGATTCAGTACGAAGACCCGGCGCAGGACGCCGAGTTGAACCAGCCGATCGAAGAATAGATCGGGTAGCGGTGTCATGAACGTCATTCTGGGTGTCGGCGGAGGCATCGCCGCCTACAAGTCGGCCGAAATAGCCCGCCGGCTGATGGAGCAAGGCTGCCGCGTGCAGGTGGTGATGACCAAGGCGGCAACCGAGTTCATTACGCCGCTCACCTTCGCGGCGCTTACCGGCCGGAAGGTCATCACGGACCTTTTCGCCAGCGGCAGCGCCGAAGACACCCTATCGAGCGCCGTCGAACACATCCGCGTCGCCCAGGAGAACGAACTCCTCGCCGTGGCCCCGGCCACCGCCGATCTGCTGGCGAAGTTCGCTCACGGCCTCGCCGACGACTTCCTCACCACCCTCTACCTTGCGTTCGACGGCAAGGTCATCCTCGCGCCGGCAATGAACACCAACATGTGGCAGCACCCCGCGACAGAGGCCAATCTCGCGGCGCTTCTTCAGCGCGGCCATCGCCTGGTTCCACCCGAGGAAGGGTTGCTCGCTTGCGGCACGACGGGGCCCGGCCGGCTCGCCGAACCCGAGGCCGTTGTGAACGCCGTGATGCAGACGCTGGTTCCGCGGTACGACCTGGAAGGCGAGACTCTTGTCATCACCGCCGGACCGACGCAGGAAGAGATCGACCCGGTCCGCTTCATCACCAACCGCTCCAGCGGAAAAATGGGCTATGCGCTCGCCGAAGCAGCCGCGGCACGCGGCGCCCATGTGATCCTGATCTCCGGCCCCGTTTCCTTGAAGCCGCCCCAAGGAGTGGAAGTGATTCAGGTGCGCACGGCCCTCGAAATGCGCGAGGCCGTCATCGAGCATCTGCCGGAGGCTACCATCATCATCAAGGCCGCAGCCGTCGCCGACTATTACGTCAAGACGCCGCCCACGCAGAAGATGAAGAAGACCGCGGCGCGCTGGTCGCTGGAACTCGATCCCACGCCGGACATCCTCGCCGAGGTCGGCCAGAAAAAGGGCGACCGCCTGCTCATCGGCTTCGCCGCGGAAACGCACAACCTGCTGCCGGAGGCCAAGCGCAAGCTGCAAACCAAGAACTGCGACATGGTGGTGGGCAACCTGGTGAACCAGGACGGCATTGGTTTCGAATCGGAAGATAATGAGGTGATGCTCGTGACCCGGACCGGCGAGGCCATCGCACTGCCTCGCGCCGCCAAACGCGAAGTCGCCGACCGAATTTTCGACCACATCCTCAAGCTGCGCCTGGCGCTGCATGCCGGATGATGACGCCGGAACAGCTTAGGCGCTACCTGGAGTTCTACCGCGACCTTGGTGTGACTGAGGTGTACCGAAGGGCCGCCGCTTTTCCGCCGGTCGCGTCATCGCTGCCACCGCCAACGCCGCCGTCTCCTCCTCGAGACGAACCGGAATCGGAACCTTTGCCGCTCCCGACTCTTCCACCGCTCGCTCCAACCGGCGACACGCTCGCCGTCATCCGCTCCGACATCGGCGATTGCACGCGCTGCAAGCTGCATGCGGGCCGCACGAAGCTTGTCTTCGGCTCGGGCAACGAACAGGCAAAGCTTGTCTTTGTCGGCGAAGGGCCGGGCGCCGACGAAGACGCCTCCGGTCTCCCGTTCGTGGGGCGTGCCGGGCAACTGCTGACGTCGATGATCGAGAACACCGCCGCGCGCGAAGGCATCCCGATCAAGCGGCCCGACGTCTACATCTGCAACGTCGTCAAGTGCCGCCCGCCTCAGAACCGTACACCGGAGCCGGACGAAATGGAGATTTGCGGCCAGTTCCTGTTCCGCCAGATCATGGCGATTCAGCCGAAAGCGATCTGCTCCCTCGGCGCCACCGCGACCAAGGCGCTGCTCAACCGGAAGGAGGGCGTCACCAAGCTCCGCGGCAACTGGTACAAGTGGAACGCCATTCCCGTTATGGTTACCTACCACCCGTCCTACTTGTTGCGGCCCTACAGTCAGGACGCCAAGCGCCAAGCATGGGAAGACCTCAAGAAAGTGCTGCACTTCGTTTATGACTGAGCGTGGCCACGGTCTCTTCCTGAGCTTCGAAGGCACCGACGGAAGCGGCAAGACGACCCAGATCCGCCGTCTCGTCGCGCGGCTCACCTCTGAAGGTTACGACGTGCTCGAAACCGCCGAGCCCGGCGGAACCGAAATCGGCCGGCAGATCCGCCGTATTCTGCTCGACCCGGCGAACGCCGCGCTCGACCCCACCGCCGAGCTGCTGCTGTACTTCGCCAGCCGCGCCCAGAACGTCGCGGAATGCATCCGCCCGGCGCTTGCGGTGGGACGTGTCGTGATCACCGACCGGTACACCGACTCGACGCTGGTATACCAGGGCTGGGGCCGTGGGCTTGGCGAGGACATCGTGTTGGCCCTGCACCGCATCGCCTGCGGCGAAACGCAGCCCGCACTCACGCTCTATCTCGACATCGATCTCGAAACCAGCCTGGAACGCGCCCGCGTCCGTAACGAGGGCCCTGACGGTTCGGACGAGACGCGCATGGACGATCAGTCGTTCGACTTCCATCGTCTCGTTCGTGCCGGT
Organism: uncultured Solibacteraceae bacterium; assembly: GCA_964413655.1. Taxonomy (GTDB): domain Bacteria; phylum Acidobacteriota; class Terriglobia; order Bryobacterales; family Bryobacteraceae; genus CAYPUQ01. The sequence goes on along the minus strand of CAYPUQ010000009.1, from coordinate 29,063 downwards.
TACCAGAAACTGGCCGCGCGCGAACCGGGTCGTATCGCCGTCATCGACGCACGCCCGGATGCCGATTCCGTTGAGGCCGCGATCTGGCGGGCCGTTCAGCCGCAGTTACGAGGCATCCATGTTCGATAACTTCTGGGGCAGCCGCGAGGCCGTGGACACGCTTGAGCAGATGCTCGCCAGCGGCCGCATCCCGCAGACCATTTTGTTTGAGGGCCCCGAGGGAGCCGGCAAGGCGACGCTCGCGCGGCGCGTTGCGGCGCGGTTGCTTGGCGGCGAAGCAAAGATCGAGAACGACGACCTCAGCCTCCCGCACAACCAAGCCGCCATCGCTGAGCGCGAGAAATTGGCCGCCGACAAGCGCGCCGAGGATCCGCTCCTGTTCGCCTCGCATCCCGATTTCGTTACGTTCTGCCCGGAAGGCCCGCTACTCCAGATCTCGATCCCACAGATGCGCCTCCTGAAAGAACGCGCCCAGTTCGGACCGCTGAAGGGCTCTCGCCGCGTCTTCTTGATCGACGGGATCGACCGCGCTAACGAGCAGGCCGCCAACTCGCTGCTTAAGACCCTCGAAGAGCCACCGCCGTATCTCATCCTGTTCCTCACCGCCGAAAACCCTTACGATCTGCTGCCGACGATTCGGTCGCGTTCCGTCCATGTCCGGCTGGCGCGCCTTAGCGACGAGGAGATGGCTGAGTTCGCCGCCGCCCGGTCGCTGGATCAGCGCGAGCGACGCATCGCGCTCGCCGCTGGCAGCCCCGGTATTGCCGCCAGCCTGGATCTGGAGGAGTACGACAAGCGCCGGACCGCGATGATGGCGCTGCTGGCCTCGGCCTCGCGCGAATCTTCGTTTTCGGAGTGGGCGCGGGTTTCCGAGAAACTAGCCCAGGCACGCAGCGAGAAACTCGAACCGTACCTCAAGGTACTGTACCTGCTCCTCGAAGATCTTCTCCATATCCGCGAAGGCATCGGCCTCGTACGTAACCCCGACATTCGGAACGAACTTATGGCCCTCGCCGCGCGGGTTGGCTTCGACTGGCTGCGCGCCGCAGTCACGCGCACCGACGAGCTGATCAATCTCCTCCGCCGCAATATTCAGAAGAACATCGCGCTCGACGCGATGGTGCTCGATCTGCGGCGTGAGGCGGCGCGCGCGGCCTAGAATTGAACAATGTCCACGGAGCGGAAGATCGCGATAATCGGCGCAGGCAATATCGGCGGCGCACTGGTGGAAGGCATTCTGCGCGAGCAGGTCGCGCGCCCGGAGCAGGTGCGGGCCACCGTCCGCCATGCCGAACGCGCCTCCGAACTGACCGCACGATGGAACATCGCCGTCAGCGCCGGCAACAATCTCGAGGTGGCCGAGTGGGCCGATGTGATCGTACTGGCGGTGAAGCCGAATCTGATCGCGCCGGTGCTGGGCGAGATCCGCTGGGGCATGCGCGAAGGCCGCATCCTGATCTCGCTGGCGGCCGCCTTTCCGATCGAGCTGATCGAAAAGGCGGTGTCGCGCAAACTGGCTGTGTTCCGCGCGATGCCGAACATACCAGTGACTGTCGGCGAGGGCGCTACCGCCATCGCCTACAACTCCCACGTCACGCCGGAGCAGGTAGCGCTCGTCGAAAACATCTTTCGCGCCGTCGGTGTGGTGTGCGTGGTGCCGGAAGAACAGATGCACGCGGTGACGGCTTTGTCCGGCAGCGGTCCGGCCTACATATACATGGTGATCGAAGCGCTGGTGGCGGGCGGCTTGAAGATGGGCCTCTCGCACGAGAACGCTACCCGGCTGGCCGAGCAGACCGTTCTTGGAGCCGCGAAGCTGGTCCGTGAGTCCGGTACCCACCCAGCCATTCTGCGCGACCATGTCATCACACCCGGCGGCGTCACCATCTCGGCCGTACATGAACTGGAACGGCACGGCCTGCGCTCGATGCTGATTTCGGCTGTCGAGACCGCCACGCGGCATTCGCGCCGGCTGACCAGGAAGATCATGGAAAACCTGCGCATCGTCACGCAATAGCCCGAGGAGAAAATCGTTTTGAGCGAAGCCAATCCGCTGTTGAAGGTCGAGTATCGGATCCCGTTCGGCCGCATCCGGCCGGAACATATCGAACCGGCGTTCCGGCAGCATATCCAGACCGCCGAACAGCGGCTCGAAGCCATCGCCGCCGGCGATGGCGGTCCGCGAACGTACGTGAATACGATGGACGCGTTGGACCATCTCAGCGACGAGTTGGATTTCTCGCTGAGCGTGGTCCGCCACCTTGAACACGTCGCGACCACGCCGGAGCTGCGGCAGGCTTATAACGCCGTCGAGCCGCTGGCCATGGCATTTTATGCGCGCATCCCCTTGCACGCCGGACTGTGGAGCGCGCTAAAGGAGTTCGCTGAGACTGAAGAAGCGAAATCACTTGCCGGCGTACGGAAGCGCTTCCTTGAGAAGACGATCGCGACGTTCCGGCGGCACGGCGCCGATCTGCCGCAAGAGGGAAAAAAGAAACTCGAAGCGATCGACATCGAACTGGCAAAGCTAACTACCGAGTTCGCCCAGCACGTACTCGATTCGACGAACCAGTTCGACATTGTTCTCACGGAGGAACCGCAACTCGCCGGTCTGTCCGAAAGCGCGCGGGAACGGGCTCGCGAGAACGCGCAGCGGAAGGGCGTCGAGGGTTGGCGGTTCACGCTTCACCAGCCAAGCTACCTCGACGTGATGACATACCTGGACGACGCGGCCATCCGCGAGCGCACGTACCGCGCCTACAACAGCCGCGCCACGGCCGGTGGCCTCGACAACCGGACGCTACTGCCGCGTATTCTCGAACTGCGCGGCGAGAAAGCGGCGCTGCTCAATTACCCCGACTTCTCCGACTTCATTCTCGAAGACCGGATGGCGGGCCGGGGCAAACGCGCGCAGGAGTTCCTCGATGATCTGCGCCGCCGTGCGCAGCCGTTTTTCGAGCGCGAGAAGGAGGAGTTGGCTGGGTTTCGCCGGGAACTCGAAGGGCCCAACGCGCCCGAACCGGCCGCCTGGGACATCGCCTACTACGAGGAGAAGATGCGCAAGTCCCGCTTCGATCTCGACGAGGAGATGCTGCGGCCGTACTTCCGCCTGGAGAATGTCCTGGCCGGCATGTTCGAGTTGGTGGGCCGGCTGTATGGCATCCGCATCGAGGAAGAGGCCGGCGTACCGGCCTGGGACGAAGCGGTCCGTTACTACCGCATTCTCGATTCCGACGGCTCCGCGCTCGGAGCATTTTACGCCGACTGGTTCCCTCGCGAGAACAAGCGCGGCGGGGCGTGGATGGATTCGTTCCTGACCGGCGAGAGCAAGGACGGAGGTTGGGAGCCGCACCTGGGGCTGATGTGCGGCAACCTGACGCCGCCGGTGGGCACCAAGCCGGCACTGCTCACCCATCGCGACGTCGAGACAATCTTTCACGAGTTCGGTCACCTGCTGCACCACTGCCTCAGCCGCGTGGAAGTCCGCAGCCTGGCCGGTACCAACGTGGCGTGGGACTTCGTCGAGTTGCCGTCGCAGATCATGGAGAATTGGTGCTGGGAAAAGGATTCGCTCTATTTATTCGCGAAGCACTGGGACACGGGCGAGCCGCTGCCGGAGGAACTGTTCGAAAGGCTGAAGCGGACGCGCACCTTCCGCGCCGCGAATGCGATGATGCGCCAGCTCAGCTTCGGGTTGCTTGACCTGTACCTGCACCGCCAGTGGTCGGAGCCCCGCGACGGCGATGTCATCGAAAGCAGCCGCCGCCTGTTGCAGGAATTCGCGCCGGCACCGCTGCCGCCGGACCACGCGATGGCGGCCTCGTTCCTCCACTTGTTCTCGAGTCCGGTGGGCTACGCGGCGGCCTACTATTCCTACAAATGGGCCGAGGTGCTCGACGCCGACGCGTTCACCTACTTTCGCGAACAGGGCATCTTCAGCCACACCGCCGGCATGAAGTTCCGCGAGGAGATTCTCGCCCGCGGCGACAGCGACGACCCCGCGCGGCTCTTCCGCAACTTCATGGGCCGCGACCCGGACCCGTCGGCGCTACTGGTCCGGTCCGGGCTCAGCGGGCATTGACGTTCCGCACCAAATCCTGGGCCAACACGTCGGCTCGCTGAGCGAGGCTGTGCGCGGTGACCAGGTCGCCCTCGCGCGCCTGCTGGGCCTGTTTGACGAAACCGCGTGCGCGATCGAGGTTGGCCTGTTGGTCGGTGGTCAGCCGGATACCGGCAAGGCGGCCGAAGTTCTCTTCCGCCCGCGCCAGCATCGTCTCGATCGATTGCCGATAGGTTTGCGCTTCGGCCGGGCTCAACAATTGCGTGAGCCGGGGCGCCGCGGGCTGCGGCTGGTCGGCCGGTGGATCGGGATCCCCGGGCGGAGGCGACTTTGCCGCCGCCGCGGGCCGCTTCGCCGGTTTCGGCTCGTCAGCCGGAGGCGGCTCGGGTTCCGGCATCGGCTCGATCGGCAGCGACGGCGCCGAACTAATCGACGGCAGCTCCACCGGAGGTGGTTCGGGCAAATCCACGAGATCGGGTCCCGTCTTGGCTTCGGGGATCGGTACTGGGGGCAACTGTAACTGTGGCCGGCTTCTCCGGAACGGATTGCAGGACACGGCTACGGACAACACTGCCAGCAGCACCCAGCCGCGAAGAGTGAACGCCGCGAACATCCGGAGTCTGGTCAAACCCTTTCCTGGCCGTGGACGCCAACGGCCTGATTATCTGCGGGCTCGGGTTCGGCGGCCTCCAGGGAGCCCTCTGGTTCTTCCTCCCCCGCGATCGGGAAGCGGAGGCGAAAAACCGTCCCTTCGCCGGGCGTCGTCTCGAAATCCATCGAAGCGTTGTGAAGCTGCACAACGCGAAAAGTCATAGCGAGACCGATGCCCGACCCGCCAGTCTTCGTCGTGAAGTATAGATTGAATATTTTATCGCGGACCTCGGGAGGAATGCCGGGTCCGTTGTCGGCAACCGTGAGCGCGGCTTCCCCGCCGTCGATCTGTACCCGCACCGCCAGCGTGCCGCCCTCCCCGATGGCCTCGATGCCATTGTTCACGACGTTGAGAAGGGCTTGCTTCAGCAGATCCTCGTCGCCGCGTATGGGAATCCGCTCCGCGGCCGCTTCGAACTTCACCACAATGCGTCGCCGCTCCGCCTCCGGTTTCACCAGCGACGCCACCTGGCGGGCGATTTCCGCAAGATCGAGCGAGGTCATTGCCAGATCCACCGGCCGGGTGAAGTCGAGGAAAGTCTTGACGACCCGGTCGAGCCGTGAGATCTCGCGGTCGATTACGTCGATCTCGGAATACTCGTCGCCGTTCTGTGCCAACCGGTTCCGCAAGACTTCGAGATGAAGCGCCATTGCGTTCAGCGGGTTCTTAATTTCGTGCGCCACGCCGCCAGTGAGACGGCTGATGGCGGCGAGCCGCGTCGAGATATCGAGCTGCGACCGAATCTGGCGGTGGGTTTCGGCGTCCCGCAGGGCAATCAATACGCCGTACTTGCCCGGTTCCGGAAAACTCTCGAGCATCTCCACCGAAACCTGTAGCCGCATCGGCGGCATGCCGGCACGCCGGAAGCCAAGGATAGCGTCGCTGACGGGACGCTTGGCGGCGACCGACTCGGTGACCAGCGCGCTTAACTCGCGAGCGTCGGGAAACAGGGCGTCCAGGCGCTCGCCGAGGACCAGCGAACCGAGCAGCTTATCGGCCGAGCGAGAAGCGCGGATGAGGCGAAGATCCGAATCGAAGAGCAGGAGGGCCTCCTCGAGGCGCGACAACATGCGCTCAATGTTGCCGCGCAACTGCGCGACATCTTCGCGCGCGCCGCGGAACTGCCGGCCGAGCACACTGAGCTTCGACTGGACGGCGGCGAACTCCTTGCTTTCCGGCTGATTCACTGCCGGCTCAGCCTCGAACAATCCGGTGGCAATGCTGTCGATCTGCTTGGCAAGCCGTTCGAGCGACCGCAGCAGGACATTGGAAAACAGCGCCGCGATGATCAAGGCGCCCAACAGCGAAAGCGCAAGCATCAGCAGAACATACCGAACCTGTTCTGCGATGGCCTCCCGCATCAATACCGTGCTCACGACGACGCGGACGGTCATGATAGGTATAGGTGGGTCGTCGATCCCGAGCGGCAACACAAAGGTGTAATCGTTGCTGGTAGTCAGAACCTCGAAGAGACGGTCGAAGATCGGCCGGCTCTGCCAATCGGCCAAATCGGGCAGCGATTGGAACGTGAGGCGAGTCTGCGAAGGACTCGATGAGACAAGGATTCGTCCGGTGTCGCTGCAGACCAGAATCTCCACCGCGGACGTGGAACTGGCCATAGTCTTCTCAAGGAGCGAGGGAAGGGCCGGGTCCTCCTCGACGAGGCGTATCAGTACGTCCTTAATTTCCTCCAGGGTCACCGGCGGCGGCGAGATGTACATCACCTTTTCATTCACCCGCTGCGTTACCAGATGCAAAACCTGTTGCGCGAGACCTCGCGCGCGCTCAAAGGTGTCGTTGAATGTCGCGCGGGCAAGAAACGTCACGCTCAAAACCGATTGCGCGAGCATCAACACCGCGACCAGCGCGACGATCGAAATCCGCAACCGGTTCTTCAGCGACATGCCTTCACCGTCCTCCGAAGCACTTTGCCTGCCATTATCCCGCGAATCAGTCCGAACTGTAGGCCTTCAGCTTGTTGAAGAGGGTCTTCAAACTGATGCCCAGGATCTCGGCCGCTCTCGTCTTATTGTTCTTCGTGTGCGCAAGCGTGAGTAGGATCAGCGATTTCTCGGCTAGGTCGACGGTGGTGCCAACCGGAATCGTAACCGCTTCGGAGGACGAAGCGGGGGCCGGGACCGCCGGCGTGCCGCCACCCTCAGCGAAGCCGGGTGGCAAGTGCTTGAAGGTCACGCGGCCTTCGTGGGTAAGAATCACCGCCCGTTCAAGCGCATTGCGCAATTCACGCACGTTGCCGGGCCATTGGTGCCGCTGAAGAGCGACCAGGACTTCGGGATCGATCTCCGTCACCCGGGTGCCGTGCTTCACATTGAGATCCTGGAGTATGGCCGCCGCGAGAACCGGAAGGTCTTCCAGACGGTGCCGGAGCGGGGGGAGGTGGATCGTAAACACGTTGACCCGGTAGTAGAGATCCTCGCGCATCATCCCTTTACGGATGGCGTCCATCGGATCGCGGTTGGTCGCGGCAACGACCCGTACGTCGACTTCGATCTCGCCCTTGCCGCCGAGACGGCGCACTCGGGAATCTTCGAGAACGCGCAACAGCTTGGCTTGGGTGCCGATGGGCATTTCGGCGAGTTCGTCGAGCAGCAGCGTGCCTCCCTGGGCTAGCTCGAAACAGCCCGCTCGGCGCTCGACGGCGCCCGTGAAAGCCCCTTTCTCATGCCCGAACAGTTCGCTCTCCATCAACGTCTCCGGCAGTGCTGCGCAATTGATGGCCACGAACGGAGCGCTGCCGCGATTGCTGTAGTGATGAATCGCTCGCGCCACGAGTTCCTTGCCGGTACCGCTTTCCCCGGTCACCAGGATGGGAGCCTTACTGGGCGCAACCTGCCGGACGAGCGAAAAGACTTGCTGCATCGACTCCGACGCGCCCACGAGGTCGCCCAGCACCCCTTGATAGGCGAGCTGCCGCTGCAACCCTTCTTTTTCGAGCGCCAACCGGCGCTGGTGCGCCGCGCGTTCGATGAGGAAGCGGAGCGCCTGCGCCTGGATCGGTTTCTCGATGAACCAAAAGGCGCCCAGGTCATACACGGTGGAGAGCGCTGTCTCGATGTTGCCGAACGCCGTGATGACGATCGACGGGATACCCGCGTCCCGCGCGGCCAGTTCCTTGAGGAGGCCGCTCCCGTCCATGCGGGGCATCATCAGGTCGGTAAGGACGACGTCGGCCGCGAAGTCGTTCAGCTTCTCGAGAGCGTCCAGCCCGTCGTGGGCCATCTCCGTTTCACACCCCCAAGTCTTGATCATCGCTGCAAGGCCGAGCCGTTGATTTTCCTCGTCGTCCACGATCAGCACTTTCGCCGGGGTCTTTCTAGCCGAATTAGCCATGCTTACTCAGTGTAGCGTGAGGTCCCTGCTATACTTTGAGATCGGAGACCGGAGCCGCCGTTCCGGCCCCACGGAGTTAACTCTATGCGCGGAAACGAACAAGTGCTGGCGTATTTGCAGGAAGTATTGAAGGCGGAACTCACCGCCATTAACCAATACTTCCTCCATGCGGAGATGTTGAATAATTGGGGTTACAAGCGGCTGTACGCGTACACTCGCAAAGAATCCATCGAAGAGATGAAGCATGCCGAAGCGGTGCTCGAGCGCATGCTTTTCCTCGACGGCAGCCCCAACATGACCGAGTTGTTCCCGATCCGGATCGGACAGAACGTGAAGGCACAGTTCGAGAACGACTTGGCGCTGGAACTGGAAGCCGTTCCGCGGCTGAACAAGGCGGTCGCGGTGGCCACCGGGGTGGGCGACAACGGCTCGCGCGAGTTGTTTGAAAAAATTCTCGTCGACGAAGAGGAACATGTTGACTGGCTGGAGGCGCAGTTGCACATGATCCAGGAAGTCGGCATCGAGAATTATCTCGCCGCCCAGATCAACGAAGAATAGGTTTGTCCGGCCGGATGGCCGGATGGCCGGATTGAATCCCGGCGCCGGCTCGCGGCATTCTCATAAGTCTGAGGGTATGGATGCGGGTTCGTTGGCGTGGTGTCTTTCCACTATTGGTGCTCTGGGCGGGCGCCGCTCTCGCCGGTGAGTACCGGCCGCTGGTTGCGGGCGCGGCCGGCATCAAGCACCGGCTCGACAAACTCCGGGTGTGCGGCAGCGTGCTGATGATCGCCGCCCATCCGGATGATGAGAACACCGCGCTGCTCGCCTACTTCGCTCGTGGCCGCAAATACCGGACAGCGTACCTGTCGTTGACGCGCGGCGAGGGCGGGCAGAATCTTATCGGCCCCGAACAAGGCGACAAACTCGGCATTATTCGCGGCCAGGAATTGCTCGCGGCGCGCCGTATCGACGGGGCCGAGCAGTATTTCACGCGCGCGATCGACTTCGGTTTCTCCAAAACTCCCGAGGAGACCATCGAGAAGTGGGGCCGGGAAGCGCTGCTCGCCGACACCGCGTGGAACATCCGCCGCTTCCAACCGGACATCATCATCCTGCGTTTCTCCGGCACGCCGCGCGATGGCCACGGCCATCATCAGGCGTCGGCGATCCTGGCCAAGGAGGCTTGGGAAGCGGCCGCCGATCCGCGGCGGTTCCCCGAACAACTTCATCACGTCCAGCCGTGGCGGGCAAAGCGAGTGCTCTTCAATCTGTTCGCGTTTACGCGGGAGATGGAGCAACAGGCCGCGGCGGCGCCGAACCGGATGGAAGTGGAGATCGGCGCCTACGATCCGGTGCTCGGCTACTCCTACGGCGAGATCGCCGGCATCAGCCGCAGCATGCACCGCAGCCAGGGGTTCGGCTCGGCCGAGCGGAAAGGATCGATGAAGGCGTACCTGACTGTCGTCGCCGGAGATGCGGCGGCAACCGATCCGCTCGACGGGGTCGATACCACGTGGGCCCGGATTCCCGGCGGAGCGGAGGTGGATGAGGTGCTCGAGAAGGCCTGCGACCGGTTCGATGTCCATCAGCCGGAGAAGTCCGTTCCGGCTCTGATCGAAGCCCGCCGGAAGGTCGCGGCGTTGGACCATCCGTGGGCGCGGCACAAACTGAGCGAAATCGATGAACTGCTTCCGGATGCCGCCGGGTTGTGGTTGGACGCCGCGGCCGATCGTCATACCGTTGTGCCGGGGCTGGAAATGACAGTGACGCTGACGGCTCTGAACCGTGGGAAGACCGATTCCGCCGCCCTGACGTGGCAACTACGGGACGACAAGGGTTCGGCGTCGCTCGAACAGAACCAACCCTGGGCGCACAAAGTGTCTGTTCGCATTCCGGTTGACCATCCGTATACCCAGCCACACTGGCTGCTAGAACCGCCCGATGGAAGTCTCTACCGCACCCGTGATCCGCGGCAGACCGGCGAACCGGAGAGCGCTCCGGCATTCGCGGCGGCGTACTCGCTGAACTTCGACGGTGAGACAATCCACCTGACGCGCCCGGTGCTATACCGTTGGGTCGATCCCGTCCGCGGCGAGTTGACGCGGCCGCTCGCGGTGGCGCCGCCGGTTTCCGTGTCTTTGGGCGACCGCGCGCTGCTGTTTCCTTCCGGGAAGTCGCGCCGCGTGGAGGTACGGGTGCAGGCCAATACCGAGAAGGTGAGCGGCGATGTGAGTCTGCGGACGTCAGACGGTTGGTCGGTGCGGCCCGCTTCTCTTCCTTTCGACATCGCAACCGAAGGACAGCAGAGGGTGTTGGCTTTCGAGGTCACCCCGCCGGCCGCTGACGCTGTGGGCGAGATCACCGCCGTGGCCAGGATCGGCGACGCGCAAGTCGCGGTGGGCACGGTGGTAATCGATTACCCGCACATCCCGCCCCAGACGCTGACGATCCCCGCACGGATGAGGGTGCATCGTGCCGACGTCCGGACGCTGGTCACTCGTGTCGGCTACATCATGGGCGCGGGCGACGAGGTGCCACAGGCCCTGCGTCAACTCGGTATTGAAGTGGCTCCGCTCGGGCCGGAGGAGGTCGCCACGGGCGATCTTTCGCGTTACGAGGCGATCGTCACCGGTGTCCGTGCGTTCAACACGCGCGACGATGTTCGCGCCAACGCTCAGCGCCTGTTCGACTATGTCGAAGCCGGCGGGACTTTGGTGGTGCAGTATAACGTGCTCGAGTTCGGTTTTCTGGGTAACCGTCCGCGCTCGATGGACGGCCTCGGGCCGTATCCGCTGCGACTCTCGCGGGATCGGGTTACGGTCGAGGAATCGCCTCTCGTCCCACTGAATGCGGACCACGTTTTGCTACGCGAACCGAATCGCATCACCGGCGCCGACTATGATGGCTGGGTGCAGGAACGCGGCCTTTACTATCCCGGCGAGTGGGATTCCCGGTACGAGCCGGTTTGGCAGTCGAACGACCCCGGCGAGCGCCCGCTCAAGGGCGCCACCCTGTACGCCCGGCACGGCAAGGGCGTCTACATTTACACGAGCCTGTCGTGGTTCCGGCAGTTGCCGGCCGGCGTTCCGGGCGCCTATCGCATATTTGCCAACCTGATTAGCGCGGGACTGACGGCCCGATGAGTCAACTGCCGGACGAGCCGCCCCCTTTTCTCGGTTCCTGGCGGCGTATCTACCTGGCGGTGGTGGTGTACCTGGCCACACTGATCGGTCTGTTCGCGTTGTTCACGAGGGCCTTCGCCCCATGAGGACGCTCGACTGGGTTGTCCTCGTCGCCTCGCTCGTCTACATCATCGCTTACGGCCTCTACCGGAGCCGCAACACCGGCACCGTGCGCGGCTACCTGCTGGCCGGCAAGACCATGCCGTGGTTCCCGATGGCGCTCTCGATCATGGCGACCCAGGCCAGCGCGATTACGTTCATTTCCACCACCGGCCAGTCCTACGTCGACGGCATGCGGTTCCTGCAGTTTTACTTCGGACTGCCGCTGGCGATGATCTTCATCTCGATGACGGCCGCGCCAATCTTTCATCGCGCCAATGTCTACACTGCCTACGAGTACATCGGTCAGCGCTTCGACGGAAAGACGCGGGCGCTGGTGAGCTTGATTTTTCTCATCCAGCGCGGGCTCGCTGTCGGCGTTGCGCTGTACGCACCGGCGATCGTGCTTACCGTCATCTTCGGCTGGTCCGACACGCGGACCACGCTGATCATGGGCTCGTTGGTAGTCTTCTACACGACCATTGGCGGCATCCAGGCCGTCACGTGGACCGACGTGCAGCAGATGATGGTAATGCTGCTCGGGCTGATCCTGGCGCTTATCACGGCTGTCTGGTTGTTGCCGGCCGACGTCAGTTTCAGCGGCGCGCTGACGCTGGCGGGCGCGGCCGGGCGGCTCAACGCGATCACTACCAACCTCGACTGGAACGACCGGTACAACCTGTGGAGCGGTCTGATCGGCGGCATGTTTCTTGCCCTGGCCTATTTTGGGTGCGACCAGTCGCAGGTGCAACGTTACCTTACCGGCAAGTCGATTGCGCAAAGCCGGCTCGGCCTACTTTTCAACGCCGTCGCCAAGATCCCGATGCAGTTCTTCATCCTGCTGGTGGGAGCGCTTGTCTTCGTGTTCTTCACCTTCGAGAAGCCACCCCTGTTGTTTCACTCGAACGACCTGGACCGCATCCAGGCGCGGGCCGAATATGCGCCGATTCAGGAGAAGTTCGACGCGGCGTTCGAGCGCCGGCGGGAGGCCGCCCGCGAGATTCTGAACGGGAGCGAGGAACATACGGCGTACCGGGCCGCGCAGCAGGACCTGGATGCCGCGCGGCGCGATGCGATGCGACTGGTGAGCGAGACGCAAGGAACGTCGGGTGCGAGTGACACCAACTACATCTTTCTGAGCTTCGTCACCCGCTACATGCCGCCGGGGTTGGTGGGACTGATCCTGGCGGCGATCTTCGCCGCGGCGATGTCGACCATTTCGGCGGAGATCAACTCGCTGGCCACAGTGACGCTGGTCGATGTGTACAAGCCCTATATTAAGAAGGAGGCTTCGGACCGTCACTACTTGCTTGTTTCAAGGCTCGCGACGGTCTTCTGGGGCGGCTATGCTGTCGTCACGGCCGAGCACGGCAAGAGCCTCGGTGCATTGATTGAAACGGTGAACATCGTCGGGTCGCTCTTCTACGGCGGCCTGCTCGGCGTGTTCGCGCTGGCGTTTTTCTTCCCGCGGGTGAATGGTACCGCCGCATTCCTGGCGGTGCTGGCCGGTGAAGCCGCCATATTCGGCGCACACCTCTTTGCTTCGATTTCGTTCCTCTGGTACAACGTCATCGGCGCCGTGGTCGTCGTGGCGACGGGGGTGTTGTTGTCGCGGTTCGGGATGCCAACAGACGAGGCCTGAATACGCTGCCGTCAGAACGTGAACCGAAGCCCCGCGTTAATCTGCCGGAACAGGCCCGGCTGAATGCCCTGCGGCGCGCGCGAGGCGATGTAAACCCGATCCGTCAGGTTCTTCACCGTGAAGTATGGGGTGAAGCCGACGCGTTCGCGTTGCACCGTGTAATCGACGGTGCCATTCCAGAGAAGGAAAGCGGGGATGAGACCGACAGTGCCGTCGGCGGAAGCGGCGAGCGTTTGGTTGTTGTCGGCGAACTGCTCGCCGATGTAGCTGGAGTCGATCTGGAAACCCCAGCCCCGGCGCTGGCGCAGCGCCCAGCAGGAAGGAGAAAGTGTGCCGGGGCGCGTAAGGCAGACGGTTGCCCCCGAATAGCCGGTTCTGGGAGAAACGCGCCGTGGAGAGATTCATATACCGCACGTCGGTGTAGACGGCCCACGCCGAGGGAAAGATCCGGTCACAGTTCGCGCGGACGCTGCTCTCCAGACCCTGGTGGAGTGTCGCGCCGCCGTTGACCAGCGTCGTCACCGCACCGCCCGACTGCGCGCCGGGGATGATCTGGTTGCTGAAGTCCATCCGGAAAAAGGCGACTTCCGATTGCAGCCACCGCGCCGCTTGCACCCGCGCGCCCGCTTCGTAGTTCCAACTCAGTTCGGCATCCAGTTCCAGGGTGAAGCCCTCGTTCGTAATCGCGTCCTTCGTGCGAGGAGGCGAGAAACCCCGGTGGACGCCGGCGAAGGCGGGGAGGAACGAGTTGACCTGATAGGAACCGCCCAACCCGGGGATCACCTTCATCACCGAGTCGCCGCGGCGGATGTCCACGTCCGCTGGGACGCCGCCGACACGCGTGCGAAGAATATGACGCTCATAGCTGTACCGCTCCAGCCGCACGCCTGGCGTCAGAATCAGGCGGTTGTTGAGGTGAATCCTGTCTTGCAGGTCGGCGGAGAAGGCGTGGCCGAAACGGTCCTCGTCGTCGCGGAGCGCTCCGGTACGCGAGTCGAAGCGGGCGCCGTCGATGTGCTGATCGTCGGCTTCCTCATAAAGGAAGCGGACGCCGGTGTCGATCCGGTTGCGCCGGTTCGCCAGCAGTCCGTCCCACGAGGTCCCGGTCTGACCGCCCAACACGCGGAAGGCCCGGTTGCGGTTTCCGGAAACCTCCCGCAAATAAACTGCGCCACCGGGAACCGAGGGATCGCCGTCGACGCGCAGGTCGGCCCAGGTTGCTCCGGTCGAACTCCTGGCGGCTCCAGTCGCGGACGGTATTGTAGCCGAAGACGGCGGAACTCCAGACTAACCGGGGGTTCAGCGCCATTGTGTGCGAAAGCGAACCGGAATAGCGGCGAACCTTCAGCAGGTCCGATGGCACGGAGTTGGCGTTCGGGTTGACCAGGAACTGGGGAGTAGTTAGGCCAAGGTATGTGGAGTTGGACTTCTCGTCGTAGGCGCCGAGTTTGATCGCCAAGGTCTGAGCGCCGGTCGGCTTCACGGTGAACTTCGCCTGCACATCGTCGAAATCGAAGTACAAGTTTCGGAAGCCGTCGCCTTGTTTGTGAAGATAGTTGAGCAGCCAGCCGGCCGTCTGGCCGCGGTTCCCGCCGCCCACGGAAGCCTGTCCGGAGAACAGACCACGCTGGCCGCCCTGCAACTCGACTGCTCCATGGGTGCTGGCCGGCGGGTCGGGCGTAACGAAGTTGATCACGCCGCCGACCGTCTGCGGGCCGTGCACGATCTGGCCGCTTCCCTTCAAAACCTCGATGCGGCTCATGCGGTCGATGGGCGGCGAGTAGTACATTTCTGGTTCGCCATAAGGCGCCAAGGCGATCGGTATCCCATCCTCGAGCATCAGAACGGAACGGCTGCGATCGGGATTCAAACCCCGAATCGCGACATTCAGACGCATGGCGACCGGAGTCCTCGCGCAGCGTGACGCCCGGAACGCGCCGCAGCACCTCGTTTGCATCCATGGGCCGGGAGCGGACCAGTTCCTCCCTGGCCACGACGAAGACCGCTCCGGGGACCTCGCGAACGGACTCGACAGATTCACCAACGACTTCCACGGAGGTGATCGCCGCCCGAAGGTGGCGGAATTGCAGGTCAACTTCGATCCCGCCCTGGGGGACGGTTGCGGCGGCCTGAACCGGCTCGAATCCGGCGAACGAGGCGCGGACCGTAACCGGACCGGCAAGGCCG
>CAYPUQ010000009.1:7293-13790 GCA_964413655.1 uncultured Solibacteraceae bacterium | reverse complement strand
GAACCGCAACCGAAATGCAGGATTGGCGGGAGCAGTCAGATCTGCATCGTCGCCACGTCGACGTGCGACCGGCGCCCTTCAATCACGACGATGCCGCTTTCGGTGACGTGATAAAGCTTCCGGTCGTTTTCGAGGTCGTAGCCGATCTCGGCGTCGGCGGGGATGCGCACGTTCTTGTCGAGGATGGCGCGGCGGATCTTGGCTCTCCGCCCGATGTCGCAGTTGTCGAAGATGATGGAGTCCTCGACATGCGCGCCGGCATGAACTCTCACGCCGCGGCCGATCACGCAGTTCTTGGCCGAACCGCCGGACATGATGGAACCGCCCGCGACTACGCAATCGATGGATTGGCCGCGGCGGCCGTCTTCGTCGAAGGTGAACTTGGGCGGCGGATCGTCGTAGCCGGCGGTCCGTAGCGGCCACTGGCGGTTATAGAGGTTGAGGGCCGGCGTGACGGCGCGAAGATCCATATTGGCCTCGTAGTAGGCGTCGATGGTGCCAACATCGCGCCAGTAGACCTCGGAGCCGGGCGGGTCGCCGGGAATGACATTCGTTTGAAAGTCGTAGGCGAACATGGAAGACCGGCCGATCATAGAGGGCAAAATATTGCGGCCGAAATCGTGGTCGCTGTCCTTCCGGTCGGCATCGGCGTGCAGTTCACGCAGTAGCGCGCGAGTCGAGAAGATGTAGTTACCCATCGAAGCGTAGACGCGTTCGGGGTCGCTTGGCATGGTGGGCGCGTCGGCGCGCTTCTCGTGGAACGCGATGATCGATCCGTCGGGGGCCGATTCGATGACGCCGAACTCGCGGGAGTACTGTTTCTCAACCGGAATCGCCGCAACGGTGACGTCAGCGCGCTTCCGCTCGTGGAACTCGATCATGTCGCGGATATTCATGCGGTAGATGTGATCGGCGCCGAAGATGGCGACGATGTGCGGTTCGGCTTGCTCGATTAAGTTGACGTTCTGATAAATGGCATCGGCCGTGCCGCGGTACCAGGTCTCGCCCGCCGAACGCATCTGGGCGGGCACGGGGATGATGAAGTGGTTCTTGAGCAACCCGGCGAATTCCCATCCGTCGCGCAGGTGTTGCAGGAGCGACTGGCTCTTGAACTGGATCAGGACATAGGTCGAATAGATGCCGGAATTGATGAGATTGGAAAGAACGAAGTCGATGATGCGGTATTGGCCGCCGAACGGTACAGCCGGTTTGGCGCGCTCTTTCGTCAGGGGATACAGCCGTGTACCTTTGCCGCCGGCCAGGACAAAGGCGAGTACTCGAAGTTGCATTCAGCCTCCACTTTTTCTGGTACTGCCTCGTATTCAACTCCTCTTATTGTGCATGCCGAAGCGCGACGCGGCAAGCGGAACATTCCTGTAACTGATTGGTTTTTCGACACCATCGGGCCACTTTCGAGATAATAAGCTAGACGGGCGCGGAATGGGTGCAATCGGTTCCCTCATCCTCTTGTTCGCTCTTACGGGCCACGCCGCCGCGGCGGTGCTCGAGAGCTTTGCGCGCGACGAAGCCCCCGCTCTGCTGACCTTCGATGAACTCCTCACTCTGGCCATCACCGCCGATCCGGAGGGCGAACTGGCGGACCGTCTGGGGCGGCTTCTCTATACGCCATTCGTCGGCAACGCGGCTGCGCGGCGGGGCGTGAGCCCGCGCCGGCCCGAGAGAGACTCGCTCGGACCGGTGCTTCGCGCCGCCTTGTGGAACGTCGATCGCGGCAAGGAGTTCGAACTGGTGCGCGACAGCTTGGCCGGTCCGGATGTCTTTCTTGAGACCGCCGGCAGTCGCGGTGCGCTCGACCCGGATACGCTGGCCCAGGCGCGGAAAGAAACGGCGCTGTTAATGGAAAGCGACATCGTCGTTCTCAATGAAGTGGATCTCGGGATGAAGCGCACCGGCTACCGCGATGTCGCCCGCGACCTGGCCGCCGAACTCAATATGAACTACGCCTTCGGCGTCGAATTCGTCGAAGTAGACCGCATCGAACTGGGACTGGAACGCTTCGATCTCCCAGACGACGAATTGGAGGAGACCCTGCACCGCGACTTGGAGGTGGATCCCCAACAGTACCGCGGCCTCCATGGCTCGGCTATTCTAAGTCGCTATCCCATCCTTCGGGCGAGGATTCATCGGCTTCCGATCTGCTACGACTGGTTCGGCGAAGAGAAGAAAGAAATCGCCAAGATCGAGCACGCGCGCCGCTGGACGGCGGATCGCGTCTTCCTCGAACGTATCTCGCGGGAGGTCCGCCACGGCGGGCGGATGGCGCTGCTGGCCGACATTCTGGTGCCGGAGTCGCCTACCGGAGTAGTTACGGTAGTCACGGCCCATCTCGAAAACAAGACGCGGCCACAGTGCCGCCAGAAGCAGATTTCCGACCTACTCCACCGGATCGCGGAGGTGGAGAATCCGCTGATTCTCGCGGGCGACTTCAACACCACCAACTCCGACGGCGCGCCCGCGACGGTGAGGCGGGAAATCGCCAAGCGGGTAAAGAACCCTCGGTTTTGGATCGCCGAGGCCATCCGTTGGTTTACGCCCGTAGGAGCGCCGCGTCTGTTCACCATGCCGGCCAACTACTTCAAGAATTTCCGCGATCCAACGGCCACCCATCTGCCGTTGTTTGCCACGAATCACGAGTCGGGCTTATTCAAGGCAGTTGAAAAGTTCCGGTTCGCCGACGGGCGCACTTTCGACCTCCGCGGCGACAAACACCGGAGCCAGAACGGGCGCGGCCGGACGCTGGCCAACTCGAACCAGCGCGGCGCGAAGGGTTTCACGCCGACGTTCGCGTTTCAGCGCGACCTGCGCGGCATGGTCGGACGGATGCGGCTGGACTGGATTCTGGTGGCGCCGTTGATCGAGCATCCGCGTAAGCGAACAGGGTCGTATCACTTCGCTCCGCATCTCCCCCATACGCTCGAAGCGTTGAACCAGGCCGTTCCGGACCGGATTTCGGACCATCACCCGATCACTGTCGATCTGCCCCTGATGGACCCCTCCGGGATGCCGCCCTTGGCGACCGGGAAGTAAAGAGGTGCGGTTGTGGCTTGAAGCGGGGCGTCCCAGCCGGTGTGATATTTTGAGAACCCAGCATGCAGAAAGTTGCCGAGGTCCCAGCCTCTTCGCCCACCGAGCAAAGCCATGCCCAACGGTGGGCTATTGTTGGCCTGCTGTGCCTGGGCATGATGATCGCCTACTTCGATCGCATCAACCTGTCGATCGCCGTGGCCGACGATGCCTTCAAGACCAATTTCGGCCTGACGCCGCTTCATATCGGCACGCTCAATTCCGCGTTTTTCTGGTCCTATTTCATCTTACAGATTCCGGCCGGTTTCTTCGTCGACCGCTTTGGCGTCAAGACTCCGTACGCCGCCGGCTTTCTGCTCTGGAGTCTGCTGTCGGCGGCGACGGCCTTTGCGACCGGGTTGTGGCAGCTCATCACGATCCGCCTCCTCCTCGGTCTCGGCGAATGTGTCGTCACGCCGGCCGGCATGCGCTGGATCCGTTTCAACATTTCGGAAGAACACCGCGGCCTGGCCATCGGGCTCTACATGGCCGCGGCGAAGTTCGGGCCCGCGGTGGGCGCTTACCTGGCGACCATTCTCATCACTGTCTACGGCTGGCAGAACATGTTTCTGATTCTCGGACTCGGCTGCCTGGTGTGGCTGGCGCCGTGGATGATGCTGGTCCGCGACGACGACCGCCAAAAAGCGGCCACCGCAGCGGCGGGTTCGGGCGGCAGCGCGAAGGGTCCATCGTTCGGCAAGGTGATGGCAAGCCCGGTGATTTGGGGCACCGTCGTCGGAACGTTCTGTTATCAGTATTTCGTTTACTACTGCCTCACCTGGCTGCCACTCTACTTCGTTCAGAGCCGGAACCTCAACCTGAAAGAGAGCGGATTGTTCACTACGTTCAGTTTCACCGGCATGGCCGTGGTCGCCACGGCGGCCGGCTGGGCGGCCGACCGGCTCATCGCGCGCGGCCGGAACCCGGTGAAAGTCCGCAAGGCATTCATCTTCGCCGGGTTCGCCCTGGCATCGACGCAGTGGATCGGCGCGATATCGGAGTCGAACTCGGCGGCGCTCTTCTTCGCCATCTTCTCGCTCAGCGGTCTCGGCATGATGACGGCCAACTATTGGGCGCTCACCCAGACATTGATTCCCGGCGCCGCCGTCGGCCGGATCGTCGGAGTGCAGAACGCGGCGGCGAATTTGCCCGGCATCGTCGCACCGCTGCTGACCGGCTGGCTGGTGGCGCGAACGGGCAGCTACGAAGCGCCGATGCTGGCGATTGCGGTGTTCTTGCTGCTCGGTATCGGATCGTATCTATTCCTGGTGCGTGAAAAGTACGCCCCAAAAGGAGAATGACGGATCATGAAGAAGAAAGTGTTGTTGGAAAACGTGCGCGTGAGTGTGAGCGAGGTTACCTACGAACCGAACGTTCCGCGAGAACAGTACATCCGCCCGACGGACCAGGTGATCGTGTTTCTCGACGACTGCTCCTATGAGCGGACCGACCCCACGACGGGCGAAAAGACGATCCGGCAGCGCAAGAGCGGCGAGGTGATCTGGCACGACCGCGCCGAACTCGCGCCTGTCCTGCGTAATACCGGCTCGCGGCCGTACCGTTCGCTGGTGATCGAGCTGAAAGAGGACTGAACCGAATGAGCGAGTTTCCGTTTCGTACGGCTGCCGTTATAGGCACCGGGATGATGGGACCGGGGATCGGTCTCACATTGGCCCGCGGCGGCCTGCGCGTAATCCTGGTGAGCCGGAGTTCCGAAGGCGCGCAACAGGGGCTGGCCAAGGCGCAACACCAGGCGGCCGTTCTGCGCGAAAATCACCTCCTCCCAGCCGAACAGGCCGACCGTCTGGTAAGCCACTTGAGCGCGACGGCGGATTTCGACACGGCCATCGCCGCGGCGGATTTCGTAGTTGAGTCGGGCCCCGAGACGATGGAATGGAAACAGGACATCTTCGCCCGCATGGATGGCCTCGCCAAGCCGGGCGCTGTGCTGGCCAGTAATACCTCGGGGCTCAGTATCACTGAGATCGCATCGAGGTGCGGGCGGCCTCAGCGGGTGCTAACGACCCACTTCTGGAACCCGCCGCACCTCATGCCACTGGTGGAGGTGGTGCTCGGCGAGAAGACGGACCGGCAACTGGCCCAAACCGTGAAGGACTTCCTCGCCCACTGCGGCAAGCGGCCGGTGCTGGTGAAGAAGGACACACCGGGCCAACTTGGCAACCGTCTGCAAATGGCGCTGGTGCGGGAAGCCATTCACATCGTGGAGGCAGGCATCGCCGATGTCGAGGATGTCGACCTCGCCGCCAAAATCGGCTTTGGCCTGCGCTTGCCGGTATACGGCATCCTCGAACATCAGGACATGGTGGGCCTCGATCTCGGGATCAAGGTGCTTGAGTACGCTGCTCAGGATCTCTACAGCGAACGCCGCGCGCCGCAGCTTGTGCGGGACAAGGTGGCGAAGGGCGAACTCGGCGTCAAAACGGGCCGCGGGTTCTACGACTGGTCCACCCGCGACCCGGAAGCCGTCAAGGCCCGCCGCGACCAATTCGTTCTGGAGTATCTCCAGAAGTACGGTTCGAGCCCTACTTAACCTGAATCGTCTCGATGAATTTGGTAAGGTTGCGCACCCTCAGCTTGGCTTCGCTGCCGTCGGCCGGCCCCATCGTGCGGAACAGGGTGCCCCAAACCGGCATGTCCTTCGAACCGTGAGCGGGTAAGTTCGTATCACCGACAATCGCGTTGTACACCCGGAGTTCGGGGAATTTGCCGCCGTTATTCTTCGTGAGCATGGTCAGATCGCCCGGGGCCATCTTCAGGGCCGGAACGGCGGGTCCGCGGCCTTTGGCGTCTAGACCATGACACGAGGCACAGTAGTTTTGAAACATGGCCTTACCGTCGGACGGATCCACTCGGGCGGCGGGAACCGTCTTGATGGTGGGCTTGGCATCCTGCGCGGCCAGCATGGCGCCGACGCCGGTTACCAGCAGGGCCAGGAACACCGCTTCGATCATGCGGAAGTTAAATCCATGAGGCATGGTGGGAATCTCCTGCACCGGGTAACGCAATTCGACAGCCACTGTCGAGAAGACCCACAAATATTCTTCGATTCAGCGACTTGGACCATATGAACGCCACCCTGAACGGGGTGCGCAATGGGTTTAGTCGCGCACCCGAAGCTGCCATTCAGTCCGGCCGTGGGTGACGGTACTCAACCCGACCCTCGTCCGGCCTTGGGCGTCAAGGTTTCAGAATGGCTCCACAACGACCCATGTGCCGGTGAACGTCGCGGTTCTCGAAAGTATGACTTGGCCGGTTGTGTCGAAAATGTCGACCATCGTTCTACCAGTTGCCCGACAGACCGTCTTCGGAACGCGTCATCATCCCGCGCACGCGATTCGTTGTGCGGAAACCCCGCATCATCGTATGTGTTGGCGACAACTGTGAACGCGAAC
>CAYPUQ010000009.1:0-7193 GCA_964413655.1 uncultured Solibacteraceae bacterium | reverse complement strand
GCGGCCTTCGAGCCGCTCCACGGAACGGCGCGCTACCAGGCGATCCGCGCTCGGATGCGCCTTTCGCAGGCCTCCCACCGAGAGTGGTACGCAGCAGGCTCCCACGAAGCCGCGACAGCAAACAGTCCTATTGAGGAGAATAGATGCGTGGTCCGTCGAATCCTTTATGGTGTGTATCTTTCGCTGTTCGCTGGCGCCGCCGCTCAGGCGGACCAGGCTGCGGCGTTCTTCGACGATCGCGAAGTCCGCGAGATTCGTCTCTACTTCGACGACCCGAACTGGTACAACACGCTGTTGGCGGGCCATCGAAGCGTGGAGGATCCGTATTTCCCCTGCCGGTTCCGATACGGCGGTACGGTGATCGAACAGATCGGCTGCCGGTTCAAGGGGCACGCCTCCTTCCAGCGCAACGGCATCAAAAAACCGTTCAAGCTGGACTTCAACAGGTACGACGACGACACGACGTTCCTGGGTCTGAAGAAACTCAATCTCAACAATTTCGATCTCTCACCGGATTTCATGCGCGAGAAATTGACTCTCGATCTCGCTAGCAAATATGTGGCCGCGCTACGGTCGGTCTATGTGCGGCTGTATGTCAACGACGCCTTCTACGGCCTCTACCTCGCCGTGGAACAGCCCGACAAGACCATGATGCAGAGCCGGTTCGGCGACGACGAGGATGGAAATCTGTTCGAGGCGGAAGAGCAGCTTGGAAGCCGCGTGCGCCCGGACCTGACTTACCTCGGACCGGACCCCTCAGCCTACTGGAACGTCTACCTGCTCAAGACGAACGAAAAGGCCAACGACTACTCCGGGCTCATCAACTTCCTGGATATTCTCAACAACACTCCCACGGCGGATCTGCCCGCGCGCCTGGAACCGGTCTGCGATGTCGAGAACTGGCTCTATGGCATGGCGGTCAACAACTTGGTTGTCAATCTCGATTCCTATCTTGGCGTCGGGGCGGAATACTATCTTTACCAGCGGTCCAGCGATGGCCGGTTTGTTCACATCCAGTGGGACAACAACGAGTCGTTCGGGATTACCGGCGACGGCACACCCAGGCTGGCAAGCCCGGCCACAACGGACCCGTTTTATCTGCCCAGCGCTTCAACCGGCGGCGCGACGACCACGGCGCGTCCGCTGCTTCAAAAGCTGTGGGCTGTAAACGCCTACAGGCGGCTCTATCTGCAAATGATGGCCCGTTTCCTGCGGGAAGGATTCGATCCCGAGACGATGAGCGCCCGCATTCAGCAACTCGCCGGCCTGATTCGTGAGCATGTCTATGAGGATCCCAACAAAGCCTATGCAAGCGCTCAGTTTGAAGCAAATCTCAACACACAGGTCGGCGCGATTCCCGGACTCAATCGATTCATTCGCGATCGATTTGGATACCTCCGTTCGTATCTGAACTCGCAGACCCAGCCGGCGGACATTCGTTTGAACGAGTTGGTCGCGTCCAACGACGGTTCGGCGAGAGACGAGGCTGGCGATGCGGATCCTTGGGTGGAGCTTCACAATCTCGGCCCTGGTTCGATCACCCTGAACGGCTTCCATCTTTCCGACGACCTCGCCAATCCAACGAAATGGCCAGTGCCCGCCCGGACACTGGCAGACGGCGGGTACCTGGTGCTATGGCTGGACGGCGAGACGGGCCAAGGCGACACACATGCCGGCTTCCGCCCCCAGACCGGCGGCGGAAACCTGCATCTCTATGCGAACGGCACGCTGATCGACACTTTGTCTTACCCTGCCCTTGGCGACGGCCGGTCCATGACGCGCGTTGGACTTTACGGTGACCGTTGGGCCGTGACCTCCCAGCCGACCCCAGGCGCCGCCAATCCCGCTGCCGCTGCCACACCGGCGCCGCCGGGAACCGGGCGACTGCTGATCAACGAATTCATGGCCGACAACAAGACCGCCCTGCAGGACCCCGACGAACCGGGCGCGTTCGACGACTGGATCGAAATCTACAACCCGGGCGCAGCCGCCGTGGACATGAGCGGCATGTATCTGACGGACAACTTCTCCAACAAGACGAAGTACAGAATTCCGGATGGCGTCATGATTCCGGCCGGTGGGTATCTCGTCTTCTGGGCCGACAACGATACGAACCAAGGCCCGTTGCACACCAGTTTCGCCCTCGCTGCCGACGGAGAGCGCATCGGCCTGTATGAACCGGACGGCCAGACCTTGATCGACTCCGTTACGTTCACGACGCAGCAGGAGGACATCTCTTTTGGACGCGTCTCCGACGGCGCAGCGGAGTGGACCATCTTCTATCCCGGGACGCCCGGTGCGGCCAACGCCGCGCCTTACGCGAACTGGATCGCCAACGCCGCGAGCTACGGGCTCGGCCCTGTCGCGCCGGACTCCATCACGAGCGCCTTTGGTGAGAACTTGGCCGCCGTTACCGTGCTGGCCCCGTCGAATTCGCTGCCCAATGAACTTGGCGGCATGACCGTCGGTGTCACCGACAGTACGGGCGCCGTTCACAGCGCCCGGCTATTCTTCGTTTCCGCCAGACAGGTGAACTTCCAAATGCCAGAGACTGTGGCGGCGGGCCGAGCAACGGTGAACCTCCGGAGGCACAACGGCGCGGTCTTGACCGGTGACGTCCTGATTGGTTCCGTGGGGCCGGGCCTGTTCTCGGCCAACGCCAGCGGGACGGGCGTCGGTCTGGCGGCCGCCCTACGCGTCGACGCGGCCGGCGCGCAGATCCCGATCTCGGTGTTCACCTACGATGCCGTGCGGCAGCGCACGCTTCCGGTCCCGATCAGCCTCGGCTCGGCCGCCGACCAGATCTACCTCACCATTTACGGCACCGGGATTCGCGGCGCGCAAAGGCTTTCCGACGTGAAGGCTCAAGTGGGCGGCATCGCTGTGCCCGTCCTGTACGCTGCCGCGCAGGGAGAGTTCGCCGGTTTCGATCAGATCAACGTGGGTCCCTTACCGCGCTCCCTCGCCGGCAAGGGCACTGTCGAGGTCGAACTGACCGTGGACAATCGGAGAGCAAACAGCGTCACCGTCATGATCGAGTAGCGCGGGCGTCCGATTCGTCCAGATCACACCCACCCCATCGCCAACTCCACAAACGTTCGCACTCCCACTCCCGTCGGCCCTTTGGCCATGAACGGCTTGGCGTCGTCGAGCCACGCCGTGCCGGCGATATCCAGATGCACCCATGGTGTCGGATCGGCGAACTCCTTCAGAAAATACGCGGCCGTGATAGCGCCGCCCCAGCGCGTGCCGATATTGGGCAGGTCGGCGAACGCACTCCGCAACTGCTCCTTATAGTCCTCGTCGAGCGGCATGTGCCAGACGTTTTCACCTTCCGCTTTTGCGGCGGATTGGAGACGAGCGAGCATTTCAGCGTCATTGGTAAACGCGCCGGTGTGAACCGGACCCAGCGCCACGACGATAGCCCCGGTCAGCGTTGCTGCGTCCACGAGGTGCGTGCACCCCAGCCGCTGCGCGTAGGTGATCGCGTCAATCAGAATCAACCGCCCCTCGGCGTCGGTGTTGAGCACTTCTACCGTCTTCCCATTGAGCGATTTGACAATGTCGCCGGGCCGCTGCGCCCGGCTGCCCGGCATGTTTTCAACGGAGGGAACCACCGCGGTGACGGGAATCGGCGGCTTAAGCTGCGCCAGCGCGCGTATCGCGCCCAGGACCGCCGCGCCGCCCGACATGTCGTACTTCATCTTCTCCATGCCATCGGAAGGCTTGATCGAGATCCCGCCCGTGTCGAAGGTGACCGCTTTGCCGACGAGGCCGAGGTGGATGCCCTCGGGACCCGGCTGCTCAGGTTTGTACTGAATCACGATCATCGCCGGCGGCTCGGCGCTCCCCTGCGCCACGCCTAGCAGAGAACCCATCCCAAGTTGCCGCATGCGGTCCTCGTCCAGGATGTCGCAGGTAAGACCGAACTCCCCGGCCATGGCCCGCGCGCGATTGGCCAGAACGCTGGGGTTCAGCAGGTTGCCGGGCTCGTTGGCGAGTTCGCGCGTAAAGTTCTGCGACTCGGCGACGATTCGTCCCCGCTCAAATGCCGCCTCCAGACCGGCAGGCGCGCCAGGCGCCGCGACCGTGAACGACTCCAGCCGCTTCTCGTCCTTCTCCGGATCGGTCTTCAGCCGGTCCGGCTCCCAGTGCCCTAGCAGCGCCGCCTCCACCGCCGCGGAAACGCAGGCCGCGTTGTGGAACTGCGAATCCAGGGCCAACACCGCCTCGCGGGCTGCTTTCGACTTAGCCACGCGCACCGCGACCGAGACAGCCTTCCGCAGCGCCGGCGCGGAGAAGCCTTCCTTCTTGCCTCCGCCCACCAGCACGATGCGGCGGTATCCGAGCCCGGCCGGACCGTGCAGCACGGCCGTATCTAGCGTCTTGCCTTTGAACTCACCGGAGGCATGGAGTCCCGCGATGGCTTCATCGGCCCCGGCGGAGCCGGCACGAGCGATAGCGTCTTCGAAAGAAAGGAGGATGAGCGTGTCGCCGCCAAGCGTGGCGGCCTGTTCGGTGGTGTAGGTAGTATTCATGATCCTGAGCTCTGGTTAGTCCCCGCGCCGGACGCGGCGCACCGCCACGCGGGCTTCGGCTTCGGCCTCGCGTTTCCGTTCGGTGGCGCGCTTGTCGTGCTGCTTCTTGCCCCGCGCCAGTGCGATCTCACACTTCACCAGCCCGTTCTTCAGGTAGACCTTGGTCGGGATGAGGGTGAAGCCTTTGTCGCGAGTCTTGCCAAAAATCTTGTCGATCTCCTCGCGGTGCAGCAGCAGTTTTCGACGCCGCGTCTCGTCGTGGTTCCAGCGGTTGCCATGCGAGTACGGGCTGAAGTGCGCGTTGCAGAGCCAGGCTTCGCCCCGCTCGACCTCGGCGAAGGCGTCCTGCAACTGAATCTTGCCGTTGCGCGCCGACTTCACCTCGGTGCCGGTCAGCGCCAGCCCCGCCTCCCACTTATCGAAAAAGAAGTAGTCGTGCCGCGCACGCCGGTTGTCGGACAGAATTTTGAACTGCTTTTCCATGTGGCACTGCCGAACCGAACTTGCCGCCTACGGATTCGTCTCCACGCGCGCCCGCGCGGCATCGTCAGAAGTAGTTGAGGCTAATGGAATTGTGCCTTCATATCGTAGCACACGCCGTCCTGGATGTGCGGAATCCCTGTAAGATGTTCTTATTCAAACGCTTAGCTACAATTACGACTCTTGTCGTCGCGATCCTGTTGCTGGCGCCGGAACTGGAGGCGCGAACACGCAAAGGCGAGAAGCTGCTGAAACAGGGGGAGATCGCCGAGGCGAAAAAAGACTTCGACACCGCGCTCGAGCTATACGAGCAGGCTGTCGCCGAGGACCCGCAGGACGCGGCCTACAAGATGGCCGCCTACCGGGCGCGTTTTCAGGCTTCGCAGCAGCACTATAGCCGGGGACGGAAGCTGCTTGAGGATGGCAATTTGGAGGAAGCGGCGGCGGCGTTCCAGCGCGCCTACGCGGTCGACCCGTCGTCCACTTTGGCCGCCGATGAACTGCGAAAGACGCTTCGCCTGATCGAACAGCGGAAGAAAGCCCCGGAAGGTGAGGAGACACCCCCGAAAACGCCGACTGAGGAGGCGCAGGAGAAGGTAGATAAGTTGATCGAGTCGATACAGGCGGCGCCGGAACTGAAACCGATCAACCGCCGCGTCTCGAGCCTGAAGATGAACAACCAGCCGATGCCGGTGCTCTTCGAGACGCTCGGCAAGATCGCCGGCGTCAACGTCCTCTTCGACCCCGAGATGCAGGCGCCAACGCGCCGGTTCACAATCGACTTGGCTAATGTTTCTCTCGAGCAGGCGCTCGAACACCTTTCCGTACTGACGAAAATGTTTTGGAAGCCGCTCAGCCAAAACACCATCTTCATCACCAACGAGAATCCGACCAAGCGCCGCGACTACGAGGATTTCGTCGTCCGCGTCTTCTATATCCGCAACGTCACGACTCCGCAGGAGTTGCAGGAGATCGGCAACGTCCTGCGCTCGCTGGCCGACATCCGGCGCGTATTCCCATACCCGTCGCAGAATGCGATTCTCGTTCGCGGCACGGTGGACCAGGTCCGCTTGGCGGAAAAACTGGTCCGCGACATGGACAAGCCGCGCGGCGAGATCGTGGTGGACGTGATTGTTCTTTCGGCGAACCGTTCGCGCACGCGAGACCTGGCGGCTACGTTCGTTTCCGGTGGCACCAACGGCCTGGCGCTGCCGATCACGTTTTCGCCGCGTTCGAGCCTCCAAGTGATTGGGCAACCGGCGCAATCGGATGACAATGGCAACGGCGACACCCCTGCTCAAACTCCCGCCGTGCGCCTCTCGAATCTCGCCAACATCGGCACGCGCGACTTTGTGGTGACGCTGCCGAACATATTTCTCCAGGCGCTGATGAGCGACCGGGACACGCGGGTTCTTCAATCGCCGCAGATCCGGACGGCCGATGGCGCGAAATCGTCATTGAAGATCGGCGACCGCTTTCCCTATGCCACCGGCAGCTTCCAGCCCGGCGTCGGCGCGGTAGGCGTGAGCCCTCTGGTGAGCACCCAGTTCCAGTTCGCCGACGTCGGCGTGAACGTCGACATCACCCCGAAGGTGCATGGCTCCGACGAAGTGTCGATGCAGGTGGATATCGACATTTCCAGCGTCCGCGACAACATCGATATCGGCGGCCTCTCGCAGCCCATCATCGGCCAGAGCAAGCTGAGCCACGCCGTCCGGTTGCGCGAAGGCGAGGTAACGCTGCTCGGCGGCCTCATCCAGGACACCGATTCGCGAACGCGCAGCGGCACGGCCGGCCTGGCGAGCATTCCGCTGCTGCGGCATCTGTTCAGCGGACAAGGCGTCTCGCGCACGCAAAGCGAACTGCTGATCGCGTTGATACCCCATATCGTCCGGTACACGGAGATCACGGCGGACAATACCAAAGCCGTGGCGGCCGGCAGCGATACGGTGGTGAAACTCATGTATGCCTCGCCCGAGGAAGAGGAACCCACGGCGCCGGTCTCACCCGCCGAAGCGAAACCGGCGGAGGAACCCCAGCCGTTGACGCCGGCCAAGCCACCAATCCCCGTGCCCGGAATGCCGGGCGCGGCGCCGGCGAAACCGGTGGAGGGCGTTCCCACGACGCCTCCGCCTACCACGAATGCGCGCGTGACCGGCTGCCCGACGACGGCTT
>CAYPUQ010000008.1:29597-41934 GCA_964413655.1 uncultured Solibacteraceae bacterium | reverse complement strand
GTTCATTCCAGCGGGCGAAGAGTTCCGAAAACTGCCTGAGCCCGGGAAAGGGCCGCCGTTTCCGTTCGACCATCGGCTGACACCGGCGTGGGACGGGGTATTACAAGGTGCCTTCGCTGAAGGGTGTCTGGTACCGCGGGCCGTTTGAGCACAACGGATCGGTAATGACGCTGGAAGATTGGTTTGACCCAGCCCGTTTACGAGACGATTATGTACCGACGGGCTTCGTTGGGCTCGGACGAAAGACCCGGGCTGTTCGCGGCCATGAGTTCGGGGTTCGACTCTCCGCGGAAGACAAGAAGTCGCTAATCGCGTTCCTGCGGACGCTCTAATGCCGTCGTTGGGTGCCGCTCCCTCGCGGTCGCGGCTCGGTAAGCGCGCGCAGCCGCTCCGAGCGGATGGTGAAGGGATACTTGCCCCCGGCTGACGCGATGGTGATGAGAGATTCGCCGGTGAGACGCTTCAGGCGCGGCGGGCGCGTAGGAGATGTCGCTCGGCGTTCAGCGGGCCTGCGCTTCTCCTGTTTCTTGCCCGACCTTGCGGCCGGGTTCGGAGCCGGCAGGCCGAGGATCACTTCGTTGGCCACCCACTCGCCGGTCGGAAGTTTGTTGCCGAGAACACTGGCGCGGTCCCCAACCTTGACGCGGCTCTTGAGCGAAACGCTCAGCAAGAGCACGCGGACAGGAAGGTTGGGGCATCGACGACCTGTGGTCACCAGACCGTATATGGTCAGACCCGCATGACCGTTGAACCTGATTGGCCGGATGGATACGCCCCCGCGCGGCGGCCAGCATTATTTAATGCAGTCATCAACCTTCGGTGTGCTTGGTGGAATCATGCCTTGGCCCTCCAAGTGCATGAGTATGTACCCTAACGACTCAGGGTTCGCTCAAGGAGATATATATCGTGAACAAGAAAGCAATCGCCCCGGCGCTTCTATTGAGCGCTTGTATGACAGTCCTCGCTCAAGGTCCACTTTCGGACGTCATTACAATAAGTTTGCCGCAAATGACCAGGGTAGGGAATCAGACCCTTCCCGCTGGCGAGTATCAGATCCGTCAGTTACCTACGGCGAGTAACCCTCGACTCCTCGAATTTAGTTCGAATAGCGGTACGACGCTTGAAGCGGCGATCACTACGATTGCAGCTCTCGACAACAACAATCAGAACGAAACGTCCGTGATCCTGGAACGGCAAGGCGGAGAATATTTTCTCAAATACGTTTGGATCAAGGGAAAGAGCTACGGATACGAAATTCCGGTCGAGAGAACACGAACCGCTACCGCGTCCCCTAAGACCCTGCGGCTGACGGCGGCTTATAGCCCAGCCGAAGAGCCGCAGACCGTCGCTCAACTACAGCCGCAGCCTCAGGGCCAACCGTCGACCCTGCCCGCCGAAGAGCCCGAAGCCGCGCCCTCGCCAACTACAGATACCGTTCCAGAGCCTCAATCGTCTCCTCAAGAGGCCGCCCGGTCGTCTGTCTCTGACCCGGAACAGGTCCCGGCACCGACGCCCGATTCAGCCGACCAAACTTGGCAGACAGCCGCGCGGGCACCCTCCGATACCGCTGAGTTGCCAGAAACGGCCTCGAATCTGGCTGAAATCGCGCTTGCAGGTCTCGCAATGATAGTAGTTGGTCTCCTGATTCGCCGTTTCGAGCGGAGAGCTCTTTAACGATTGTATTGCCGGATAGATCCTGGCATAGGTATTCACCATCAGTTCAGTAAAACAAAATTAGCTTCAGAGGTTAGTCATGCATTCACATATGAACGTTGCACTTGCTGTCTGCTTGTCAGCGGCATTGTTTAGTCAAACACACTCAGGAAAAATAACAGGTCGCGTAGCCGGGGAAGACGGCAGAGGGATGGACGATGTCGCGATCCGCCTGGAGTCGGGGGGTACCACAGCTGCCACTGGCCGGTCCACGGCGGATGGTACATTTACTATCGAGAACGTCCCACCAGGAACCTACAGCATCATACTGGAGGGAGGTGGAGTTAGTTTCCGGAATCCCACTGCAATTACGGTCGGTTCGGGCTCAACGGCTCCGATCGACATCTCGTTCAGCCAGGAGGAACCCGCCGCGGGCGAAGCCGGTGAACTCATAATTCAAGCTCAGGCGCCAACAATTCAGAGCGATTCCTCCGAGGTCTCGCGCGGCTATGATACGCGTTTTGTGCGTTCACTTCCGCTCGCCGACCGGCAGAACCAGGACCTGATCTCCCTTATGCCCGGCATCACGCCACCGGTCATCAGCCAGGACCGGATAGAGGATCCCCAGGCTCGCAGGAGCTTCAATGTCAACGGCCTTCCCGCCTGGGCGAGCGCCTATCACCAGGATGGATCCTATCAGTCAGAACCATTCAGCAATAAACCCTCGCGAGTCTCTCCCAATGAGTCGGTCCAACAACTCAACATCGCGACGAGCAACTTCAATGGAGAGCGTGGTTTTGCTGGAGGCTCATGGGTAAACACAATTACCCGGCCGGGTACGAACAACCTCCACGGGAGCATATTCGGACTTCATACCGGCCGCTTCTTCACGGCACGGAATCCGCTTAATCCGAACTCGAATGATCCCGGGTTCAACCGGAATCAATTCGGTGGTTCGATCGGTGCGCCAATAGTCAAGAACAAGACCTTCATATTCGGCGCGTATGAGGCGCTCCTCCGCCGCGGCGAAGTACTGCAACTCGATAGCGTGCCAACCCTGGATTTTCGAGCGGGAAACTTTAGTGCGCTCGATGGCGGGGTGCTTTACAATCCTGCGACTGGGAACGCCCTCACAGGCGCCGGCCGGACGCCGTTCGCCGGCAACCGGATCCCGGCATCGTCATTAAGCCCAGTTTCGCAAGCGCTTCTCGCTTCTCTGCCTGCACCTACCCAACTGGGCTCCGCGAACAACCTTGCGGGTAACGTTGGGATGCTGGAAGACGTTCATCGATTTGACGGTAAGGTCGACCATCGCTTTTCGCCACGTTCGACTGGCTTTTTCCGCTACGGCTTCACTCATGGCAGCGTCAACCGCGCCTCCATCCTCGGCCCGCTCGGAGACGGCGCGCAAGCCGAGCTTCGCAACCACAGTGCGACAGCAAGCTACACGCATAGTCTCAGCAATACTCTGGCGGCCGAAGTTCGCGCCGGCTACGCGCGGTACCGCAACGCTATTTCGCCATGGGGTGATAGCGCCTCGCTTGACCAGGACCTCGCAGCGCTGGGCTTCTCCAACGGTCTGCCCCAAATCACCATCGCTGGATTTGGCAGTTATGGTCTAGCCGGCAACTACCCATCCCGTCCGGTGAACAACAATTGGGATATCGCGACAAACTGGAACTGGCACACAGGCATGCACCACGTCAAATTAGGAGCACAGGCAATTCAGTACCGCACTTCCGGATTTGATGCCGGCCCCTTTTCTCCGCGCGGAAGCTTCTCCTTCGGCCCTGGCGCAACTGCGCTTCCCGGCGGCAGCACCAGCCAATTCGATCCGGCCGCCAATGGTTTCGCATCCTTCCTCCTCGGAATGCCAACCACCTCGGGTGTCTCCAATTTTCTTCAGACGCCAACCTATCAGCAGACACTCACGTCCGCCTATGCGACAGACACAATCAACCTTTGGCAGAAGCTCTACCTTGAGGTAGGCGTGCGCTACGACGTCTATACACCTCTCCGGACTCGCTCCGCGGGCGGCGCCACGGTGTTTGACCCGGCTACCAATACCCTCACGTTAACCGGACAGACGGGCGTCGACAACTTCGGTAACCAGAGTTATGACCTGAACAATATCGCGCCGCGCGTTGGCCTAGTGTTTCGGCCCGCATCCAGACTGGCATTCCGCGCTGGATATGGAGTTCATTACTTCCCGACACCCATCTTTGCATCCGGGATCAATCAAACTTCCGCGGCCCTCCAACTTGGTGCCGCCGGCACATTCGCATCCGTTCCGTTCTCAGTTCCTACGGTTCCCGCGAGCGGAAACACGAACATCGACCCTAACCAGCCTTTGTATGTCAGCGATACGCTCAACACGCAGACCCCTTACGTGCAAACTTACAGTGCCATGATTCAAGTGGACATGGGCAGTGGATTCCTGCTCGACATGGGTTATGTGGGTAACGCTGCTCGTCAGCTTCCGTTCAGCCGGGCCAGCAACGTGGCGCAGCCCGGCACAGGCTCCGCCGGTCTTCCCTTCGCCGCATTCAATCGCGGCGCCCCTGTCACACTACGGGGCACGGGCCTAAACAGTAACTACAATTCGCTCCAGATCAACCTCACCAAGCGTTACGCCGCAGGGCTCTCCTTCGCGGGCGCATACACTTACGGGAAAGCCCTCGACTCCGGCTTTGAACAAACGAATCCGTTCAATTCGCGTTCCAATTACGGACTTGCCGACTGGGACCGGAAGCACATTCTCGCTATCAGCCACCTGTGGCAGCTGCCCTTCGGCGCCGGTTCGGCACACCTGAATACAGGCCTAGCCGGATACCTGCTCGGCAGCTGGGAGCTCAACGGCATACTAAGATGGGCCTCCGGAACCCCCTACACGGTCACCGCGGATTCACTTTTATGCAACTGCCCCGGAGCCAGCGCTCAGCCGGCTTTGTTCATTGGGAACAACACGGCCGCTGTCGACGGCTTAGTGAACTTCGCCCCTACGCTCTTCGCAACGCCGGCCGCCGGCACGTTCGGCGGAAGTGGGCGCAATAGCTTCCGTGGACCTGAGTTGTTCAACTATGACCTCGCTGTATTCCGGAGCTTCTTGATTCAAGAGAGCGTAAAGTTCGAATTGCGTTGCGAGGTCTACAACCTGACCAATTCCTCTAACTACATGAATCCGATTTCCACTCTGGGCTCTCCGGGTTTTGGCCGGGCAATTCAGACCTTCAACGGCATGGGTGGTAGGCAGTTCCAGCTAGGGGGCCGCTTCCTTTTTTAACCAATCAGCAAGTCCATGGACGAAATTCCGGAACTATCGGGCTCGGCTCGAGGCGTGAGCTTCGGTCCGGGCCCGAATGCTGTGCGGGAGTGAGGAATCAATCGCGTGACAGCGCGAGACGAATCAATTTCGCCAGGGCAGGGAGCAGCTTCGCTTCCTGTCGTCACGTGGCCTTTGACACTGGGCGAACAATTTGAGCAATTTGTTTGGCGATATCCTCGGGCGAAACGATAAAATCGATGCATCCGCTGGCGATCGCACTCTCTGGCATATCCGGCTGCACGGCTGTATCCGGTTTCTGCGCAATCGTAATTCCGCCTGCTTCTTTTATGCCATGCCACATAACGCGGCGGCGCCATCGCCGTCTTAGCCGGAAACTATTACGGCTATCAGTTTGCCGTTCCAATTGTGAGTGAGGGAACGCAGAAAAACGGTGATCACATCGGGCCATCCCCTCGGTTTGGAAATCGGAGTCAGACGGAACTCTCCGTGCAGCATTTGTAAATCTCGTTGTTCCGGGATGACGAACACCGCATTCGGCCGGATGAGAAGCTTCTCCGTGATCAGCTCCACTGGCATTGTCGTGAAGCGGGGAAGAATTTCAGGGAGGTGGGTGGCTACGGTACGAAGGTGATTAACGATTACAACGGCCACGCCCATGTCGACCGGCAGATACTTCAACAAACGTGTGTAGGCATCGAGTCCGCCGGCAGGCCCGCCTACGCAAACGACCGGAAAGTCCTTCGCGCAATAGTCAGCTTCCACTGATCTTCCCTCACTTACCATTCCGTCTACGATAGTCCGATTAACTTCAAAGGCCCACCCGTGAAATGCCTAACCTTTTTATCATGGCATTCAAGGTCGTGCGCGGCACGCCGAGGACATTGGCGGCAACACTGATTACGCCGCCGGACTCTCGAAGAACACGCGTTACGTGTTGCCTCTCCATTTCCTCGAGCGTAGAAGCCCCGGGCGGTTCCTTTGTGGCGGCGCGTAATTCCTCCAGTGGCGCGCGTAGTTCCGGACCCGGCGACAGGATGACAGACCTTTCGATAAAGTTCTCTAACTCCCTCACATTTCCGGGCCAGGGCCAATTGACCAAGGCTTGCATCGTATGCGAGGGAATCTTCTCGATCGTCCGATTCATTTTCAACGCGTACTTATGGGTGAAGTGCCGGGCTAACACGGGTATGTCTTCCGGGCGGTCACGCAGTGGCGCGGTGGTGATGGGAAATACCTTTAACCGATAGTAGAGATCGCTGCGAAAGAGGCGATCCTTCGTCATCTGGACAAGATTCTGGTTGGTGGCCGCCACCAGGCGTACGTCGATGTTGGTGGTTCTCGTGCTCCCCAGACGTTCAAAGGCCTTCTCCTGTAAGGCGCGGAGTAGTTTCGTCTGCAACTCCAAAGGAATGTCACCTACCTCGTCCAGAAACAGCGTACCCCCATTCGCTAGCTCGAAACGCCCTATTTTTTGTGTTAGGGCTCCGGTGAAAGCGCCTTTCTCATAGCCGAACAGTTCGCTCTCCAAAAGTCCGGATGGAATGGCGGCACAGTTCAAGGTGACGAAAGGCCGTGCACTGCGGAGGCTCTTTCTGTGGATGGCGCGTGCAACCAACTCTTTACCCGTGCCGGTTTCCCCCAGGATCAGGACGGTTGCGTCCGTTGGCGCCACCAGGTCCACCTGGGAGATCATCCGCTTCAACGCCGCGCTGGTCCCGACAAGTTCATTGGATAGAAGCATCTCTTCGGAAAGATTCGCTTTGATGTTTTCCTGCCGGTCGCGCTCACGCAGGTCGCTTACAAAGGAGATCCAGCGGAAGGGACGCAGTTGCAAAACGGCCGTCGTCACCTGAACCGGCACGCGCGTCCCGTCCTTCCGGATGAGCTCTTTTTCGAAGGGCGCACAGGATCCGAACCGCAGGCATTCCTCGTGCGCGAGCTCAACCAACGGCCCGTACTCCCGTGGCGTCAGATCGAGCCAGGCAAGCTGGTCGTCGAGAAGATCCTCGCGGCTATAGCCGACCAGTTCGAGGAATGTGTCATTGGTCTGCAGGATGCGGTCAAACTCTCCGGACACGACGCCCCCGATCGCTGGCGCCTCCGGTGCCGGATGGACGCGCACGGCGCCAGGCCGCACCTTCAATTTCCATTCGCGGCGGCCGCTGAAATCGCGGACCACGCAGGCGAATCCGTGCAACGTTCCACTGTCGTCTTTTAGGGGCGCAAAAATGGCGTTGGCCCAGAACCGCGAGGCGTCCTGCCGCAGATGCCAGTTTTCATCACCAGCGTGTCCAACGCCCAATGTGCGCCTCAACGTTTCCTCTATGTTGGACCGGGTATCGCCCCCCCCCCCGAGATACAGAATCGACACATGCTGGCCCACAGCCTCATTGCTTGTGTGGCCATACAGGCGTTCGGCCCCCGCGTACCAGTCGGCGATTACCCCTTGCGCATCCAAGAGGAAAAGCGCGCAGTCCCGCCCCCAGGCACAATTCGCACCTGCCCCCTCGTTGCTTTGCAGCCACAACAGGTGGCGGACGGGCAACACATTGCGTCTTGCCGTGTATCGAATTGCCCGAGACGTTCCCTCTGGAGTCAACAAACGAAGCGTGCCGGCCTGTTCACCCGCTTCCAGAAAATGACGCCAGCGATCCGGGATCTCTGCCTTCGTTTCATCTGCCGCAAAGTCTTCCAGATACCGGCCGATGATTTTTTCGCGGCGCAGACCGAGGAGTCTGCCTGCTCCCACGCTGGCTTCGTGGTAACGCCGGTCGTCGTCGGTCACCAAAATGGGCGCCGACGGCTGGAAGATCACCGCGCGGAACAGC
Source organism: uncultured Solibacteraceae bacterium (assembly GCA_964413655.1). Lineage (GTDB taxonomy): Bacteria > Acidobacteriota > Terriglobia > Bryobacterales > Bryobacteraceae > CAYPUQ01. Next base: position 34,167 of record CAYPUQ010000008.1, on the reverse strand, counting down.
CCCTCGAGCGCCTCTGGACCATGCTCCTTGAGCCATCGCGAAGATGCCGTCCGTGTCGCCGACAAGCTCAACCCGAACCTCCTCTAATACTCCTCAGCGTCCCAGGAAATCCTCCTTCACAATACCATCCACAGAATGCTGCCGAACACAACCCTCTAGTGGACCGATCTTCGAAGCGTTCGCTTGTGACCGCCCGATACAGCGAGTGCGAAGGAGCGCAGCCTGCTCGCTGGCAGTCGACGAGGATGAGCCTCCGCCGCCTCTGGCGCAGCCGATGCGGGTTGAAATGGGCGGCTAGCCCTTTCAACTGCTCATCTAGACACGCCCTCAGGACACCGACACGCGATGATTCGCTACGTCCTGCCAACATTTGCAAGCCGGCGGTTTAATCAGGATGTCGACCGCAGTTGCCCCGGCATCCAATCTGTCCTTACGGCCAAGCGGGAGAGCCTGCAAGCATGAGATTTGGCTCTCCCGTTCGATTCGTGTTGCCAGTGGCGGCGAGGGGGCGCTTGCGCTTTGCCGTCCCTCCCGTTCCTTTCGCCTCCATCGACGGACGATCTTCCCTTCCATAATTATTCCGATACTTCTTCTTCTGTTTGCTGTATGGGCGATACCAAAACGTGGCATTCTAGAGCAGGCAGGCAAGTCCGCAGCGGGTTGTTTGGGACAGGAGTCAAGTTCATGGCCGAAGCAGAGAGCAGCGCGAAGGCGCCGGATGATACTTCCGTTTCCCGGAAAGCCGTGGCGCCATCGGAGCCGGAGAGTCTGGGATTCCTGGTCGTCGGAATTGGCGCATCCGCCGGTGGTATAGGGGCCTTCGAATCTTTCTTCTCCACCATGCCCGCCGATAGCGATCCCGGTATGGCGTTTGTTCTGGTGCAACATCTCGCCCGCGACCACAAGAGCATCCTATCCGAGTTGATCCGGCGCTACACCAAGATGCAAGTCTTCGACGTGGAAGACGGCATGACGATCCAGCCCAACTGCGCCTACATCATCCCTCCCAATCGCGATATAGCGATTTCCAATGGAGCATTGCAGCTGTTTGAACCTTCACTCGCCCGCGGCGTCCGGCTCCCCATCGATTTTTTCTTCCGCTCCCTGGCGCAGGACCAACGCGAGCGCGCCATCTGCATCGTTCTCTCCGGCACCGGTAGCGACGGTACGCTAGGCGTTCGCGCCGTGAAGGGTGAGGGCGGCATGGTGATGGCGCAGATGCCCGAAACCACCGAATACGACGGCATGCCCCGCAGTGCGATCGCCACAGGCATGGTCGATTATGTATTGCCTCCCAACGAAATGCCGGCCCGCCTTCTCGCCTATGCCGGCCGTGCATTTGGAACGTCCCCCGTTCCGGCCTCTTTGGAGCCCGCGCAAACCCCGGACGGGCTGGAAAAGATATTCCATCTCCTGCGATCGCAAACCGGTCATGACTTTTCCGGCTACAAGAGGAGCACCGTCGCCCGCCGCATCGAGCGGCGTATGGCCGTGCACCAGATCGACCAGATCGGTGACTATATCCGGTATCTGCAACTCACGAGCAGTGAGGTGGACGCGCTCTTTCGCGAGCTCCTGATTGGCGTCACTAATTTCTTTCGCGACTCCGAGATATTCGAGACCCTTCAAAAGGAGGTCATTCCCAAACTCTTCGCGGCCACCGAAGCGGGCGATGCCATTCGTGTCTGGGTCCCCGGCTGTTCCACCGGCGAAGAAGCCTATTCCATCGCCATGCTGATGCGCGAATACATGGAGGAGACGAAAGCGAGTTTCAAGGTGCAGGTCTTCGCCACTGATATCGACCCCGAAGCAATCGAAGAAGCTCGCGCGGGCGTTTACCCTTCCAGCATCGTTGCCGACGTGTCGGCTGAGCGCCTCGCCCAGTTTTTCGAACAGGATCAACCGGACAGCGATACGTACCGCATCCACAAAACAATTCGCGACATGCTCGTATTTTCCGAGCATGACCTGATCCGAGACCCGCCCTTTTCAAGACTCGATCTGATCAGTTGCCGCAACCTCCTGATCTACATGGGCACGGAGCTGCAAACGAAGCTCATGCGCCTATTCCACTACGCGCTGAAGCCAGACGGGATTCTCGTGCTGGGCTCCTCCGAGAGCGTGGGAGACTCGACAAACCTCTATGCAACCCTCGATCGGGGCGCAAAGATCTATCAGCGCAAGGCGGATGAGCTCGGTCCTCACCGTGTGAGCGTTTCGAGCTTGTTCCCCCGTGTACCCGGACTACCCGTCGAGCGGCAGCCGGGCGGCGGCGTACTCAGCGAACAGAAGCTTCCGTTGTACGAAATCGCCGAGCGGACCCTCATGATGCACTACGGGCCGGTTGGCGCGCTCGTCACCGAGCGCGGCGACATCCTTTACCTGCTGGGCCGCACGGGCGAGTACCTGGAGCCAGCGCCAGGCGAAGCGAGCATGAACATATTCAGGATGGCCCGTGAGGGCTTGCGCAGCGATTTGACCGTCGCTCTGCACCGGGCGGTGTCTTTGGGCATCGTAACGCGCCATTCCGGTTTGCGCGTCCCCAACAACGCCAACGCGGCGGCCGTCAACCTGACCGTCATTCCGGTGCCCCCGGATCCGGAGGGATTCATACCAAGAGGCCTCTTTCTGGTCATCTTCGAGGCGGCTCCCACAATTGCCGCAACGTTCTCCACCGAAGGTGCGGCGACCGTCTCAGACGGCCCGTCACCGGCCAGCCTGGATCTCAACGAGTACATCATCCGGCTGAAGCAGGAATTGCGCGCGAAGGATGAGCACCTGCAAGCTGTCATTGAAGAATTGGAGAGCTCCAACGAAGAGTTGCGTTCCGCCCACGAGGAAATGCAGTCAGTGAACGAAGAGATGCAGTCCACTAACGAAGAACTGGAGACCTCCAAAGAGGAATTGCAGTCGGTCAATGAGGAGTTGTCCACAGTCAACTCCGAATTGCAAACCAGAGTTGCCGACTTATCCCGCTACAACAACGACATGAAGAATCTGCTGAGTGGCACTGGCATCGGCACTATTTTTGTCGACCATTCTCTTCGAATTCTCCGCTTCACACCCACGGTCTCCGCCCTGGTCAATCTGATCGAATCCGATGTAGGGCGTCCTCTGGATCAGATTCGCTCCAATCTAGTCGGGTATGACAACTTAGCGGCGGACTTGCAGGAGGTGTTGGCCAGCCTGATTCCGAAGGAGCGCGAAGTGCAAACAAACACTGGGGAGTGGTACCTGCTGCGTATCCGGCCCTATCGGACTTTGGAGAACGTGATCGAGGGATTGGTGATCACGTTCACGGATTGCACCGCGATGAAAACCGCGCAGGCGGCATTGCGGGAGTCCGAAGCGACGCGGCACCTGGCCGTGGTGGTGCGCGACACCCGCGACGCCATCCTGGTGCAGGACATGGCGGGCCGCATTTTGGCGTGGAATCCCGGCGCCGAAAAAATGTACGGTTGGAGCGAAGCTGAGGCTCTGGCCATGAATTTCCGCGAGCTGATGCCGAAAAGCGAGCCCGAAGCGGCCTTGGCAACCCTCCGAAAACTCTGCCAGGCGGGCGTTCTGGAGCCTCAGCGCCACAAGCGCGTCGCAAAAAGCGGGAAAACCGTCGAGGTGTCCGTGATTGCATCGGCACTCGTGGATGACGCCGGGGCTATCTACGCCATCGCCACTACCGAGAGGGCCGTGGCTCATTGACGCGGTGCTGCTGCGGGCGCTCGCATGCTTTGGGCTCGCTGCCCTGTGCTGGGATGTAGAGTTGAAGGTATTTGTTTACCGCGCTGGAACCCAATCGAATCGGGCCCTTGCAAATTGGGCTGGACAAAAACCTTCGCTTCGGTTACCGTAGAGTGGATGAGAGCCTCTGGAAACCAGCGGGAGCGCAGAAGGCAGCCAGATCCGATTGACTTCGTTCGCACCCAAGAACTGGACCGGGCTCGACAACAGATCGAACGACAGCAGCGGGAGATTGAACGGCTGCGGCAGGAAGGCGAGCGGCTTCGCAAAGAGTTGGAAGCTGCCCTGCGGGCCGGCAAGCGCCAAGCGGCACCGCACTCCCGGGGCAAACCCAAGGACAACCCGAAGCGTCCAGCCGCAAACCAGGCCAGGATTACGGCAAGCACGCCTGCGCCGGGCTGCCGGAGCAGTGTCCCCATTGCGGAGACGGGGTCGAGTTTCAGCCCAGCGAACCGCAATATCAGGAAGAGATTGTACGGCGGACTGTGGTGCGCCGCTTTGACATCGCCGTGGGCTGCTGCCGCGGTTGTGGCCGCCGGGTGCAAGGGCGGCATCGGTTGGAGACTTCCGATGCGGTGGGCGTGGGCGTGGGCGCGGTCCAACTGGGGCCCGAGGCGTTGGCGCTGGCGGCGATTCTCAACAAGCAGATGGGTCTGTCGTTGGGGCATACGCGACAAGTACTCGCCTCTGGCTTCGGGCTGGAAGTTAGTTGCGGCGGACTGTATCGGGCGGCGCGCGACGCTGACCTACGACGGGCCGGTGGCAGCCACGCGGCAAGCTGTGGTGAACGTGCCCAATGAAACCGGCTGGAAGGTAGGGGGGCGGCTGCAAT
>CAYPUQ010000008.1:9829-29497 GCA_964413655.1 uncultured Solibacteraceae bacterium | reverse complement strand
GCTGTGGTGAACGTGCCCAATGAAACCGGCTGGAAGGTAGGGGGGCGGCTGCAATGGATGCATGTGACCGTAAGCGAGCAGGTCACCGTGTATGCCATTCCGCCCGGACACGGGTACGACCAATCCGTGGTGATGCTGGGGGCAGCCTACGCGGGGTTTCTGGTGCATGACGGCCGGGCGCCCTACTATCGTTTCCTGAAGGCATGCCATCAGAGCTGTCTGCGTCATCTGCTGACCCGGTGCAAAGAGATATGGCGCGCATCGCCTCCCCGGCGGCGGCCGCTTTTCCTTTGGCGGTGAGATATCTGCTGCAGGCCAGTTTGCAGTTGCGGGACCGCTACGGGGAAGGCGAGATCGCCAAGCAGGGCCTGCGTAGCGCCACCGGACGGCTGGAGGCGCAACTGGACCGGCTGTTGGAGAAATCCTGCCGGCATCCGGCGAATCGCCGCCTGGCACACCATTTGAAACACGAACGGCCCTATCTGTTCACCTTGCTCCACTGTCCGGGTTTGGATGCGACCAACCATGAGGCGGAGCGGGCCATCCGGTGGATGGTGATTGCGCGGAAGCTGTGGGGCGGGAATCGGACCTGGGAAGGGGCGCGCACGCAACAAATCCTCGCGAGCGTGTTGCACACCTGCCGGCAGCAGGGCAAGGACGCGTTCCCGCGCTGCGTGAGGCTGCTGCGAGCGCCGCGAACCGTTATCCTAGACATTGTGCCCGGCGCGGGCCGACCCGCGCCACCCGCCAAGACATGCCCGAATCTCTGACCTTTTTCGGACGCACGTTCGGTGCCGGCGAACTGGAATTGATGCGCCAGACCGCGCGGGAGTTCTCCGCCCTCGGAGTCACCGAAATCGCGCGTACTATCTGCGAACTGCTGGAGTGGAAACGGCCCGGTGGAGGGTTGAAGAACCACGAGTGCCGGCAACTGCTGGAGCGCCTGGCCGCCGAGGGACTCCTGACGCTTCCGCCATTGCGGCAGCGGGGAGGCAGGGGTCCGCGCCGGCCCGATATCTCCCAACCCTGTCCGGAGCCCGCACCGATCGACGGCACGGTGAGGGAGTGTGAGCCGCTGGAGTTGGTTCTGGTGGACGGCCAAGATGAGAGCCGGCGCTGGCGACAACATGTGGAACGGCATCACTATCTGGGATGCCGTGTGCCGTTCGGCGCCAGCCTGCGTTACTGGGTGCGGAGTCACAATCGAGACGTGGCTTGTCTGCTTTGGACCTCGCCAGCCTGGAAGATGCAAGCCCGCGACGCCTGGATCGGCTGGAGCGACCAGCAACGGCAACGTAACCTGCAAGGGATCGTTAATAACGGCCGGTTTCTCATCCTGCCGTGGGTGCACGTCAAAGGACTGGCGAGCAAGATCCTGGCCCTGAGTGCCCGGCAAATGCCCAGCGACTGGGAAGTCCAATATGGGTATCGTCCGCTGCTGCTGGAAACGCTGGTCGACGCAGCGCGCTTTCGCGGCACCTGCTATCGCGCCGCCAACTGGATCCACCTCGGGCAGACTGCCGGCCGCGGCCGGATGGACCGCGAGCACAAGGCTCACGGTCAGCTTGTCAAAGATATCTACGTCTATCCGCTCGTCCGTGACGCCAGACAGCGGCTATGCAGCGATTCCGCGCGGCAAACAAATACTTCTGGACTTGGTAAAGGAAATCCCGGGCGTGGGTAAAGAGAGAGCATGACCATCCGATTGTTCGCACTCACCGCTGTGTTGGCAGGCAGCGTGCCGGCCGCGGAGAATTGCTTCGGGTTTCTGAATTCGCATCCGGAGCGGAAGCCGCTGCCGCCCGAGGAGGCGAAACAGATTCAAGCCGCCCATCTCGGGCATTTGAAGAAGTTGGCGGACGAAGGCGTGCTGGTCGGAGCCGGGCCGATGGTGGATGGCGGGAATTGGCGGGGCATCCTGATCTTCGAGTGCGAATCGCCCGAACAGGTGCGCGCGTTGGCCGAGCAGGACCCGGCCGTCGCGCGGAAACTGCTCGTTGTCGACGTCTATCGCTGGACCAACACCGGCGATGTTGGGGTCGAGTACCGCAGGCGCATCAAGGAGAACCCGGATTACCCGGGCAACATGATCCGTGTTCCAGTCGCACTCGGCAGGAAGGGTCCAAACGCCGATACCATCGCGGCGGGGCAGTTGGACCAACTGCGGAAGGAACATTACGTCCGGTTGACGGACTTGAAGCAGCAGGGCAAAATGGCCGTGGCTGGCCCCTTCCACGAGGGCGGCGATCTGGTGGGGATTTTTGTCTTTCAGCCGATCCCTGGCGGCGAGGCGCGCGCCCTGATCGAGGACGATCCGCTCGTCCAGGCCGGCGGGATGAAATTCGAGATGTTCGAGTGGTACGTCGAGGAGACGGTCCTGCCGAGCCGGCCGTGAAGGTAGAGACTCCGAGGCCCGGCTCGCAAGCGTCGATGCTTGCCCCACCAGTACTGTGCAGTTGGCAAAGGTTGGTTAATCTCGAGTATATAATGCGGTAGTAGGCGCGGATGCGCCGATCTCCTGCCGACCGGCACTCGCCGATGGACGCAACACCCATGATCGAGGCCCTGGGCCTCAGCAAGTTTTACGGTGACTTTGCCGCGATTCGCGACGTCACGTTCTCCGTGCCGCGCGGCCAGGTGGCGGCTTTTCTCGGCCCGAACGGGGCGGGCAAGTCGACCACCATGAAGCTGCTGACCGGCTACCTGTCGCCGAGCGCGGGCTCGGCGCGTATAGCCGGTTACGACGTCGCCGCCGAGCGGATGGCGAGCGCCGAGCGCCTCGGCTATCTGCCCGAGAACGGGCCGCTGTACGCCGACATGACGCCGCTCGGTTTGCTCAAATTTTTCGGTAAGGCGCGCGGGCTCTCCGGCGCGCGGCTGCGCGCGCGAATCGACGCCGTCACGGCGCTGTGCGCCCTAGATGAGGTCCTGGAGAAGAGCATCTCGAAGCTTTCGAAGGGCTACCGGCAGCGCGTCGGCATGGCCCAGGTGCTGCTGCACGAGCCGGACGTGTTGATCATGGACGAGCCCACGACGGGGCTCGATCCCAACCAGATTCGCGAAGTTCGCAAGCTGATCCGCGAACTGGGCCGCGAGAAGACGGTGCTGCTCTCCACCCACATCCTGCAGGAAGTGGAAGCGGTGGCCGATCGCGTGATCCTGATCCACGCGGGCCGCGTGGTGTTCGATGGGCTGCCCGCCGAGATGGCCGCGCATGGGGCCACGATGGAGGAGGCGTTCCACGTACTGACCGGCGGACGGCCAGAAGAACCGCTGCCCGAACCCGAGCAGCAACAACAGGAAGAGGAGGCCGAACCATGGGCGCGCGCGGAAGAGTAATATCCGCCGTTTTCCAGCGGGAGTTTTTCAGCTACTTCACCAACCCCACCGGCTACGTCTTCATCACGCTGTTCGTTTTTCTCAGCGCGCTGGCCGCGTTCTGGCAGGAGCAGTTCTTCCTGAACAACCTGGCTAACCTCGAACAGCTCAACCGGCTGTTCCCGTACCTGCTGATCTTCCTGATTCCCTCGATCACGATGGGGCTCTGGGCGGATGAGCGCCGCAGCGGTACAGAGGAATTGGTGCTGACGCTGCCGGCCTCGAACGCCGAGATCCTGTTGGGCAAGTTCCTCGCCGCGCTGGGCATCTATACGGTGGCGCTGCTGTTCTCGCTGAGCCACGTGGTGGTGTTGGCCTGGTTGGGCAATCCAGACCCCGGCATGATCCTTGCCACGTACGCCGGCTACTGGCTGCTCGGCGCGGCGCTGCTGCCGCTGGGCCTGCTGGCCTCGCAGATCACGGAGAATTTGACGATCGCCTTCATCATCGGCGCGGTCCTCTGCGCCATCCCGGTATTCCTGCGGCACGCGGGGGCGATCCTCAGCGGAACGCAGCGCCGGCTGGCGGAGCAGCTTTCCGCTTCGGCGCAATTTGGCGATCTCAGCGCAGGGATCGTCACCACGTCGGCGGTCGTGTATTTCCTCGGTTTGACGCTGGCGGTGTTGTACCTGAACACGGCGCTGGTCGGACGGCGGCGGTGGCCCACGCGCAAGGGCGCGGTGAGACTGGGGCCGCACTATGTGCTGCGGACGTTGGCGCTGCTGGTGGTGGTGGCCTCAGTTACGCTGGCCGCCGCGCGCTTCGGCACGCGCATCGACGCCACTTGGGAGAAGATCTATTCCCTGTCGCCGCAAACCCGCGCTCTGATCGACAGCCTCGACCCGCAAAGGCCGGTCTTCATAACCGCCTACGTGAGTCCAGAGGTGCCGCGCAGCTACCTTCCGATCCGCAACAACCTCCTTTCGTTTCTCCGCGAGTTCTCGGCGGCCGGCGGCGAGAAGGTGCAGACGCAGGTGATCGACACCCGCAAGTACTCGCCCGCCGCCCGCGAGGCGCGCGAACGTTTCGGCATCGAACCGTTCCGCGTTCCGGTGACCGAGGAAAGCGCTTCGGTAGTGAACGAGATATTCCTCGGCCTGGTCTTCACCTGCGCCGGTGAAGAGTTCGTGATCCCGTTTTTCGACCGCGGCTTGCCGGTAGAGTACGAATTGATGCGATCCATCCGCGTCGTGTCGCGCGCCGAACGCCGCAAAGCCGGTATTCTGCAGACCGGCGCAAGGCTCTTCGGCAGCTTCGACTTTCAGAGCCGCCGCCAGACGGAGGACTGGGCCATCGTCGGCGAACTGAAGAAGCAGTACGCGGTGGAGCAGGTGTCGCCGGACACGGACTACCCGGAGGATCTCGACGTCCTGATCGCGGTCCTGCCCACGACGCTGACCACCGCCCAACTGGACCGGCTGACAGCTTACGCGCAGAGCGGCAAACCGCTGCTGATCGCGCTCGATCCACTGCCCGCGTTCAACCTGAACCTGTCACCGCAGGCACAGGCCCAGCCGGCCGACTCGCCGTTTTCGGCGGCGCCGGCGCAACCATCTTCCCTGCCGAATCTGACGCCGTTCCTCCGCGCCATTGGGATCGAGTGGAGTTACGACCGCGTCGCGTGGGACACCTACAACCCGCATCCGCAGCTTCGCAGTCTTCCGCCGGAGGTAGTGTTCGTCGGGAAGGGTAGCCAAGCCACGATGCCATTCCAGACGGAGGACGAAATCACGAACGGTTTGCAGGAAGTGGTGATGCTCTATCCGGGCCACCTGCGGCCGCGCGAGGACGGCAAGACGACGTTTGTTCCGTTGATGACGACCGGCAAGGACTCCGGCATTCTGCGCTGGAACCAGCTTGTGCAGCGGACGATTCTCGGCACGTCGATTGTGCAGGGCCTGCCGCACAACCCCGATAAGGACGAACTGGTTCTGGCGGCGCGTGTCACGCGCGAGGGCGAACAGCCGTTGAACGCCATTGTGCTGGCCGACGCCGACCTGATGGGCCAGGAATTCTTCGAACTGCGGCGGCGGGGCGTCGAGAACCTGAATCTCGACAATGTCACGTTCATTCTCAACGCCGTCGACGAACTGGCGGGCGACCGTTCGTTCATCGCGCTGCGCAAGCGGCGGCCGCGCCTGCGGACGCTCGAGGCGCTTGAGCGCCGCACGCAGGTCTACGAGGAGCGCCGGCGCCAGGAAGTGCAAAACGCGCAAGCGCTCGCCGACCAGCGCCTGCGCGAGGCCCAGGCGCGGCTGGACACGGCGGTGGCGGCCCTGCGCGTCCGCACCGACCTCGACGAGCAGGCGAAGGAGATCATGATTTCCAATGTGCAGGCCGCCGAGAATCGCCGGCTACAGGTGGCGCGCGCCAACATCGAGGAGGCGCAGCGCCGCCAGATGGACGACGCCCGCGCGGCGATGGAGCAATCCGTGCGCGACGTGCAGAACACCATCAAACTGCTGGCAGTGGCGCTTCCACCTATCCCCGCCTTCGTGCTGTTCGTGTTCGTGTCGATTCGCAAGCTGCGGCGGGAGCGTTCGCGCATTTCCATCGAACGTCTGCTCGAGAAGGAGGCCGCATGAAGAGCGAATTTTTGAGGACGGTCCTGTTCTTGGGCGCCGCGGGTATCGCGGCGGGCGTCGCAACCTGGATCGAACCTGGCGCCTACAAGGCCGAAGTCTTCGACGACCAGGGAGAGGCATTCTTCCCAAGGTTCACCGATGTCACGGCCGTCAAAGCTATCGAAGTGGTGGATTACGACGAGGCGGAGGCTACGGCGCGACCGCTGAAGGTGGAGTTCCGGCGGAACCGCTGGGTGATCGCGTCACATCACGACTATCCGGCCGAAGCAAGCGACCGGCTCTCGCAGACGACGGCGGCGCTGCTCGACCTGAAGCGCGAACAGGTGGTGTCGGACCGGTGGGAGGATCAGGCCAACTATGGTGTGGTCGATCCGCTGGACGCGAAGAATCCCAGCCTGCAGGGCCGTGGCAAGCGCGTGACGCTGCGCGACGGCGGCGGGCTTCCGTTGGCGGAGATAGTGCTGGGGACGGCGGTGAAAGAGAAGGAAGGTTTCCGCTACGTCCGCGTGCCCGGCGAGAAGCGCACCTACGCCGTGAAGATCGACGCCGAACCGTCGGCGGAATTCGCCGATTGGGTGGAAGGCAACCTGCTGCGGGTGTCGGCGGCGGACATCCGCAAGATCACTGTCACCAGCTATGTTCTCGACGAAATAGGCGGCCGGCTGGCGAACCTGCAACGGGCGACTTACACACGCGAGGATGGCCGCTGGACCTCCGATCCGCCGGGGCGCGCGGGTCAGGCCGTGGGTGTCGCGGCGGCGCTGGCCTCGCTAAAGGTTCGCGGCGTGCGCCCGAAGCCGGAGATATTGGCCGAGATGTTGAAAAAGCGCCAACTGATGATGACGCTGGAATCGGTGATGGCGATGCGCCAGCGCGGATTTCTGATCACGCCGGAAGGCCGGCTGCTGGCGACGGCGGGCGACATGGTGGTGGAGACGGCGCGGGGGGTGAACTATTACCTCCGGTTCGGCGAAGTGGTGTCGGGCGCGTCTGCGACGGCTGCTTCGGCCGACGGCGCCGCGGTGAAGCAGACCGAGGACCGGTATCTCTTTCTGTCGGCTAGCGCGCGCGAACCGGACGCCGATAAGTTGGCCGATAGCCTGGAGGCTCGATTCGCCGATTGGTTTTACGTGATTTCGGGGAGCGACGTGCAAAAGTTGCGCGGGCGGTGAGAACGCGCCCGCGCAGAGGTAGATTTAGTGACGCACACCAGCGGCCGGCGGGCCGGGCGGCGTGGTGGACGAGATATCGTCGATTTTCTCGAGGACTTTTTCGAGTTTTTTGTCAGCCGCCTCAGCGGCTTCCGAGCCTTTTTTCTTGGCCGCTTCGACAGCGTCGGACACTCTCTCCTTGAGCTCGGCGCCTAGTTCGGCCGCCTTGCCGGCAGATTCTTTCGCCTTGTCTTCGACGGTCTCGGCAGCTTGTTTAACTTTGTCTTTTGGGTCCAATTGCATCTCCTCTACTGTTGAATCTCAGGACACCCGGAAGGTCCGGGCGCCGCGGCTTTGACGGTGCTTGCCCGAATGCATGCGCGCCGGGTCGAACGCCAGCGCCATTGGCGCCTTCGGGTGAGGAGTGGGCGGGGCCTCTGCCTGGAAGCCAGTCCAGCCTTCCTCGCGCCACGCTTCCGCGCAGTCTTCGATGTCGAGGGTGCGGTGCTTTCCGACGATGTACTCGACCCTCTCGACGTGCTCGTCTGGCATCTCCACAGTCAGAAGAATTCCACCGCGGCGAATGGCCTCGCAATAGCAGCCGGCTTCGTCTTTGGTTACCCCGCGGGTAAAGAGACGGCCGAGCAAGCCGCCCGCGGCGGCCCCGGTACCGGCGCCAGCCAGGCCGGCGGCGAGAGGTCCGGCGGCGATGATAGGTCCAATTCCAGGCAGTGCGAGGGCCACCACGCCCGCGGTGAATCCACCAATGGCGCCCATCGCGATCCCCTGGCCTGTCTTGTCCTGGCTGCCAGTTTCCGGGATGGGACCCACGTTGGGGCCGCAGGCTGCCCGGTTGGCAATCAGGCTGATCTCTTGTTCCGTTATGCCGATTTCCCGAAGCTCCTTTGCGGTCGCCTCGGCCTCATGCGGATCGTCAAAAACCGCCACCAATGTCTTTTTCAAGTCACACCTCCTAGTTGTGATGTCCCGCCTTCCTACTTCTTATTGGATGTCTTAAACTTTGTTAAGGTTGCAAGTTTCGAATTCCGTCGAACCGGGGAGATAATGGACAAATGGGTGGATGGATTCTGAACTGGCTGCTGAGCGCGATCGGCCTACTGATTGTGGCGCGCATCGTGCCGGGTTTCCAGTTGAGTGGCTTTGGGGCAGCGCTCATCGCCGCCATCGCGATCGGGGTGGTAAACGCGACGCTCGGGCTGGTGTTGAAAATTCTGACGCTGCCGCTCACGTTGTTGACCTTTGGGCTGTTTCTGCTGGTCATTAATGCCCTGATGATTCGGCTGACGGCCGCGGTGGTGCCTGGTTTCGGGGTGAGTGGATTCTGGCCAGCCTTCTTCGGCGCGATTTTGCTGAGCCTTGTCAACATGGGATTGCGCTATCTTGTATCGACAGGCGGTCGCGCCTGACGATAGCAGCTTAGTGAACAACGACCTGAAAGTCTGGCCTGGCAATCCTTATCCGCTGGGGGCGACGTGGGATGGCAAGGGTACGAATTTCGCCCTTTTTTCGGAGAACGCCACCGCGGTGGATTTGTGCCTGTTTGGCGGGGAGGGGGGAAATGAGCAGTCCGCCTGCCTCCCGATGCCCGAGCACACGCACGAGGTTTGGCACGCGTATCTGCCCGGGGTGGGTCCGGGACAGCGGTATGGCTACCGCGTTCACGGGCCGTACGATCCGCACCACGGACACCGTTTTAATCCGGCGAAGCTGCTGCTCGACCCTTACGCCAAGGCTATCGACGGTACGATCCGGTGGAGCGACGAACTGTTCGCCTATGCGCTGGGGCACGACGAACTGGACCTTTCGCGGGACAACCGCGACAGTGCGCCGTTCATTCCCAAGAGTGTCGTCGTGGACGGTTCCTACGACTGGGAGGGCGACAACCGGCTGCGCATCCCGTGGCATAAGACGATCATCTACGAGACCCACGTCAAGGGGTTCACGGCGCGGCACCCGGGCATCGAGCCGGCCGTGCGTGGAACCTACGCCGGACTGGCGCAACCCGCCGCCATCGAGTACCTGCAAGCGCTCGGCGTGACGGCCGTGGAGTTGATGCCGGTACACCAATTTGTCGCCGACCGCCACCTGGTGGAACGCGGGCTGACGAACTACTGGGGCTACAACTCGATCGGCTACTTCGCGCCAGACGCGCGTTATTGCAGCGACGGCCGGATGGGCGAGCAGGTGTGCGAGTTCAAGGACATGGTGAAGGCACTGCACCGCGCGGACATCGAAGTGATCCTCGACGTTGTCTACAACCACACCGGCGAGGGGAGCCACCTCGGGCCGACGCTGTGTTTCCGTGGCATCGACAACGCCAGCTATTACCGCCTGGTGGCCAGCGACCGCCGCTATTACATGGACTACACAGGCTGCGGGAACACGTTGAACATGATGCACCCGCGGGTACTGCAGATCATCATGGACAGCCTGCGCTACTGGATCCTTGAGATGCACGTCGACGGCTTTCGCTTCGACCTGGCGTCGGCCTTGGCGCGGGAGTTGCACGACGTCGACCGGCTGAGCGGTTTCTTCGACATCATTCAGCAGGATCCGGTGATCTCGCAGGTGAAGCTGATCGCCGAGCCGTGGGACATCGGCGAGGGCGGCTACCAGGTGGGCAACTTCCCTGTCGGGTGGGCGGAGTGGAACGGCAAGTATCGGGACACGATGCGCGACTACTGGCGCAGCGAACCCGGCCGTATCGGCGAGTTCGCCTTGCGGCTGACCGGCAGCCCGGAACTGTACGAAGCCAGCCGCCGGCGTCCGTACGCCAGCATCAACTTCGTGACGGCGCACGACGGCTTCACGCTCCGCGACCTCGTTTCGTACAACGAGAAGCACAACGAGGCCAACGGCGAGGACAACCGGGACGGCGAGAGTCATAACCGGTCGTGGAATTGCGGGGTTGAGGGTCCCACCGACGACGTGGCCGTCAACGTTCTGCGCGTGCGGCAGATTCGGAACTTCCTTGCCACGCTGTTTCTCTCGCAGGGCGTGCCGATGCTGCTCGGCGGCGACGAGTCCGGCCGGACGCAGAACGGCAACAACAACGCGTACTGCCAGGACAACGAGGTCGCATGGTACGACTGGGAGACTCAGGATCAGGAGTTGCTGGAGTTTACGCGGCGGCTGATCCGTTTCCGGACGAATCATCCGATCTTCCGGCGCCGCCGGTGGTTTCAGGGCCGTCCGATTCATGGCTCAGGCGCGACCGACATCGCGTGGTTCAAGCCGTCCGGCGAGGAAATGTCCGAAAACGACTGGCACGCGGGCTACGCAAAGTCGCTGATGGTGTTTCTGAACGGCGAAGCAATACCGAGCCCCACCGAGTCGGGCGACCGGGTGATGGACGATTCGTTTCTGCTGCTGTTCAACGCGCACCACGACTTGCTGTCGTTCCGCATTCCGCCGCAGAAGTGGGGCCGGCGGTGGGTGAAGGTGCTGGACACGAAGGAGTGGACCACTCGGACCAACGGGTGGAACTATTCGGCGGGACAGCGGGTGGAGTTGGAAGGCCGATCGCTGGTGGTGCTGCAGCGGGTGGCGCGCGGCATTCGAGCCACGGGTGGACGATGGCCGCGGCCGGTGTAAACAGTTCCCCGACTGATATATAATTTGGTCAAGCCAATCCGACTGGGTGTCCCGCGGGCCGGGGCTATAAGGAGTTATCTACGTGCGAACGGCGCGGCTGGCCTTGTTGCCGGTGCTTTTGCTCATTCCGGTGTTCGCGATCGCCGAGCGCCCTTCCTTTTCGAAAGACGTCAAGCCGATCCTGGAAGCCCGCTGCCTGAAGTGCCACAGTGGCGCGATGCAGATGGGCAAGCTCGATCTGCGCTCGCATGAAGCGGCGCGGAAGGGCGGCGAGAGGGGGCCGGCGATTCTCCCCGGCGACCCGGATCGCAGTTCGCTTTACCGCCGCGTCGCCGGACTCGAAAAGCCCGCCATGCCGATGGACGGCAAGCTGAGCGCCGCCGAGATCGCGATCCTCCGCGAGTGGATTCGCGACGGCGCGCACTGGAACGAAGCGATCGCCGCCGAGGCGAAGACCGACGATTTGGCTGCGCTCGAGGACATGGAACTGCCGCCGGGCGCGCGCGACTGGTGGTCGTTTCGCCGGCCAGCGAAGGCCGCGCCGCCGAAAACTGGCGAGGCCGAGTGGGACGCCCACCCGGTGGACGCTTTCCTTCGCCACGTCCAGAAGCAGCGTGGACTGACGGCGGCCCCGTTGGCGGATAAGCGGACGCTGGCGCGCCGCGCTTATCTGGATCTCGCCGGGCTGCCGCCGACTCCGGACCAAGTTCACGAATTCCTGAACGACGATTCGCCGGATGCGTGGCCGAAACTGATCGAGCGGTTGCTGGCCTCGCCGAGTTACGGAGAGCGTTGGGGACGGCATTGGCTCGACGTGGCCCGTTATGCCGATTCGAACGGCTACGAGCACGACTTCGACCGTCCGAACGCGTGGCGGTACCGCGATTACGTCATCCAGTCCTTCAACCGCGACACGCCGTTCGACGTGTTCCTGGCCGAGCAGTTGGCTGGCGACGAGATGGAAGAGGCCAACTACGACCGTTTGGCCGCCACGGGCTTTCTCCGCAACTACGCCAAGGTCGGCTTCCGCGAGAAGGACAATCCGCAGTTCCGCTTCGACTATCTGGACGACATGATTGCCACGGTTGGGCGCGGGGTTCTTGGATTGACGCTCCAGTGTGCGCGTTGCCACAACCACAAATTCGATCCGGTTTCGCAAAAGGACTACTATCGCCTCCAGGCGTCGCTGTTCGGCTATGTGGAAGTGGATCACCCGTTGGTTCCGCCAGAAGAGGCCAAGGCGTACGAAGCGAAGATGGCCGAGATCGCGGCTCGGATCAAGCCGCTGGCGGAGGAAATCCGGCGGATCGAGGAGCCGCACCGGCAGCCGTTATTGGAGGCGAAATACCGGAAGTGGCCGGCGCATATTCAGAAGGCCGTTTTCACGCCGGAGGAGGAGCGCACGCCGGGCCAGGTGCTGCTGGCGAACCAGATCATCCGAACGACGTCGGTTTCCAGCGCCGAGATCGACCGCGCGATGCCGGCGGAGGATGTCGTCCGCAAACGCGAACTCGAGGCACGCATCAAGGAAATCGAGAAGGAGAAGCCGCCGCCGATTCCGGTGGCGATGGGCATCACCGACGGCGATTACCGGTTTACCCCGGACGGCCCTGGCGACGAGCCGGCGCCGGGCAAGGGCGTGAAGCGCGAAGCGATTGAAGGCAGCTATCTCTGCGATGGCTCGAAGCCATACCAGGCGCCCCCCTCTCACTTCCTGCACAACGGCGACATGCACAGCCGCGGTTCGTTGATGAAGCCGGGCTTTCCCGCGGTACTGACCAACGGCGACGTTCCCGTCGAGCTTCGCCCCGCACACCAGCGAACCTCGGGCCGCCGGCTGGCGCTGGCGAAGTGGTTGGGTTCGCCGGAGAACCCGCTCACCGCGCGGGTGATCGTGAACCGCGTCTGGCACCACCACTTCGGCCGCGGCATCGTCACCACGCTCGACAACTTCGGCAAGACGGGCGAGCCGCCGACACACCCGGAGTTGCTCGATTGGCTCGCGGTGGATTTCGTGGAGAAGGGCTGGAGCATCAAGCAGCTTCACCGCCTGTTGATGACGTCGCGCGCATACCGGTTGTCGTCGCAGTTCGCGGAACCCGCCAATTTGAAGAACGACGCCGATAACCTGTACTGGTGGCGTTTCCGGGCGCAGCGTCTGGAGGCCGAGGCGTTGCGCGATTCCATCCTCGCCATCGCGGGCACACTGAAGGGGAAGAGGGGCGGACCGGCGATCTTCCCGGAACTGCCGCAGGATGTGCTGGCTTCGATGAAGCACGGCATCTGGAAGCAAGGGGAAGATGGGCCCGATGTGTGGCGGCGCAGCGTGTACATCTATCGAAAGCGCGGTCTGCCGTTTCCGTTCTTCGAAACGTTCGACCTGCCAGACCAGAACGTTTCCTGCGGCCGGCGCAACGTCTCGACCGTTCCGACGCAGGCGCTGACGCTGGTCAACAACGAGTGGGTGCTGAAGCAAGCCGGTTTTCTCGCCGAGCGGATCGCGCGCGAGGCACCCGACGGTTTGTCCGCCCAAGTAGGCCGCGGCTACGAGTTGGCGCTGGGGCGTCCTCCGGACGCGGACGAGCGGCGGCTGGCGCTCGAGTTTCTGCGCGAGCACGCACTGGCCGATTTCGCCCACGTGCTCCTTAACCTCAACGAGTTCGTCTATCTGCGATGACACAAGACGGCTGTAAGATCCGTGGATTCCGCTCGCGCCGCGAGTTCCTCTTCGAGGCCGGCGGCGGGTTAAGCGGTGTCGCGCTGGCATGGCTGCTGGGCCAGGACCGTTTGCTGGCGGCCGAAGGCGCTTGCGCCGGTTCGGCGGGTTCGTCGCCGTTCGCGCCGAAGCCACCCCATTTCGCGCCGCGCGCCAAGCGGGTGATCTCGCTGTTCATGAGCGGCGGGGTCAGCCACATGGATACGTTCGACCGGAAGCCGGCGCTCGAGAAGTACGCAGGGCAGCCGCTGCCGCTCGAAGAAGAGATCGTAGTCCGGCAGGGGCATCCGGGACCGCTCATGCCTTCTCCGTTCACGTTCCAGAAGTACGGCGGCGGCGGGCTGGAGATTTCCGAACTGTTCCCGCACGTGGCGAAGCACGCGGACCGGCTGGCCGTCGTTCGCTCGGTGGTTGGCCGGTCGAACGATCACGTGATGGCACATTACGAACTTGCCAGCGGCACGGTGCGCATGGGAGCGCCGAGCGTCGGCTCGTGGATCACCTACGGGCTCGGATCGGAGAACCAGAATCTGCCGGCGTTTGTCGTGATCTACGATGCGCGCGGCGGCCCGTTCGGCGGGCCGGCGAACTGGAGCGCCGGCTATATGCCGGCGGCGCTGCAAGGGACTGTGTTTCGCAGCGCCGGCGACCCGATTCTCGATCTGAAGCCGCCGCCCGGCTTGTCGCCGGAGCAGGCCCGGGCGCGGTTGGATTTATTGGGCAAGCTGAACCAGTTGGATGCCGAGAAGAATCCCGCCAATTCCGAGTTAGCGGCGCGGGTGCAGTCCTACGAACTGGCCTACCGCATGCAGACCTGCGCACCAGAGGCCGTCGATCTGGACCAGGAGAGCGCGGCGACGAAGAAGATCTACGGGTTCGACAATCCGATCACGGAACCGTTCGGACGCCAATGCTTGATGGCACGGCGGCTCGTGGAGCGCGGCGTTCGTTTCGTGCAGGTTTATCACGGCGGTTTGGGCAACCAGAACACCGACACTTGGGACGCGCATGGCAATGTCGAAGAGAACCACCGTCAGCACGCGGCGGAGACGGACCTACCGATCGGCGGCCTGTTAAGCGACCTCGCCGCGCGCGGGCTGCTCGACGACACGCTACTGATCTGGCAGAGCGAGTTCGGCCGGATGCCGATCTCGCAGCGCGGTCTTGGCCGCGACCATAACCCCGGCACGATGAGCATCTGGCTGGCCGGCGCGAAAGTTCGCGGCGGTCAGGCCATCGGCGAATCGGACGAGTTCGGCTACAAAGCGGCCGTGCAACCGGTGACGGTTCACGACTTGCACGCCACGATGCTGCACCTGTTGGGCATGGACCACACTCGCCTGACCTACTCGTTCCAGGGCCGGCAGATGCGGCTGACGGATGTGTATGGCGAGGTGATTCCGCAGGTGGCAGGGGCGTAATCGCCAGGCAACACGGACTGGCCGCCTACGTCGCCGCGTTCCTGAAGGTTGCAGTGCGTTGTGCCCCCGCAGGCCGCCGCGCTGAGCGCGGAGCGGGGTTTCCTGGCCGCAGCCGCTGGCGCGCGATACGAGAATGAGATCATGACCCGCGTGAGAATCGACAAGTGGCTCTGGGCCGCGCGATTCTTCAAGACGCGCGCGCTCGCCGCGCGGGCATGCGAACTCGGCAGGATCGCATCCAACGGACAGCAATCCAAGGCTTCGCGGGAGGTTCGCGCCGGCGACCTGTTGCGTGTGCAGAACGACGGCGGCGAATTTCAGGTGGAAGTGCTGATTGTGAGTGAGACGCGAGGTCCGGCGGCGGTGGCGCAGACACTGTACCGTGAAACAGAGGCGAGCCGGGAGGCACGGCTGAAATTGGCGGAAGAGCGCAAGACGATACCGCACTTTGAAGCGCTCCGGACAGGCAGGCCTTCGAAACGCGACCGCCGCGACCTCAGCCGGGTTCGGGGGAGAGGCTGACGGGGCCGAGTCTGGCCTTCACCTCTTCACGAGCGGTGTCACCGTGATCTTCCGGAACTCCACCGGACCATGGTCGCCCTGGAGGATGAACGGGCCCGGCTGGTCCTCGTGCGGATCGACTGCGATGGCTGTCAGTCCCTCCACTTCCACCTTATCCATGAGTGTCTGGCCGTTCAGGATCACGGTCAGAGTGCGGCCAATTAGGGTGATGTCGAAGACCTGCCAATCGGCGGGCGGACGCGTCGCGTTCACCGCCGGTGCGATGCGGCTGTAGAGGGCGCCATTGCCGTGATCGGACGGCGGCCGCCCGTGGTCGCCGTAGATCTGGACCTCGTAACGCCCGCGGAGACCGATGCCGCTGTTGCTCTTGTCCGCCACCTTAAACTCGATGTGGAGTTTGAAGTTCCAGAACTTCGCATCCGAAACTATGTCGGCGGCACGGTCGCCGTTTTTCAGGAGTCCGTTTTCGACGTACCATTCCATCGGCCGGCCGGGCGCCTTGACGCTCCAACCGCCGAGATCCTTGCCGTTGAACAACTCCACCGGTGTGTCCCCGGCCCAGGTTCCGTCGTCGGTCTCGGCAATCAGCGGCGCGCGGCGGCCCGTGAAATTGCGGGAGGCTTCGGGATCGCCATCGATGGTTAGCCCGCCCGTGAGTTGTTCGTTCACGATCTTGGCCGCGTAGACCAACGTTCGCATCCCGGCATCGGCGCCGGGCCGGCTGGGCCGCTCAAACTCCCATACCAGTGCGCGGCCGTCCATTCGCATCGCCGGAATCTCGTCCACCTGTCCGCCGGGCGCACCGACGAACTTGCCCTTCATCGCCGCGGTACCGGCGTTCTCGACTTCCAGCCACCAGGCGCGACCGCGCGGGTCGTTCTCGACGGTGAGATTCCATCGGCCGTTGAACTGCGCGGCATCGAAGGAGGGCTGCGGCGAGCACGCCACAAGGATGGCGGCTCCGAGAACGAGGATATTTTTTTTCATTGCCTGTTTAGTATACTGCGGCCATGCCAACTCCCCTTGCGATGCGACGAGCGCGGCTTGCCGGGCAGGTTGCGCTCCAGGCGGCGGCCGCCGCAGCCGGAGCGAACGATCCGCTGGCGGTGCGTGAACTACGAATCTGGCGACTGGTCGAGCCCCGGAGCGAGCGCCGGTACACCGTGCTTCGGATCGAGACCCGCGGCGGTCTGCGCGGCTACGGCGAATGCTCTCACATCACCGACCAGGAATTGGCCGAATCCCGCAAGTTATTGAACGGACACTCCGCGAGCGCGTACGAGATCGCGCTGCGGCGGCTGGCGCACATCCCGCACGTCGCCGCCGGAGTGGACATGGCGCTGCTCGACATCGCCGGGCAATCGTCCAAAGCGCCCGTTTACCAGATTCTCGGTGGGCCAACCCGTAATAAGGTCAGAGCGCTGGCCCGGTTGGACGGTGAACCGTCCGGCGCTCTTACTCAGTCGATTCAGGCCATTGCGCAGCAGGGCCATCGCGCGTTCTCGGCGCCGGCACCGCAGCCGCGCTGGAGGAACTCGGGCAAGGCGTTCGTTCTGGAGACCAACAATCGCGCCGAGGCGCTGCGCGCCGCCGGCGGTCCGAACGCCGACCTGGTGCTGCGGGGCGAGGGACGGCTCACGCCCGGCGATGCCGCCTCGGTCGCGGCGGCACTCGAACGGTTCCATCTGCTGTGGTTCGACGAACCCTGCCCGCTGAACAATCTGCGAGCGGTCGCGAAGATTTCCGAGGGGAGCGTCACACCGCTCGGATTCGGCGCCGCATGCAGCCGCGCCTCGGAGTTTCAGGATCTGTTGCGCGAAGACGCGGTGGACATCATCCGGCCCAGCCTGGCGCTTTTCGGCATCACCGGCATCCGGCGGATCGCGACCATCGCCGAGGTTTACTACACGGCGGTGGCGCCACACCACACGGGCGGCCCGGTGGCGACCGCAGCCGCGCTGCAACTCGCGGCCACGCTTCCGAACTTCTTCATCCAGGAGTGCCCCGCCCCGCTGCCGTCCGAGCGGCCGGCGGCGGAAATGCGGGCTAGAATCGCGGGTCAAGGTCTCGAAAGGGTAAGCGATGGCTATTTTACTCTGCCGACCGGACCGGGCCTCGGCATTCGCGTGGATGAGAATGCGTTGAACGAATACCAGGAGAAAGCGTGATGAAGAGACGGCATTTTCTCGGCGGATTGACCGGCGGTCTAGCGGCGCAACGGGTGTTCGCCGCCGGAGCGGCCGATGCGTGCGGCTGCGCGCTTTTCCCGCAGGCGGCGGCCGGCGATGGACCGTCGGCGGCTTTTGCGAACGTTGGCACGAAGGTACGAATCACCAATATGAAGGTGTTCGGCGTGTCGCTCACCCCGGATTCGGATCGGCCTTATGTGTTTGTAAAGTTGGAGACCAACCAGGGTGTCGTGGGGTGGGGCGAGGCTACGCTCGAAGGTAAGGCCGCCGCGACGATGGAGTGCGTCAAGGACTTCCGCGAATTCGTCATCGGCGCCGATCCCATGCAGGTGGAACACCACTGGCAGTCGATGTACGTTCACAGTTTCTATCGCGCGGGTCCGGTGATGGGGTCGGCGATCGCGGGGATCGACCAGGCGATGTGGGACCTCCGCGGCAAGATCCTCGGACAGCCGGTCTACAAGCTGCTCGGCGGACCGTTCGATCCGCTCGGCGTGCGCGGCTATTACCACGCCCGCGCCGCGACACGCGAACAGCAGTTGAAGCTGCGCGAGGACGCGGCGAGACTCGGGGTGACCTGCATAAAGTCGGGCATCCCGGGCTACTACGAGTGGATCGAAACCAATGCCCGCATCACCGAAGCGGTGAACCGCGTGGCGATGCTGCGCGAAAACCTTGGCCCGGACATCGACATTGGAATCGACTTCCACGCCAAGACCAGTCCGGCTGTCGCGTCGATCATCGTCAAGGAGATGGAACCGCTGAATCTTTTATTCGTGGAAGAGCCGTGCCCGCCCGAGAACGTTAAGGCGATGGCGCGGATCGCGCGGCGATCCACCACACCGATTGCAACGGGCGAGCGGCTGGTTGCGTCCTATTCATGCCGGGAATTGGTGGAGCTGGGCGTGGTCGACATCATTCAGACCGACATCAACCATGTCGGCGGCATCACTGCTCTCTGGAAGACGGCCGCACTCGCCGATGCATCGGGCATCTCGATGGCGCCGCACGCCTGCGAAGGCCCGATCGGCGGACTGGCGACCGTGCACGTGGACGCGGCGATGCCGAACTTCCTGGTGCAGGAGATCTGCTCGGGCGTGGTTCCCGAGATGAAGGAAAAGGTGTGGGAGGAGTGGCTCGGCTTCCCGGCGATGCGGATGGTGAACGGAAAGTTCCCGTTGCCGGAGAAACCGGGGCTGGGTTTCGACCTCACCGAGGAGGCATTGGCGAAGTATCCGTTCGGTGGCACGCGTCCAATGGCGCGCGTTTTCCATCCGGATGCTTCGGTGGCCGCTTGGTAGCCGCTAAGGGCTGGTTAGAGGGACGGAGGGCGGCCTGAGAGAGGCCGCCGCAGGCCGAGGGCCTGCCCACTTCGTCGTGACCGAATATGGCGAGGGTCTAATGGGAACGGTTCTGGCGCGCGAGCGGGTTCTCACGCAACTGCGCGAAAGGATCCTCGCCTACGCGGCATCTCGTATAGGGAAGGATCTCGCGGAAGATCTGACCCAGGAGACGCTGCTGCTGCTCGAACAGAAGTACGCGCACGTGAGCGAGCCAGAAGAATTGCTGCCGTTGTGCTTTCAGATCCTGAAGTACAAAATGGCGGACTTTCTCCGGAAAGCGAGGCGGCGCGGTGAAATGGATTCGGTGCCGGTGGACGGCCTGCCGTTGAAGGCCGAGGGCGGCGATCCTCTTTGGGCGCTGGAACAGGAAGAGTTGCGGGAACGGCTGCACCGGGCGCTCGACCAACTCGACGGCCGGTGCCGCGATCTGTTCCGATTGAAATTGGAAGGAAAAAATTTTGCCGAGATCCAGCAGGCGCTCGGAGCGGCGGCCATCAACACGGTTTACACGTGGGATTTCCGGTGCCGGAAGCGTTTGCTGGAATTGATGGGCGGCAAAGTGGAGTGGCTGCAATGAAGCCGCGGGAACTCGAAAAACTGCTGGGAGGCTGGGCGGCGGGCTCGCTGACGGCCGAGGAACGCAAAGAGTTGCTGCGCGCTTCGCTCGACGACCAGCGGTTATTCGACGCGTTGGCCGATGAAGAGGGTCTGCGCGAATTACTGGCCGACCCGCCGGCGCGGGCCGAGT
>CAYPUQ010000008.1:0-9729 GCA_964413655.1 uncultured Solibacteraceae bacterium | reverse complement strand
ACCCGCGCGGCCGGTGACGCGCCGTGAGGAACCGCGGGAGTTTGTGGCGCCACGGCCGGCCGCTACCGCTCTATCACCGCCCGCGGAACTGCCATCGCCACCCGAGGTTGACAACAGGAAAATAGCCGCCGATGTACCGCCGCCGCAAGGGGCGGCTGAGATTGGCGCCGCTCCACCGCCACCCGCCAAGCCACAACCGGAGGCGGTGACACAGCAGAAGGCGATGATCGCAGATTCATCGGAGATCCGATTCGCGCACGCCGCCGAAGGCGCCGCTGGACCTGGAATCGCCGCGCTTTCATGGACAGTGCAGCGTAAGCAGGGCGAAACGTTCGTCGACGTGCCTGGGGGCGCCGCGTTGCGCGCGGGCGACGAGGTGCGGCTGCGGCTCCGGTCCAGGCAAGTAGGTGCGGTTACAATCCGGTTCAGTCAGGATCAAAGCACTGTCATGCAGGTATTGCCCAACCGGCCGCTAGACATTCCCCTTCCCCCTGCCGTTACCAGCGAACCGGGAGATCGCCGTCTGCAGATTGCGTTCGTCCCGCAACAGCCGCCGGGATTCGCTCGATTGCGCTCCGGCGCCGCAAAGACGGATGTTGGGAGCATGTTTATCACGCTGCGCTTCGAATAGCGCGGCGGCCCTGAATGCTAGGCTGAAGTGGTGGGTCTTGCCGATTCCTTCCTCGCCAGGAAATTCAACATCACCGAACAGAATTTGGAGAGCTATCTCGCGGTCGCGATGTCGCGTGGCGGGGAGTACGCCGATTTGTACTTCGAGTACATGGCGACAACCGGAATCTCGCTCGATGAGTCGATAGTCAAAAGCGCCACTCAGGGTGTGGCCGTTGGCGTCGGGATTCGCGTGATCGCGGGCGAGCGCACCGGCTATGCCTTCTGCGACGACCTCTCACCGGACCGGATCCGGCACGCGGCTGGCGTGGCGGCGTGCATTGCCGCGGGTCCGGCGACGGTGGACAAGTTCGGCTTCGCCGAGGCGGCGCGACGAGATTTGTATCCAGTGATCACGGCGCCTGGCGAGACGGCATTGGCCGAACGGGTGGCGCTGGTCCGGCGCGCCGATGAGGCGGCTCGCGCCGCGGATGAACGGGTCTTCCAAGTGCAGGCTTCCTATGGCGACACGCTCAAGCACGTCCTCATCGCCACCACCAGCGGCACGCTGACGATCGACCGCCAACCGATGGCCCGGCTCAACGTTTCCGTTTTGGCTCGCGAGGGAGACGGTCCACCGCAGCGCGGCTACGCGGGTGGCGGGGGCCGCGTCGCGCTCGACTTCTTCCTCGAGGACAAGACACCGGAATACTTCGCCGCCGAGGCCGTGAGGCAAGCACTTATTCAGTTGAAGGCGGTGGAGGCCCCCGCAGGCGAATCGGTCGTCGTCCTCGGACCCGGCTGGCCGGGCATTCTGCTGCACGAAGCGGTTGGACACGGACTGGAAGCCGACTTCAACCGGAAGCAGGTATCGGCATTCAGCGGACGCGTCGGCCAGCCGGTGGCGTCGCCGCTGGTGACGGTGATCGACGACGGCACGATGCACTCGCGCCGCGGTTCGCTGAATGTGGACGACGAAGGCAACCTCACACAGAAGAACGTGTTGATCGAGAACGGCACGCTGCGTGGGTATATGAGCGATCGCTTGTCGTCGCGGATCATGAAGACGGAACCGTCCGGGAACGGCCGCCGCGAGAGCTACCAGCACATCCCGATGCCGCGGATGACCAACACTTACATGCTGCCGGGCGAATCCGATCCGGAAGAGATCGTGCGCTCGGTCAAGAAGGGCATTTACTGCTCCACCTTTGGCGGCGGTCAAGTGGACATCACAAGCGGGAACTTCGTCTTTTCGGCCACTGAGAGCTACCTGATCGAGGACGGCCGGATCACGCGGCCGGTGCGCGGCGCAACGCTCATCGGGAACGGGCCCGAGGCCCTGAAGTACGTCAGCATGGTCGGCCACGATCTTCGGCTCGACGAAGGTATCGGCGTCTGCGGGAAGGAAGGGCAGAGCGTTCCGGTGGGCGTCGGGATACCCACCGTCAAGATCGATCGGATGACAGTGGGAGGCACTGCCCGCTAATGGCGCGCACCTCGGGCGTGCTGGAGGAGATCGCCGGCGAAGCGGTGCTTTATGCGCTGGAACGCGGGGCAACCGCCGCCGAGTGTACGGTGAGCGAGGGCAACGAGTTCGAAGCAACGGTCCGTTTGGGGGAGATCGAAACGGTGAAGGAGGCCGGCAGCCGGGGCGCGGGCATCAGGGTGCTGATTGGGCAATGCACCGGGTCGTCCTACACGTCGGACCTCACTCGCGACGGTATCCGCGCGATGGTCGCACAGGCGATCGAAATCGCTTCCATTACCACCGCCGATCCACACGCCGGGCTGCCCGATGCAGACGAACTCGGATCACTGGACACGGATCTCGACCTGTACCACGACGACGTGCCGCGCGCGACGGCAGCCGCCAAAATCGACCTGGCGAGGCGGGCCGAAGCGGCGGCGCTAGGCTTCGATCCACGGATCGCAAACTCCGAAGGCGGCAGCGCCGGCAGCAATTTTGGCGAGCGCGCCTTCGCCAACTCGCTCGGCTTCTCGGGCGCGTACCGGTCCACCAACTGCTCTATCAGCACGGTTCCGGTGGCGAAGAACGGCGAGCGGATGGAGCGCGATTACTGGTTCTCGATCGCCCGCTCGGCGGCCGGCCTGGAGCCGCCGGAGACGGTCGGCCGCATCGCGGCGGAGCGCGTGCTGCGGCGGCTGGGATCGAGGAAGATCGAGACGCGCAAAGCGCCGGTCATCTTCGAGCCACGTGTGGCGCGGTCGCTGATCGGCCATGTTTTCGAGGCGGTGCATGGCGAAGCCGTCTACCGCAAGGCGTCGATCCTCGCCGGCCGTCTCGGCGAGACGGTGGCCTCGGGGATGCTGACGGTAATCGACGACGGCACGATTCCGGGCCTGTTCGGCAGTTCGCCGTTCGACGACGAAGGCGTACCCTCACGGCGCACGGTTGTGCTGGAGCGCGGCGTCCTGAAGAGCTACCTGCTGAATACCTACACGGCACGCAAGCTAGGACTGAAGACGACCGGTTGCGCCAGCCGGGGTCTGAGCGGCAACGCCGGGGTCGGCCACGGCAACCTGTACCTCGAAGCGGGCGCGTTGACGCCGGAGGAAATCCTGCGCCAAATCGGAACGGGTCTTCTCGTCACCGAGCTGATCGGATTCGGCGTCAACGTGGTAACGGGCGACTATTCTCGCGGCGCTTCTGGGCTGTGGATCGAGAACGGCGAGATCGCGTATCCTGTCTCCGAGGTGACCATCGCCAGCAATCTCGCCGACATGCTCCGTAACGTCGTCGCAGTGGGCGACGATCTCGAGTTTCGTGGCGCGGTCGCGGCGCCAACCCTTGCCATTGAGGAGATGACCATCAGTGGCCAGTAAGAAGCCGAAAGAATCCGGCGCCAGCCTCATACCGCTGCCGCTCGTGATCGGGGTGGCGCTGTTCCTTCTGCTCGGCGCGGGCGTGTGGACCTACCTGCGCTACCTCGCCGGGCAGCAGCAAGCGGCCGATTTGACGGCGGAAGCGAAGGCCTATGTCCCCAATCTTCCACTATCCGGGGTGGAGATGGAGGCCAGCGAGACTTTCCTCGGCCAGACAATCGTGGAGATCAATGGCCGCATTACCAACGTGGGCGACCGGCCGTTGCGCCAAGTAGACTTGAACTGTGTCTTCTACGATGTGCATGGGCAAGTTTTGTTACGCCAGCGGGTCTCGATCGTGAGACGCCGCGACGGCGCGCTCGATCCCGGCGAAGCGCGAGCGTTTCGCCTTCCGTTCGATGAATTGCCGGCGGGCTGGAACCAGTCGATGCCCCAACTCGTAATCGCCGGCATTTCCTTCTGACCTGACTCATGACTGCTATCCTCCTGGTCGACGACGACCGGGCACAACTCGATATTCGAGGCGAAGCCTTTCGGCAGGCCGGCCATCGCGTTGCCGTGGCCGCCACCGCCGAAGAGGCCGTTGCCGCCTTCCAGGCCGACCCGTCGGCCGTCGTTCTCATGGACCTCCATCTTCCAACCGTTGAAGACGGCTGCTCGTTGATCCGCCGGTTGCACGAAGTATCGCCATCGGCACGCATTGTGCTGCTGTCGGGCTTCCCAGGGAATTTCCGCCACCTGCCCGAGGCCGCGCTGGTGCGGCAAGTTCTACAGAAGCCGGTGCGAAGCGAGCGATTGCTTGGCATCCTGCGCAAGATGGCTGTACTCGTCGTGCTCGCCGTTCTTCCGAGGGCCATGCCGGCGCAGGTGCAGTCGTTCGAGTTCCGGCTCGCTCAAACGGCGGAGATCGTGGCGCATCTCGAAACGATTGCGCCGGAACACGAACTCACCGAGGTCTCGCTGGACGGAAAGTACGTGGCTCACGCGCCGCTGACAGCCGACGCATCGGTTCTGCTCGGACGAGTGGAGGCGGGCCGGCATACGATTCGCCTGTCGAGGCCGGTTCGCGCCATTCGGATGGAGCCGCGGAGCGACCCCTGTACGGTGGAGGCGCCGATCCTGTATGCCCGGCCGGACACCATCGGCCGTTTCAGCGACGTCCCGCTGCTCGCCTATTGCGAACAACTGGAAGACGACCACGGACCGTACACGCAGTTTAGCGTGATCTTCTCAAACGAGGACGGCGGCACGTCAACGCGAGCCCTGATGGCCCGCTGGGGCCGCACAACCGATATCGAGCACGTCGTGCGCGTCTGGCCGGAACGCCGCATGATCCAGGCCAAGGGCCACCGGGAGGTCCCGTTCTACAGGCCATTCGAAGGCACCCATCCACTGCTGATCGTGGTGACGGACAACAACATGGTCGCGCCGGCGACCTTCGAGAACTTGCCGGAAGTCCGCTTCGCGCCCGCTCCGATTCCGGTGGATCTGACTGGTGCGTCGCGCGAGAAGGTGATGGACGATCATCCATGGACCTACCGGGTGGCCTCCGAAGAGCTGGAGCGCGAAGGCAAACTACGCCCGTTCGGAACGGTGGATGGGCAGAAGATCAGCGACCCGCGCAACTACTTGTACCTGGAAGCCCATATCGAGAATCGCGACTCGCGATTCGGCATCAAAGTGCGGCTGGACGGCGAAACCGTTTGGCGGACGTCGCACCTTGGGCATAGCGGTTACACGATCGAGCGGAGCGGTTGGGTGCGAACGACGGTGGAACTGCCGCCGGGCACGAAGGCGGAACAGGTAGCGGAGATCGGGTTCGAATGCTTCGCCGAGCAGAAGGTGGTTGCGGGTTTGTGCATGCTACATCAAGTGAGCAAGGCCTTTTTCCTCGACCAGGAGTATCGTCCGGGGACATCGTTCTTCGAGTTGCCGTCCGAACCCCGGCAGATTCCGTCTGGGCACTCAATCACGGTAGCGGCTGTCGATGGACATTCGCGTTAAGGTGATCCCGCGCGCCTCGCGCTCGGAAGTGGTGGGGTACCTGCCGGACGGCACGTTGAAAGTGAAAGTGGCGGCGGTACCCGAAAAAGGAAAGGCGAACGAAGCGGTGATCGCGGTGTTGGCGGAGAAGTTCGGTGTGCCGGCCGGGCGAATCAAGATCGTGGCAGGCGCGGCGGCAACACGGAAGCTGGTTCGGATCGAGGGAGTTTGAGCCGAGCGACCCGTTCGCGCCGCTCCCCTTAGCGAGGGGAACCATCTTATGTGGGAAGCCGTTCAGCAAGATTTCCAGCAGCTCATTGCCTCGCGGATCTACAAGTGTCTCCTGAAGAACGAGGACTACGAGAAGTTCCTTCGGCGCGCCGGTTTTCGCGGCCGGTTGCCTTCGAACCTGAACGGTTCCTCGGGCGACCATCGGGCCGCGCTTCAAGAGGCGGCTGGATTTCAGGCCCACCTTTTGATCTCCGATCTCAAGCAAGCCGACTCGCTACGCGAGCGCCGGGCCAAGGCGATCGAATTGACCGCGCCGTTGAAGCTCTACCGTTTGTGGGATTCATCTTCGCAGCGGAGCCGCTACGGCTTCTGGTGGTTCAGCGAGGGACTCTGGGAAATGTCGGCCGCGGCCGGATCGAGCATTGCGGCGCGCGCGGCCTGGCTCCGCGACCACTTGGCCGTCAGCCTCGACTGGAGCAGGTGTGACCGGGTGGCGCTGATGACGCTTCAGTACGATGACGCGCTGCCGGCGATCCAGGCGCTTGGTCTGGAGATGCGGGTGTACTCGCGGGATGCGTGGCGCAATCCATCCGTTCCTATGCCGGAATACTGGAGGAATCTCGACCAGACGTTTCGCGGCGGGAAGTCTCAGCTTTATATTCCGTGGGTGCCACAGCGCCGCGTTAACGACGTTGCGTGAGGCGGGAACCCGAGTCACGGTAAATTAGTAGTATGCTGTTTGCGCTCGCCGTCCTGGCGGTGGCGGCCGATTGGGTTCCGGCGCGATGGATCAGCGCCGACCTGGCCACGCTCGAACTCGTTAGGAAGACTCCCATCAATTGTCTGCTCGTCGAGGAACCGCACTGGAAGCCGGAGTTTACCGCGGCCGCGCGCGAACGTGGAATCGCCGCGCTTGGCGTGGTACGGCCGGCGGCTTCGGTGGAGGAACTGCCGGAGCGGGTTTCGGCGGCGGGCTTGACCGGAGTGGCTCTCGAAGGCAAGTTCGACGCGGCAGTGCTGGATCGCACGCGCAAGGCGCTGAAGGATTCGGGGCTGGTGGTGGTTGAGATCGGGCCGCGGTCGCAGATGCGATTCACTCCGGACGATCCGATTGTCGCGACGTATCAGGGGGTGTGGCCCGGTATCAACGAATCGGAAGATGGAGAAGCTAAGGCGGCGCCGAGCGGCGCGCCGTGGATCGACACCAATGCCGGCTTCCTGCGGTTTGCGCGATCGCTGAGCGATGGCGAGATCTGGATCTCCTACGCGCCGCCAAAGAACGCCGCCGTGCCGCTGGCGCGCTATCTCCAGGCAATCGGCGACGCGGCGATCAGCGGGGCGCGGTGGGTGCTGGAGTTGGACACCGAATTTCAGCGGGCTCTGCTGGCCGGAGATGCAAAGGCCATCGAGCGCTGGGCGGCGATCGGCGAACACCTGCGATTTCTCGAGGATCACAAGGAGTGGCGGAAGCTGCAACCCTACAGCCAGTTCGCGCTGGTGCAGGACAAGGAGAGCGGCGCATTGCTCTCCGGCAGCATTCTCGACATGATCGTCGTGAAACATACACCGGTGAGGCCGGTACCGGTGCGGCTGCTACAAGACGGCCGTATGACCGGGTTGAAATTAGCGGTGAACGTGGATCCATCGTTGCTGAGCACGGACCAGACCGATGTGCTGAGGCGCTTCACCCGTGGCGGCGGCACGCTGTTGACAGCGCCGCCGGGATGGAAATTCCCCGAACCGCGCGAGGATCAGGTGACGCTCGACGAGGCCGAGGTGGAGAAACTCGACTCCATCTGGAAAGAGGTGAACTCGCTCACCGGGCGGCGGAATCTCGGAGTCCGGTTGTTCAACGTCGCCAGCATGTTGTCGAACCTCTACGACCTGGGCGGCGGGGAACGGCTGCTGCTGCAACTGGTGAACTACTCGGACTATTCGGTGGAGGCCGTGACGGCGCACGTGTTGGGCAGGTATTCCAAGGCGACGCTGCTGGCGCCAGGCCGCGAGCCCAAACAACTGACTCCGTACGAGACCGAAGAGGGGACTGGGATTGAGATTCCCGCCGTCGATACGCTGGCGGCACTCATAATGGAAAGATGAGGACTTCCGGGATGCGAGGAATGAACCGGCGAGAATTGCTCGCCATGATGATGGCGACGCCCGTGCTAGGCGCCGCGAAGGCTCCGACGGTGCCAGTGGCCGTCGGCAAGGTTCCATCGTACGACGTGGACCAGGTGGAGGCGATCGGGAAGTTGTTCAACCAGATCGGCGGGCTTGAACAACTGGTGAAGAACAAATTCGTGACGGTGAAGCTGAACCTGACCGGCAGTCCGGCGATACGGTTCCGTGGCATGCCGCTCGGGGTGACACACTACACGCACCCGAAACATGTCACGGCGATGGCGCACCTGCTGCACAAAGCGGGGGCGAAGCGTATCCGGTTCGTCGAGAGCCTGGCGAATACGGCCGGGCCGATGGATGAATACATGCTCGACTCGGGCTGGAACGTGCGCGAGATTCTCGCGAGCGCGCCGAATCTCGATCTGGTGAACACGAACGCGCGGGGAGCGTACAAATCGTATACGCGATTCAAGGTGCCGGGCGGCGGAACGATCTTCCCGTCCTACGATTTGAACCGCTCTTATGAGGAAACGGATGTGTTCGTGTCGATGGCCAAGCTGAAAGACCACGCGACGTGCGGGATCACGCTGGCGATGAAGAACATATTCGGGATTACGCCAGCCTCGATCTATGGCGACGACGCCGGCGAGGATGAGCCGAACGAATCGCCCGGCAAGGGCCGGGTCAACACGTGCCACTTCGGCAAGCGCCAGCCCTCGAAGGCGGCAGCTTCGGAGCGCGATCCCAACTCGAGCCGCGAACCTGGTTACCGGATGCCACGCGTCACGACCGAGTTGGTAGCCGCGCGGCCGATCCACATTTCGTTCATCGACGGCATCGAGACCGTGACCGGCGGTGAGGGCCCGTGGATTCGCGGGCTCCGGCATGTGAAGCCGGGGCTGCTGATCGTGGGCACGAATCCAGTGACGACGGACACGGTGGGCACGGCGCTGATGGGCTACGACCCGCGAGCCGGCAGGAACGTGGGGCCGTTTAAGGACTGCGATAACACCCTGTTACTGGCCGAAAGCATGGGCCTCGGCACGGCAGACCTGAAGCAGATAGAAGTGCGGGGCGTGCCAGTTCAAGAGGCCATGTTCCCGTTCCGGAGAAGCTAGATGAACCGAACTCTCGCGAGCGTGATCGCCGCGCTGGCGCTCTTCATGACGGCGTGCAGCCGCGATATCCAAAGTAAGGAAGCGGTGCGGCAAGCGGTAATCGACCACCTTTCCGGCCGCCAGGGCTTGGATCTCGACCTCTCGGCGATGAGTGTCGACGTCACCGCTGTCACGTTTCGCGAGAACGAAGCGGAAGCCACGGTGAGTTTCCAGCCGAAGGGCGGCGGTGGGGGCATGAGCATGCAGTACACGCTGGAACGGCAGGGCAACCGGTGGACGGTTAAGACTAAGACTGAAACCGGTGGTTCCCCGCACGGCGAAGGCGGCATGGATGCACCGCCGCAGGGCGACTTGCCGCCGGGTCATCCGCCAGTTCAGAACAAGTAGGCCTGGAGTCGACGCAGGCCCTTGCAGGCGCCATCGTCTCGATCATGGGAGATGGTATGTCGGCAGAAGCCACGGGCACTGGGTGTACACGCCCGTTTCAGCGCTTATGAGCCAGGACTAGCACAAACCGACAAGGTTCAAGTCGTGATATTGTTAACGCTGTTAACGCTTATAATCGTACGTTATGTCGCAGATGCCACAGACCCAATCCCAGGCCGCTTCGTCGCCATTGTTCAGCAACTGAGAGATGGTAAGCAACCTAGAAGAGCAACGGTGCGCAACCTTCTGAAATCGTTTGGTATCGAGCGTCGGGGCGCAAAGATCGCTGCTGAGATAGCAGAGTGTTGACGCCGGGCTAAAACGTCAGCATTTTTGCCGGCGGATGTCGTCGGCGCGCCGTCCTTGACGAAGTGGCCGCGTACAGTCGGCCCTTTCC